>JAKZSX010000181.1:0-9274 GCA_047517405.1 Candidatus Poribacteria bacterium | reverse complement strand
GACATCTCCTTTAGCTTCTCATCGGGGCAGATCATCGGTTTTGTCGGTCCTAATGGTGCGGGCAAGACAACAACCATGAGAATCTTGGCAACGCTTGATGAACCGACAAGCGGCGATGTCAAAATTGATGATGTCTCGATTGTGGAGGTGCCGGAGAAGGCGCGCCGGTTGATTGGATACATGCCCGATGCCCTTCCCATGCACCGGGATATATCTGTGCACGAATACCTCGACTTCTTCGCCCGTGCTTACGGGCTGACCGGGACGCAACGCCGACAAGTGGTCGAAAACATCGAAGGGTTTGCCAGCCTCACAGGCATTCGAGAAACAACCTTGTTCGCGCTCTCGAAGGGGATGAAACAGCGAGTTAGCCTTGCACGAGCCCTCCTTCATGACCCACCGGTGTTGGTGATGGATGAACCCGCAGCCGGACTCGATCCACGGGCACGAGTCGAACTGCGAGAACTCCTGCGAATTCTGTCAGACCAAGGGAAAGCCATCTTGATTAGCTCGCACATTCTAACCGAACTCTCGGAAATCTGCGACGGTGCCGTAATCATTGAACAGGGACGAATCATCACCGCCGGTACATTACAAGATATTGCCAAGCCGGATGTCGAGCAGCATACCGTTCTGATTCGGCCACTCAATCGACAAGATGACCTATATAAGGTGTTGCTGTTAATACCCAATGTTACGGCGGTGAACCGATTAGAAAACGAGATAGAGGTGAAAATCACCGGCTCTGAGGAGACGTGCAGCGACCTTCTCGAAAACCTAATCCGAGATGGCTACCGTATCGTCGAGTTCAAGCAGCAGGGCAGTGATCTGGAATCGGTGTTCATGAACGTGACAAAGGGGGAGGTACAATGAAATCAATCGCCGACATCCCTGAAAAAATTAACGATCGGCTAAATCCCATCGTTGTCAAAGAGTTGCGGCAAGCGGTTCAAGGGAAGTTCCTAATCGTGGTGCTAATCTGTTTTCTCTGTCTCCAACTGCTGACCATGGGCCTATTCTTGACAGATGAAGCCGTTACAGAATCTTTCAACGCAGGACTAAACGTATTTCGGGTTTTGCTGGGGATTCTGTTTGGGACATGCCTACTGTTTGTACCCGCCTATACCGGCATCCGGTTGGCGAGTGAGCGAGTAGACGCCAACGTTGACCTCTTGTTTATAACAACCCTTCAGCCGCGGTCAATCATCTGGGGCAAATTCTTTGCGGGTATCGTTCTCACTGTTCTGCTCTATAGTGCCTGTATGCCATTTATGACTTTCACCTACCTGTTGCGCGGCGTTGATTTGCCATCGGTTTTCATCCTGCTCGCACTCGATTTCATCGTGGTCGCAATGAGCATCCAATGCGGTATCCTCATCGGTTGTCTCCCTGCTAATCGGGTCTTCAAGATGATTCTCGGCGTGGGTTGGTTCGTAGCTTTGAACATTGTTTTTACTACTTTAATGGTGGTAATGTTCGTGCCCGGTGGACTTCTAGACTCCGGCATCGGGAGTCAACTCGATTCTTGGGAATTTTGGCGCGGTGCCTTGGGTGTGCTAATTGGTGGGTCATCACTTATCGGCATCTTTGCTCTACTATCGATCGCGCTTATAAGCCCTCTATCCACCAATCGAGCATTGCCCGTGCGTGTCTTCGCCACCTCGGTGTGGCTCTTGACCGGAATCGGCGCGGCAATCTGGAGTATAGGGGTTAACGACTTTATCCCGATTATGGTATGGGGAACTTCGCATATCTTTCTATATTCCATCGGTCTGTTTATCGCTGTCAGTGAAAGGGAGCGTTTGGGCTCGCGTGTTCGTCGAACGATTCCACGCAGACAGTTCCTCCGCCCGTTGGCATTTCTCTTTTATAGCGGCGCCGCCGGCGGTGTAGCGTGGTCCTCTTTAACAATAGCTTTGACCCTACTGTCTATGGTAGAGTGGTTGATTGTTTTTCCGCATATGGACACGGGAGATGAGATGCTACGTATCGGACCGCCAGCTGTTCTGGGGTTGTATACCTTCAGTTATGTGTTGGCTGCCTCACTGATAAGAAGAAACTTTTTGTCAGACCGAGTCACCGGTGCCTACACGTGGGTGATTGCCCTTGTCCTGTTAGGTATTACCACGACGATCATACCGCTCGTTCTCTTCTTCCTGTACGGAAAGTGGGAGGAGAGCTGGCTGGTTGCTAGTCCCTTTGGTCCATTTCTGTTTGCCGATGTAAGTGGCTTTGTGTCTAAAAGTATAGCCATCGCAAGTGTTTGCGCGATATTCGTCGGCGTGCTCAGCCTGCCGTGGTTTGTCAGGCAGTTTGACGACTTTCGCCCGCCCAGAGAAAAAACCGTAAGCAATCCCCAAACAGACGAGTCCGCGTAGTCGATTAGAGAATTTGGAACGAATTCAGTGGGGCGTAATAATCGCTTTCGGTGTTTTACTTGCTGCCGGACTGGTGGTCTGGTAACTGTTGGAGATACGGTCTTAACTCAAGTTGCTGGGTATAGAAAATCCATCGGTTTTCTTGTAGGGGCGGGGTTTCCCCGCCCGTCAAGGAATATCTTTCGCTCCAGCGGAGCGATATGTCTGTAGAAAGGCGATATGCCAATTCCCGCGCTCCAGACGAGCGCAATGTGTAGATGGCATCAGTTCAATGAATCCATGAACCAACACATTTTATAGTAGGTTGGGTTGAAGAGGAACTGTGAAACCCAACCCACAGGTTTCACGCATCACGTTTCACGTCTTCTATCCTGTAAATCCTTAAATCCTGAGTATCCTGATTCAGACAAAAGTTTATCAGTTCAATGAACTAATGAACCAAACGACATTCATCCGGGGCGGCAGGTGGCAAATTGCCTTATCTTAGACTCAAGAAATCCAGACTATCGACGGTGATTTATGATTCCCACTTTTACGTTCCCACTCGGTTTCCTCTCTCTGTTGGCAATTCCGGGACTTATTGCTATCTATCTGCTACGCACCCGATCGCGACGTTACCCCGTGTCCAGCCTGATGCTCTGGGTGGACCAGCAACAAGCACGCCAAGGCGGCTTGCGCGTTGAACGGCTGCAAACATCCCTGCTATTCTTTCTGGAATTACTCGCCATTATACTACTAGCTCTCGCAGCGGCAGCCCCAATCATTCGGACAACGCGAGGCGCAATACCGCTGATGGTGGTGCTCGATGATTCCTTCTCAATGCTGGCAGGTACTGACGAGACCCCCAAAAGTCGAGCAATTGCAGCCCTTGAGGAACAACTTGCAGCCCAAGGGTTTAATCCACTCGCCAACAGCCGCTATACAGTCCGCTACGTACTTGCCGGCACAGAGCCGCAGATGTTGAACGAAGCCGCACGAACCACGAGTGAGGCAATAGCGCAACTTGAAGCGTGGCGATGCCTTTCCCCGTCTGCAGACCTGGAGGCAGCGATAAGCCTCGCCGCCGAACTTGGAGGCCCAAAAACTCTCATCCTTGTTTTAACAGATGAACTACCTTCGCAAATACTGGGAGCAGACCGTATACAGTGGTGGGCGTTCGGAATTCCTCAATCCAACATTGCGTTTGTCAATGCCACTCGAACTGTTGTCGATTCGGGTGAACGGTGCCTGTTGGAGATAACCAACCTTTCAACGCGCGCGAGGAACACGGAGTTAGTTGTAGAGAGCGAGGATGCTGCTACCCAAGAAGCCTTCTCACTCCTGCACCGCTCGAACCTTGAAATCGGTCCGCGGGGGACGCACCGGATTTTCCTGAACCTTCCGCCCAAGACGCCACTTGTACGCGCACGAATTGGTGATGATGCTCTTGCTATTGATAACGAAGTTATGCTCTTGCCACAGCGCCGAAAGCCGGTACGCGTGGATGTCCGTATTCAAGACCTGCGAATTCGTTCGCTCATTGAGAACGCGCTGGGGTCAACCGGTAGAGCTTTGCTGACAAAAGCAGCGCCTGAATTGGTGTTTCTTGATGACACAACGGCTGCCGATGATTCCGCCGAGGCGTGGTATATGCGCGTTATCACTGAACCGGACGCATCAGCTTATCTCGGTCCCTTTGTTATCGATCTGACGCACCCGTTGACCGAAGGGCTTTCGCTCGGAGGCGTGGTGTGGGGGGCTGGCGTGAAGGAGCAGCTTATAGGCACACCGATCATTACCGCCGGAAATGTGCCCCTGTTGACTGACTCCGAACGGTTCACAGGGGCACATGAAATCCGATTGCGCCTACGACCAGACCTGTCAACCCTCCAAAACTCCCCGAACTGGCCCATCCTGATGTGGAATCTTCTTCAGTGGCGAGCCTCGCAAACGCCCGGGTTGGAACGCACCAACCTTCGGTTAGGTGAGGTTGCCGTACTGACGACTAGGTTAGGCACGGAATCTGTGGAAATTGTTTCACCCGATGGCGAGATGTCTGTACAATCTGTGCCGGACAGAACGATAAACCTCAAAGCTGAAGCGGTTGGTGTCTATGAGATACGTGCAGGCACAGGCAAATACGCTTTCTCCTCAAACGCGCTTTACCAAGCTGAATCGGACCTTACAAATAAGGCGACGGGGCGTTGGGGTGATTGGGGAGAGGAAACATTGCGGTGGTGGGGCTACCAAAGTTTTGCGTGGTTCTTTCTGCTGCTCGCCATTGGCGTTTTAACACTGCACCTGATTTTTCTGAAACGTGAAACATAGCACAATCAAACAGCTCTCAGAGAAACCGCGTTGTCCCAAAAAACTGAGTTTCTAATGCTCCTGACTTAATCTAAAATAAGTCAAGTTGTTCGTAGTAGGCATACTTCGTATACCGTAACCTTCTGTATGCTAGTGGGTCAAGTTGCTTATTTCATCCTGAGTTGGTAGTATGGGCTTTCTAGCCCAACGCTTAAAGCCCCAGCGGTGCGACATATATGTCGCATTAGGTAGATGCACGACACATCGAGAAAAATACTGTTCCTAGCACAATAGCCCTACTAGCGTTTGTCGAGTATAGAAACTTGACCTACGAACTCTCTAGGTTCTGTTGACATTTATGTGAGGCGTGTCCGTAATTCGCCGATACATGCCTAATCGTAGGGGCGAGGTTCCCTCGCCCGATGGGTTGGGAACCCCAGTTGATGCTCAGCCTATATAGTAGTAGGCATACTCCGTATGCCGTAACCAGTGTGCACATTACTGCACGGCGGAGTCCCGCTAAACTGGGATTCAAAGCAACATGCCTACTCCTGTTTCCCGATTCAGTTGGACTAGGTGTTGGGTTTCGCGGTTCCCGTTCAACCCAACCTACGTGCCGTCAAATGTCAACACGCCCTAGCGATTTGCAATAATTTTTCGACATAGACATCTGATCCATCGCACCCAGAACCGGAGAAAAAAATGAAAACGTTCCACCTAAAAACCGAACAGAAAATCCAGAAGTCGCAAGACCAGTTATTCACCTTCTTTTCAGATGCACACAACCTTGCGGAGATAACGCCGCCTTGGCTCAATTTCCGGATGCTGACACCCGCTCCAATTGAGATGAAAGTTGGGACGCTAATCGACTATCGCCTGAAATTGCGCGGTATTCCCATCCGTTGGCAAAGCGAGATAACAGCATGGGATCCACCGCACCGCTTCGTTGATGAACAGCGTCGTGGACCCTACCGCTGCTGGACTCATACACATACCTTTGTGCCCGTTCCCGATGGTACGCTGATAAGAGATGAGGTTGAGTACGCTGTACTTGGCGGCTGGCTTGTGCAAAAGTTTTTCGTCGCCCCGGATATAGAGAAAATTTTTGCCTACCGCTCCACGAAATTAAAAGAACTCATCGCGTAGCTCTCCCAAATGGCGTAAATCTGCCCGAGGACATCTAAATAGCTCGCACTAGATTGCCAAATCCACTGCACACCTGGGGATATGGTTAGATATATCTATCCAAGCTGAGCCGGGAGAAATGAGACTACTCCCAAATGGCTCGCGCTGGATTGACAAATCCAGCGCCATATGGATTACAGTTAGAATTAAATGCTTAGATCTGTCTATCCAAGCGTAATTAAGGGTTATTTTGACTCAATTTGCCCCTTATAGGAAAGGTCGCGAATCGTGAAAATACAAGCTAAATCGAGTCCATCACTGCAATCGGGTCCCTCCCCGCTCGCAGTGGATTGGCAAATCCACTGCACAAGATACCTAGCACATTGCACGATAGTCTGGCTCAATCAGCCCGGAATGCTACACTAGAGTCCGGGTGTTTATGGTTTGATATGTCTATCCAATCCGAGCTGTAAGTTGTGCAGCTACTCCCAAACCGCTCGCGCTGGATTGACAAATCCAGTGCAATGTTAAAATGAGATACTGAAATGCTTGGATATTGATATCTAAATCGAGCTTGAGGGACACGCTATTGTTTGTGCTAGGTTGGCAAATCCGTTGAAATTTGGAGGAATTGGTGAAAAAGCAATCAATCTCTAAAACACAGACATATAACCACTGCGACGACAGCCTCCCTAGCCTGACTGCTTCTCCACACGAAGTGGGGCTTTCGGCGGAGCGGCTTGAACGCATCTCCTCGGCTGCCCAAGAGTTCATTGACGAGGGACAGCTCGCCGGCGCAGTCACGGTTGTAGCCCGGCGCGGCAAGGTAGCTCACTTCGAGGCATACGGTATGATGGACATCGAAGCCGATAAGCCGATGCAAAAAGACACAATTTTTCGCATCTACTCGATGACCAAGCCGATCGCTGCCGTAGGAGTGATGATGCTCTGTGAGGAAGGAAAACTGACACTCGACGCACCGGCTTCGACCTATCTACCCGAATTAAGTAGGATGCAAGTGGCACAGGACGCTGACGCCAATGTATTCACGCCGGTGGAAACCGATCGAGAAATGACCGTTCAAGATCTAATGCAGCACACCGCCGGATTGCCCGGTGCTGCCCGATACATGGGCGGCAATACCGCAGTCGATAAGCTCTACCGCAAGGCGGGATTAGACCGTTTGCATAAGTACAATCTACAGGAGCTTGTCGAGCGGTTAGGCACAATCCCCCTGTTATATCAGCCGGGCACAAAATGGCACTACAGCATCGCCGCCGATGTCTTGGGACGACTTATTGAGGTTACTTCCGGTCAACCCTTTGATCAGTTTTTAGCAGAGCGAATTTTCCAACCGTTAGGCATGATTGATACCGGGTTCTATGTGCCGGCGGAGAAAATTGATCGGTTGGCAGGGATGTACGGTCCAAAGCCGACAGGGGGCTTACAAACCATCGACGCATCGGCGGGCGGCACCGGACACATATCCAAGACCAGTTTTACGAAGAAACCGAGATTCCTATCCGCCGGCGGGGGATTAGTCTCGACAGCATCCGATTTTGCACGCTTCTGCCTAATGCTTTCGGGCAAGGGCACGTTCTCCGGAAAACGGCTGATGAAAGCGGAGTCCGTCGAATTCATGACTCGCAACCATTTACCCCAGCACTTGATACCGCTCGACAAAAAACCTGTAGACCGTTATGGGGGGCTCGGTTTCGGACTTGGGGTCTCCGTTCGCGTCCAGCAGACCGACTGGGTGCCTGCCTCCCAGATCGGTGAATACGGCTGGATCGGCGGAACCAGCACCGAATTTTGGATTTCACCGCAGGATGAATTGATATCAATCACCTTGGCGCAGCACATCCCCTTTTCCGCGTTGAGCCATACCGTGAAGCCGATGGTCTACGCAGCGGTTGTGAAGGATTGACGAATCCAAATCTAGCCAAACTGAACATAAGAACGGATAGTCGAACACAAAATTCGTCTTGACAAATTCTGACTTTCAATGTATATCCATTATATCTACGATTTGGAAGGAGGAAAGATATGGAAACTCGTGTGCAGAAATGGGGTAATAGTTTAGCCCTGCGTATTCCCAAACCCTTTGCTAACCAGATTGGACTTGAACCCAATTCACCAGTCGAATTATCGCTCCGCGGTACAGAGTTGGTCATCGTAGCTGTGAAGCCTCCCGGTTTGAAGTTAGATGACCTTTTAGCCCAAGTGACCGAGCATAACTTACACGGTGAGGTTGACACGGGACCTGCGGTGGGTGGTGAAGTATCATGAACTCAACCAGTATGTTCCACAGCGCGGTGATGCGGTATGGATTAACTTCAATCCACAAGCAGAGCATGAGCAAGCTGGGCGTCGGCCCGCCGTTGTACTCTCACCGGGTGCTTATAACGGAAAAACTAGCTTATTCTGATTCCAATGCGGATATTACTGTCTTTGAAACTGGGATTGATTAGGTGGTATAATCATTGTATAATTCAACCCCTGAAGAAATCGCTATTATGTTGAAAAAGTTGACCTGCTCCTCTTGGATGGACGTATCTAAACGATGTACAAATGAAAAGTGACGTTTCTAGCAATCCGGTCAACCTAAATTCAGACAACCTAGGTGGGACATGAACCCGAACATCAGCTTATGAATGAACCAATTGAGATATCTGACTTAGCAGACTACATCAACGAAATAAACGCTATAACTGATTCGGAAAAAATTTATCTCTATCGAGGACAGGAAAATGAAGAGTGGCAAGTAAACAGTAGTGCTTACCGGCGCTTAGAGAGGCTATATGATAGTCCCTCTGATGCGCTGCGTTATCTGTGGCAGGGCTATCTTAAACAAATCGTTGATGAGATTAAACTAAAATATCCATCAACATACAGAGATCTATTCGACTTAGAATGTATGGCGCATTTGCAGCATAACAAAGTAGCAACAGGGTTGATCGATTTTACATTGAGTCCCTTGGTTGCTCTTTGGTTTGCCTGCGCGGTTGAGAACATAAATGGCAAAGTGATTGTGTTAGAAAATGATAGTGAGAAAATTGAGGAGATACAAACAATTGAAGCTCTTGGGCGCGATCTGGAAGCGTTTTTTGATGTGGACCAAGAACAATGGTATCGTTGGTCACCTACTTTGGACAGTCGAACGGTGGACACCGAACGGATGACTATGCAGCAATCGGTATTTCTATTTGGCTTACCTGAAATGAATGGAGAAATGATTACTCAAGAAATCATTATCCCGGCTGAACATAAAGAAAGTCTGAGGATAGAGTTGGCAAAAATGGGAATCTTGGAAAAAACACTATTTTCCGATTTGCTCGGTTTTTTTGAGAGAAACACTTCCGAGCATTCTTATGATCCGACACTTCTTGAACCCTACTATGGAGAAAAATTGCCATGAATAACGGATTAACCAACGAAGCCAAAGATTACTACAATTATTTTCAACGGGGCAATGTTAGATTGGT
>JAKZSX010000180.1:0-19968 GCA_047517405.1 Candidatus Poribacteria bacterium | reverse complement strand
TCATCATCATCATTTGCTGCTGCTGCATCATCATCATTATTGCCATCACCACCACAACCAGTGACCATGAAGGCAACAAACATGATAGATATTATGAGGGCTAATACGCCCCAGAATTTGTGCTGCGTGAGTTGATACATTTGTTTCGAGTCTCCTAATTGTTTGCCGCAACTCATTTTTGTATGCTAAGGTTTATAAATCTTTATGTCGCATGAACTTTTCGTGACTCTCGTTTAAATAAGAGCCGCTTAAATCCAATTGACTCCGTTCTGGCAAGGGCGAGTTGCGACTAAAAAATATTAACTTGCTTCCAACGAAGCCAGACATCAAAAGCATTCACAAAATGGTCATTTTGACCTTTGCGTTTCTTATCGCGGCGACCTCCTCATGTTTTCGGAAAGCTCTCCGCGTGTGGCCACAACGCAGGCTAAACGTTGTTTGTTCATTTAGCCTATCAAACTTTGTGATTTCTGTAAAGATAAATCTTCACATTTTTTCACAAATTTTGTTTGATTGCCAAATGTTTAATGGGCGATATTCTACCAAACTTTGCAAAAAAAGTAAAGTGAAAAAAAACGAAAAAAGGCAATATTGTCCACGACAAAACTTAAATTGACATATTCCACTGCCTAAATTCGAGGAATTCGCTTAATGAATCCCGTTTACTAAACCGATACCTATCACCCCAACGGGGTGGCGGGCTAGGCAACGCAAATTTGCGTTTCGTATAGAAATCGTAGCATATTTTCGCAAGAAACACAAGTTTTTATTTAGAGGCAGGAGGTAGCAGTCTACAAGAGCACCTCAAGAATTAAATAAAGCATCTTGTTCGCTTTTTGGTGGTTGAATCTTTGTATTTCTAAAACAGGTTCATCTGCTCGCCTGTGAGATGAGCAGATTGAACTTTTTTTAGACGATTGGGGTCCGATAACACATCAACGACCTGATCCAGCTGATTTGGCGAAAGAGGGTAAGCTCCCTGCTGGATGAGTTTGCGTGGCCCCTCACTGAATTGAGAGCGACTATCCCAGTTACAGGCAAACACGAGACGTCCTTGTTCCAAAGCGAAGCCTGCTGTGCGAATCGCCCCACCGTTCTCTTTCGATTCAATAACAATTGTTGCCATTGAAAGACCACTGATGAGCCGATTTCGAAGGATAAGATTGGCGGGTGTCGGTTGGGTCGTAAAAGGGTGTTCGGAAAAAAGTGCGCCATTCTCACAGATCTGATCGGCGAGTTGTCGCTTTTCGTTCGGATAGATCGAAAGCAGATCTCCCCCTACGACACCAACGGTTGCGCCATTGACGGATAATGCTCCTAAATGTGCAGAGGTATCAATCCCTTTGGCAAGTCCACTAACGATGGTCAATCCTGCTCGAACAAGGCGCGTTGAAAGTTCAAGCGTTGCCAAGATTCCCGAATCTGTGGGGTCTGTTGTACCGACAATAGCGACAGCGTTCTCGCTGATTTGAGATAGATTGCCTTTTTTACAAAGGATTGCCGGGGCGTTCGGGATTTCCTTGAGTTGCGCCGGGTAGGCTTCCTCTTCAACACAAAGGATGTCAATACCGCGACTTTTGAACCACTTGATGTGGCGGCGGAATTCAGCAACCCTCATCCTTGCTTTTAAAATCCGCGATGCTAGCAGCGGGTTAAAGAGTGGGACCCGCGCAATCTCGGAAAGCTCTGCATCAAAGACGGCTTCAATTGTTCCAAAACGATTGAGCAAACGCTTAATTCGCATTGGTCCGACACCGTCAACTGACGCGAGCGCGAACCAAAATTCTTGTCCGGACATAGTCCATTGCCAGCCTTAGTGTCCTTCCTTCAATCATGCAATAGAAGCTGAAGGCACACAATATCAGCATTAAAGTGTAGAAACTTCCTCATATTTTGGGCTAGAAAATTTTACTTATACACATAACGGCGCGCCAGAATAACCGCATGCGTCTGGTGCTGAGTTACGTCAATCCGCAAAGGGGATTCGCGGGGATGGTTTTGTACCCCGCCTATGGCAAGCGGATTATCTGTCGGATGCCTACGGATAAACTTGTTCATCAGTGGACTCCCAACCTGCCATGAGGTCAATTTTTTTAAGCCAACCTCAATAACACGACCGAATTTCTCAATATGTTGAGTATCGTTACGCTGCACCGCTAGCTCATACGCATGGATAATTCCTTCATAGGCATAGGCGGTGTTACGCCTTCGTCCTAGGGTCTTATGCACATCAATCATCCAATTGGCAAGGTCAATAACATAATCACCGTACTTCTCCGTATTAAGCCAGCCGGAGGTGGCGATTTCAAAGAAAATCATTGAACTCCATTGATAGTATCCTTTCGTCGTAGATGAATCCGGGTCTTCCTCAAGCGCTTCTTGAATGTTGTGGCGATAACCGGCATCGGCAGAAGCAATAATAATAGGTTGTAAATCTTCACGTCCCATATACTTCGCTGCTTTAACTAATGCAAGAAGGGATTCACCATCGAAGTAGGGGGAGGACTTTCCGTAGGGGTGTCCGCTGTCGATGCTGTAACTTTGGTGCCAAAGACCCGCTGTTGATTCTGTCTGCATACGTGCTTTGATGAGAAATTGAAGGTACTCTTCGAGGAGTTGTCGATAGTTTTGGTATTTTTCCTCGGAGATATGGGATTTGGCAGCACGCAGGTAATCGATATGAGTAAGTGCACAAAGTGCCACAGTTCCTATACGTCCGACTTTTTCTCCCGGATAAGTTACATAGCGGTGACCGTCGCGAGCGAGTTTTGAGTTTCGGGCGAAGAAGTCCATTGATTTCTCGACAGCTGCACCGATCTGTGGATTCGGCGAATCGTTATATATCACTGCTAATCCCCACATTGCTCCAGCTTGTCGCACCTGATTATCGCCGGGATCATAGGTCTGTTTGACCCAATCGTAAATGTAGGTAAAATTGCCGTCTGGTTTTTGGTGGTTGAGCAAAAACTGTGTGCCCAGTTCGAGCGAACGGTCAAGAATCGCACGGCTCAGCCGCTCCGATTGCTTGAAATCGCAAGAAAACAGCAGAAGGGCAAAAGACATTATAACACCTGCCATCAAGGCGGTGTAGCGTGATATTTTTTCTGTTCTGGTGGTTGGATTTGTACTGTTTTTGTCCATGGCATCCTACTGAAAATGATTAACACTTTGCACGGCAGGTAGTATGTTATAAATAAAGCGTAATCCTTTTGCGAAACTGCTAATCGCGTGTTGTGTGTTATCAATCCGTAATTGAGAATCGGTAAGGGTCTTGCGAAAACCGCCTTGTGCTATATCGGGACGCTTCAAAGCAGCAGCGTCAGATTCGCTGTATTGCAGCATGAATAGCCAGCGATAGCCCATTTTGGCACGTTCTTGATAGAGCTGCAACCGCTCTTTATCTCCTACCAGCTGTGCGGCATGGATGGCGTCTACCAATCCCTCCATGTAACTTCCTGTATTTGCGGAAGGCACTCCATGAAAACTACCGTAAGTCTCATCAGCCCCATCCAAATTCTGTTGCGTCAATAATTGATCGCTTAAGAAAAAAACATAGTCTGCGTATTTCCGTTCACCCGTCTGTTCGTAGAGCGACGTGAATGCGGAGATAGTCCACGGGAGAAAAGCATGTGACTTCCATTCTTCTCCATAATAGAAGTCTAGCGCCCAATCCATACTCTGTTTATAGCGGGGATCCCCGAAAGCCTGATATATACCTGCTAACGCATACAGTGCTTCACCGGGATAAATTTTCGATTCCCAACCCGAGTTTTTCTCATACTCATGGTCGCCGTGATATACATAGGTACTTTTATATTGACCGGTGTTATATTTTTCCTGTAGAAACAGGATCATGTTTGCCAGTTTCGTCAGGAGGGTATCGAATTCAGTCGTCCCGGTCAGTTGACGAATTTTGAGCATCATTAGCATGGGAAGGCTAATTCCACCGAGTTTCGCTTTCCGGGCAAAAAGGAAGTAGGCTTTGTCGACATCGAGTGATCTAATGGAAGCCAACAGGTACTGGACACTCTTCCGCGCTGCCTCGAGATAACGGGGTTCTCCCGTCATTTCATACACCAAAGCCAGTGAGAATGAAGTACCAGCTTGGCGAAGAAAGTTATCATCGGTTTTACTGCTGAACTTATCCCTAACGGGATCATACCAGTATTGAAACCGTCCGTGATGTTCTTGCATAGCGATAATCCAGTCAGCACCGAGACGCATTGAATGCTCCAGCGTTTCCGCGGTCACATGTGCGTAGCGTTCAGGCTGCGGTGCCGGAGGGAAAACAGTATGCCAGAACCGTTTTGTTTCTAAGCTAATTGCCCGACATTGCTTAGATCCGGAAAGATTTTTCCAGTAATTCCACTCCTTAGAGTACTGACGAGTTAGATAATAGCCCGCTCCAATTCCGGTGACCAGTAAGACTAAGATCACTAGACCTAGCACTCGGAACTTACGGAGCAATCGATTGATTTTCATTGGTTCTCCCGTTGCGTATTTTCGTTTATTTTATCACGCACCGGGCAAAATTGAAAGTGAAAAAGGTCTCTGATTCCCTATTCATCTATCCTTCAAGTAATCATGAAGCATCGTATCGAGATCTAGCCAAATTTGAATGCTATTGAGAGGTTAGCGTCGCATCATTTTATGGAACGTTCAATAGACCAGTGCCGGTCCGAACTTTGGACGACAATAGCGTCGGTAAGGCTCGTTTGAGCAAGCATCGCTTCAATTTCGGGGATGGTAAGGGCAGCAAGGAAGGAATCGCAGAAAAGTTTCTTTTGGTAGGGGGTGTCGTCAGCGGCGTAACGGTCAACGAGGGCTTGGGCGGCTTGGGGTGTATCGGGACGCATCAGATCGCGGATGAGAATCAGACCACCGGGACGGATCACACGACTGATTTCCCGAAAAGCAGCCATCGGATTCGGAAGGTGATGGATAATGCTATTGGAAATTACGCCATCAAACGACTGATCGGGATAGGGCAAGGCTTTCGCATCGACATGTTCCAATGCGATTTGATCCGCTAATCCGACTTCAGCGACATGCTGTTCGCCGAGTGTAAGCATGTTTATAGAGAGATCAATCCCGGTGATTCGGATCTTGGGACAGCGTTGGGCTAAAAAGATGGGAATTTGGGCGGGACCTGTCCCGAGATCGAGAAAATGCCCTTCACTCGCACCAAGTTCAACCACGCGCTCCACGAATGCCGTGTTGACGGTAGTGTGATCCATGGCGTCATACGCTTCCGCTTCTTCGCAGGTATCCATAACTTCGGGTTCTAAAATACGTTTCATTGACCCTCCTTTTGGGGTGTTTATAGTCTAGCCTATTAGAAAAACGGACGCTAACTACTCCAATTGTTCTTTCATCTGTTTTCCGTAAACCTCAATCTCCGCAATTCTCGCTTCATCAAGCCCAATCTCAAATTGTGGTGCGACTTCCATTATCTTGCGGACATGGAGCGGTTTCTGGTATTTCGCTTGAAGCAGGATGGCGTTGGTAACAGCGTGGACACGGAGAACAATCGGACTTTTTAGGGGGTTCCTGCTTTGACGCATGGAGGTCAAGGGTTGCCACGATTGTGCATCATCCTGCCAGTAGACCTCGAAACCGTACAGATTGGTTGCATGGATCACAATTTTGTCAATCGATTGCTTCTGGCGGAATTGGACTTTGGCTTGCGGCTGAACTTTGACTTGTGTGAATTTTAGTGTTCCGGGGGTTTTTCTCCAATGGGCTGTCTCTGCGTCCTTATTTTGCCAATGAACTGCTCCGGCTCCCTTATTCTGGATAATTGCAGAGTCGATTTGTCCAGCAGCGTGTAGTCCAAGTCTTCCGAATGTGTTGAGGTTTCCGTCATTCATTTCAGGGCTTGAGCAGTGTCCTCCGTTGCTATCAAGTGCGTAATTCTCGCTCCAGATGTAGTTCGATTGCGGGATTATCGCGCTACAACCACTCCACATCAAGCCTGCCCAGAAAAAGAACAATAATCCTAGTCTTGGTGTACTAAAACGGGTTGTCATAATAGACTTCCCCGTTCCTTAATGAGACGGGTAATTAGTGTCACGTTATCACGAATTTGATCTGGATGGTCTTTTGTATACATGCCAACCGCCATCGCGTCAATCGGCTTGATACCTTCAAGCGCGAACCGAAATGCGGGCAACGGTTTACTTCTACCTGCGGCGAGGACTTTAATTGAGATCACCGGAAGATGCACGGCTTGAATTGCTGCAATCGCTGCATCTCGATCTGCGTCGAGATACATCTCACGATGACGGGTGTGATTGTAAAGCGCACAGACATAGAAATCAACATCGTATCCTTCATGGTAGCACTGTTTCAGAATGTGCGGCTCATGCGTTCCCAAACCGGGGGCAACCCCCAAATCTCGAATCAGTTTCAACGCATCGTGCAATGCATCCAGTTTTCCGGCATCATAAAGCCGATCCGTTGTTCCTCCGTGATGGTAGATGGCAACTGGCTGGTAGCGGGCAATCAGCCGAATATGCGTTGTTAGATCGGCATACTCACTCCCTTTCGCTGTCTGGGCAATCCACTGAATTTTTCCACCAGTGTTCCGGTACTCATTCAAGACCCGCATAATGTGACGGTCTGCTCGCGCGAGTACGGTGTTAATTCCGCACCGTTCCGCTTCGCGTAGGTCTGCCATAATGTGATCAGCGGTGTAGTAATCCTCCATCTCCTTCGACTTTGCAGGAGAATGATGAGAAATACCGCTATATGGGTTGCCACCAATAATCAGGCGGCTCACCCGGTGGGATCCAATGGCAATTGTTGGCAATTTCATGACACACTCACATCCTTTATCTATCTTTGAATTATTGAGCGTTGTCATTCAGTGCAGATTGTATGCCAGTCCAAAAGCGACGTTTTTACGGTTAATAACGTCACTGTTGCACGGAATTGGGCAAATTCACCTCACCAGCTGGTGACGATTTGGTGCGAGTTTATTTGCGGATCTGCTAATGTACCAACTGATTTTTAGTGCTGCATGACGTTTTACACATTTTACACACCGATACACGCTAATATTTTACGGATAAGAGCGACAAACCGTGTGGCGACACAGAAGCTCCAGCCGCGGATCTATCCCGCGCATCAAGGACTCCGCGCAAACGATGGACGCAATCCTCTCTGTCATGCAATTTCAAGATAGTGCCGACAATGGCACGAACCATGCCCCGCAGAAAAGCATCCGCCTCAACCTCAAAATAGACCAAATCTTGTTCCCGCCAACATCGACATTTGTAAATTTCACATATTGGGCTGATCCGCTCGCTGCCGGCACGTTGGAAGGAAGAAAAATCTCGCTTGCCGACGAGTAATTGGCAGACTGTGTTTGCACCTTGCGCATCAATTTCGTTGGGAAAAAAGTAGGTGCTGTTCCGTAGCAGTGCGGAAGGATATGCACGGTTGAGAATTGTGTACCGATAGGTCCGACTCACCGCACTGAACCGGGCGTGGAAATCTGGTGAGACCTCTTCTGCATCAATAATGACAATGTCTCGCGGCTGGCTGGCGTTAAGTGCCTTCTGAAATGTGGTCGGCGGCATCTGAGAATCGGTGTGAAAATTGGCAACTTGACCGGCGGCATGTACCCCTGTGTCTGTCCTCCCGGCTCCAATGATTTGCGCTTCTGTCTTGGTAATCTTTGTGAGTGCGTCCTGGATGGCCCCTTGAATTGTTATCGCATTGGGCTGGAGTTGCCAGCCGTGATAGTTTGTGCCGTCATATTCGATTGTGATCTTGATGTTTCGCATCGTTATTTATAGTTGCACAATACGTTTCGCGCATCACGTTTTCCACTTGATTCTTTTTTTTCGGAATGCTAAACTATCGTGAAATTAGTTTCTACATTACAGAGGGAAAATATGCGGATCAGTGAAGCCCAGAAAGAACAGTTTGAAGAGAAGGGATTTTTCATTCTCGAAGATATCTTCAGCGAGATGGAAATCGACAATCTCACCGCTGAGATTGAAAGGTATGTTAACGAAGCGAACCAACAACTTAAGGCGGATGGCGGAAAGGGGATTAGCCGTCCGGACGAGATTGTGTTTACCTCTTTCATTGCGGAAAAAAACGAGAAGATTCTGTCCTTTGTCAAACAGGATAAATTTGTTCAACTGACGACGAATCTCATCGGCCCAGATGTTCGTCTCTACTGGAATCAGACGGTCTTCAAATATCCTGAGACGCCGCGGGAGTTTCCGTGGCACCAAGACAACGGATATACACCACTCGATCCGGAACAGTATTACACCTGTTGGCTAGCACTTAGTGATTCAACACTGGAAAACGGCTGCATCTGGGTGCTGCCCGAAAGTCATAAGCTCGGCACGCAACCGCATAAGCGAACAGGGTTGGGGCAGGTCGGATACTCGGGCGATAATCCGGGAGTTTCGGTGCCGCTAAAAAAGGGAAGTATGGCAGTTTTCTCATCGTTGCTTTTTCATCGAAGTGGTCCAAATCTGACGGAGGGTGTCCGCAAGGCGTATATTATTCAGTATATACCGGCTCACGCGAGAAACGCAAGAAATAACGAACCCTTTACGGACCGGCTCTGGGTTGCGAAAGACGGCAAACAGTATAATAGTGAATCCTCGGCCGGGTAGATTGGAAAATAGTTGTTAAGACCTCGGATGGGAGAGTGGGGAAATTAAGGTGGAGGACATGACACTTGCGTATTCGACCGATTCTGTTAATTGGACAGAACTGGCTGAAGTGTATCGCCTAGCACCGTTGGGCACATATGATCCGGAGCAGCTACAGCGTGCCTACGAGAAGAGTCAGATCTGCTGCTTTGGGTATCACGGCTCTCAGTTGATCGCTGCCGGGCGTGCATTGTCCGATGGAGAGTACTTTGCCTTCATCTGTGATATAGTCGTGCTACCGGAATTTCAACGACAAGGGATCGGGGTACGCATCATGAACGCGATGTCCGAAAGGTTAGCTGCTGAGAAGGTTCTTCTCGCCTGTGTAATTGGGCAGGAGGGTTTCTATAGAAAACTGGGGTTCTTGAAGCATAAATCCGTTATGGCTCTGTATCCAAATGCCGAATGGTATAGGGAGAACGGGCTTTTGGAATGAAGGAGGGCAACATGGAACGTCTTGAATACGGAAACACAGGACTTGAAATCTCGCGCCTCTGCTTTGGGTCGGGACATCTTAATAACGTGTGTGCGAGTTACGCGGAAGGCGGCGACCTGCTGCGTGAGGCATTTGATCAGGGGATTACCTTCTGGGATACGGCTGAAGGGTATGGAAGCCAGCCACATCTGGGTGCGGCGTTGAAGGGACTAGAGCGCAACCGGGTGGTTATCCAAACGAAAACTGGAGCCAAAGATTATGACGGTGCCCGGGAGAGCATTCAACGTTCGCTCCAAGAAATGGGGACCGATTATATCGATGTGCTTTTGTTGCATGGGATTTCTTCGCCTGAAGATTTGGAATCGCGGGAGGGTGCTCTGTCAGCATTTCTGGATGCCAAAAGCGAGGGAATTGTCCGTGTCATCGGTTGCTCGACGCACATCCACACTGGACCTGTCATGGATGCCGTCATCGATCACCCGGAGATTCGGGTCATCTTGGCGACGGCAAACAAGGAGGGCAGAATGCTAGAGGGCGGTCCATTAGATCGGCATCTTGAGTATCTCCAGCGGGCTTATAACCTCGGCAAAGGGTTGAGTATCATGAAGGTTATCGCAGCGGGAAACCTCCCTGAATCAGAACTTGAAGATTGGATTCGCTGGGGATTTGAGCTGGAGATCGCACACGGCATCAATCTCGGCATGTCCAACCGCTCAGAGATTGATTTCGATGTGCGAATTGCGCGAGAACGTGCGAGGCGACGCCTGCGCAAGGTTGCGTGAGAACCGATAAGAACCTTTAACTCTTCAAAAGGAGGTGTCAATATGACAGCACATACGCATAACGCTGCACCTACATCTACAGTAATTCCTGCATCTGAGACGGCTGAGCGGATGACGATTGCTTGTGCGAATTTTTTAGAAGCCTTGACGCCGGATCTGCGGCGGCAGGCGGAATTCGCGTTTGAGGACGGTGAACGTCAGCGTTGGCACTACATCCCGCGCGAGATGTTCGATCGCAAAGGGGTATATCTCCAAGAGATGAATCAGAAACAACGGGATGCGGCTTTCAATTTGCTTGCCACGGGGCTAAGCCCAACAGGCTATCAAAAGGCAACATCAATTATTGATTTGGAGGCTACGCTCGGTGAACAGGAACGGATGGAGGGAGTGGCACGGCTCGCCCGGGATCCCGAGCTTTACGCTTTCAGTGTGTTTGGGGATCCGACGAACCACAGTCCTTGGGGCTGGCGGGCGGAAGGGCACCACGTCTCATTGCATTTTACCGTTGTGAACCGGGAGCTGATTACGCCGAATCCGTTCTTCTTTGGCTCCAATCCCGCAGAGGTTCGGCACGGACCCGACAAAGGACTGCGGATTTTGTCGGCGGAAGAAGATCTCGCCAGACAGCTTTTGGGATCCCTCAATTCGGATCAGAAAAGCAAGACGGTTATCAACGAAACGGCGCCTGCAGACATCCTGACGCGAGATGTTCCAAAAGTTGAGCTTGGCACTGCCGAGGGGCTAGCAGTTGAATCGATGACAACAGCACAACGTGAGGTGCTAGCGCAGCTTATCGACACGTACATCGATCGGCTTCCTGATCAGTTAGCGGAAATTGAGGGACAGAAACTGCGTGGGGCGGGTATAAATGATATCCACTTCGCGTGGGCAGGACCGGCGAATCGTGGACATCCGCATTACTATCGTCTTCACGGTCCCCTCTTCTTCGTAGAATATGACAACACGCAAAATGATGCGAATCATATTCACACCGTTTGGCGACATATCGAAGATGATTTCGGTATCGATTTACTCCGTTCCCACTATCAAAACGGACACCATCACGCCTAAAATGGGTTCGGCACCGATGAACCGTGCGGAGGCGCAGATTCTTCGCACGGTTTTACGATTTAAGTTGATTCACCCGAAACCACTCATATATCAATACAGTTCCTGCCACTGCCACATTGAGCGATTCCACCTTACCTGTCATCGGCAGCCGCGCCCACCCTTCGGTTTGTGCACGCACCGCATCGGATATGCCCCGCACATCGTGACCCAAAACTATGGCGACCCGTCCCTTCCAGTTTTCCTGATTCCAGAGTTTTCCAAGATGCGGATCCGCCCCGATCGTTCTGAACCCTTTTTCACGCAACCATGTGAAAAGCCCTGGAATGTCCGCTGTCTGGACAAGGGGGACACTGAACAGCGAGCCGTGACTCCCTCTTACAGATTTCGGGTGGAAGATGTCCACGCAGGGTGGGATGAGAAAGACCGCTGCAGCTCCAACGGCATCTGCGGTACGGAGAATCATCCCTAGATTGCTTGGCGTCTGTGTCCTATCAAGAACGAGGACTAGTTCATCATCCGTCAGGGCAATGTCCTGAAATGACACCTCGAATCGGGCAAAAGTTGCCACAATATGCGTCTGTATGACATTGGGTGGTGCTTTATGAGGGGAGGCGTATACGTTGCCAGCGGCAGCCGATAGCGTATGTAACACTTGAGTTGATACTGGAACAAGTGCTGCGCCGGCTTTTCTCAAGCGGTCGAGAAGCTGCTGGATAGGCTTTTCACGGCATTGTTCCTCACAGTAGAAGACTTCGATTGGCTGTACCCCTGCATCTAGTGCTAAATGCAAGATTTCAAAGCCTTCGACTAGAAAGCGTCCCTGTCGCTGGCGGTATTTGCGCGTTTGAAGTTTGCGGGCAGTGGCGACTCGCTGGTTATTGATACTGGTAATAACGGAGTGTTGCTGGGTCGACATGGGGTTGTGTTTCTGTTAGGCAACTATTTTCCTACATCTCATGGGGGTAGAGGGAGAGGTAACGTGAACGGTTACTCACAACTAAATACTCGCGAGAACAACACGCTCAATACCAGCATAATCCTTGATGACTTCGCAACGCTTATAGGCTGGTTGCGCGCTAATTAGATCCTGAACAGTGTGGCTCTGGTTGTGACCGATTTCCAAGATGAGTTTCCCTTGCGGATTCAAAAACTGGGGTGCCTCCGTTACAATACGCCGAATGATCTCAAGACCATCAACTCCAGCAAAGAGCGCGATTTCCGGCTCGTACTTCCGAACATCTGGCGGGAGGGTTGAGGCATCGTCTAGGCTCACGTAAGGCGGGTTGGACGCAATCCAGTCAAAACAGGGGTTGGGTAGTTGTTGCAGGGGTTCAAATAGATCGCCTTGTAGGAATGTGAGCCGATCTGCACAGTTGTGAGTGAGCGCATTTTGTTGGGCAACTTCTAGGGCTTCCGTTGAGAAATCTGTGGCGATCAACTCCCAATCGGGACGGTGACGACCAAAACTAATTGCGATGGCACCACAGCCTGTCCCGATGTCAACGAACCGGCATGGTTCCTTCTGATGTTGTAGGACCGCCTCAACCAGAATCTCCGTCTCAGGTCGGGGAATTAGCACACGAGGGTCTACATAGAAGTCCAGTGCCATAAATTCCTTGTGGTTTGTGAGGTAGCTCACAGGGGTATGGGCAATCCGCTTTTTGATTAACTCCCGAAATTTCGAGAGTGCCTCTGGGAAAACGGGCATCTCGAAGGAGAGGTAGAGTTGCAAACGGCTCTTTTGCAGGAGGTGTCCAAGCAACAATTCCGCGTCTAACCGCGGGGTAGGGACTTCATGACGTTCAAAGTATTCCGTCGTCCATTCGATAAGATCAATCACGCGCCAGGTTTTCACGACGATAGGTTCTTTAACTGCTCCGCTTGGTCTGCATCTATCAAGGCATCGATGAAAGCGTCAATCTCTCCATCTAAGACTGCATCCAATTGATAAACACTCAAACCGATACGATGGTCTGTCACGCGACTTTGAGGGAAGTTATAGGTGCGAATTTTTTCACTTCGATCGCCACTGCCAATCATGGATCTCCGCGTTTGAGCGCGTTCGGCATCCTGTTCAGCTTGCCTCTGTTCAAGCAGACGGGAGCGCAGAATCTTCATCGCCTTGGCTCTATTTTTATGTTGAGATTTTTCATCTTGGCAGGATACGGTGAGCCCTGTGGGGATGTATGTGATTCGGATAGCTGAATCGGTGGTGTTGACACTCTGACCGCCTGGTCCTGATGAACGGAAAGCTTCAATCCGCAGGTCTTCTGCGTCAATTTTGAGATCAACCTCCGCCGCCTCCGGTAATACGGCGACAGTTACTGCCGATGTGTGGATGCGACCGCTAGCTTCCGTTGTGGGGACGCGCTGCACACGGTGTGTACCGCCTTCAAACTTTAGTCGGCTATATGTCCGGTTCCCGTTGATTGAAAAACTAATCTCTTTGAAGCCTTTCAAGCCGGTTGCATTGGAATTAAGCAGTTCTATTTTCCAGCCCTTCTGATCAGCGTATCTTGAATACATCCGGAAAAGCTCTCCGGCAAATAAACTTGCTTCTTCACCCCCCGTTCCTGCTCGGATCTCCACAATCACATTCTTCTCATCGTTCGCATCCTTCGGGATTAGCAAGATTTTCAGTTGCGCTTCTAAGTCGTCTTTCTGCTCGGTAAGCGCATCAAGTTCTTGCTTAGCAAAAGCAATAAACTCAGCGTCGGTCTCCTGTTCAAGCAGAGCTGTGGTCTCTTCAATCTCTTTCGCTGTTTTTTGATATGCTGTATATTTTGAAACAATCGGCGCGAGTTCCGCGTGCGACTTTGCGAGATTTTGCAAATTTTGTTGATCGGCAATTTGCGCGGGATCCGCTAAGTTTTTTTCAATTTCTAAATATCTCGCTTCTATCTCTTTTAACTTCTCAAACATAATTGAGTACCATCTTAGTATTAAGTCAGTGTTGATGCCGCTCTATCGATAACGTTGAGATTTGGGTTCTCCATACCGAAGCCGGCTTCACGCCGCTTGCTCGATTCGGTTCGCGCTTTTTTGTACCACGTTTCAAACTCAGGTGTCCAGGTGCTATCGTGTAACGTTGCCCGTTTGCGATAGGGGACGTAATTGCCGAGATGCCAGAGTGTATTTCGGTAGAGAGCGAAGTCTCCCGCTTCTAGATGTAACTGCACCGTTCCGGGCATACTGCGACAGTATTCGAGGCAGAGAGATTCCCGCGCTTCGGCGGATTCGCCCTCAAGATCTACGCTCGGTATCGGTCGATCTGGGAAGTGTTCAATCTCTGCGGGCAGGTCGCGCCTCAGATGGCTACCCGGAACGAACCATGTCGAGCTGTCTTCATATAAGGCACAGTTAATTTGATTGAAAAGGTTGAGATCGTTGAACACTTCATCCCACATCGAGAGCGGTAAGCCTACGGCGTTATCGCGCCAATCGCGATGCCATGGCGTACAATATGGCATCTCCGCAGGCTCAAAAAGGATGCCAAAGTGGTCTCGATTCCCATGGCGATGACGTAGCGTCAGTACCTTGGCGATGGCGTCAACGAGTGCCGGTAGGTTAGCGTAGTCGATGAAGGGCTGCTGATCAAGGTCGTAGTTTGCAACAGGCTGGATTCTCTGCACTTGGGGACCACTTTGCTCACGGGCAATTGCTTTCGCCTTGTCGCTAACTTGGCGCAGATCTCGGATCAATAACGGTGGAAGAATCTTTCGGAAAACTGTGTAACCTAGCATATGGTATTCTTCAATATGCTTATCAGATACTTGAAATCCCATGCGTTATTTCCTCCTCCGTCTCCTATGCACCGTGGAGTGTTCTCAGAACTTCAGAAAGCCGATTGACTCCCGCCCTCCCACGTTTCATAGCCGACAAGCATACAGTAGCACCACTATCCAACGCTTAAAAGCCGCAGGGTTT
The DNA here is from genome assembly GCA_047517405.1 of Candidatus Poribacteria bacterium. Taxonomy (GTDB): domain Bacteria; phylum Poribacteria; class WGA-4E; order WGA-4E; family PCPOR2b; genus PCPOR2b. The sequence goes on along the minus strand of JAKZSX010000180.1, from coordinate 5,071 downwards.
GGCTGCTGGCATGTGCAACCAAACCACATTTAATTGTCATCGGTAAGACCATACCTACGGCGGAAGCTTTCCACACGCCCCGCTGTATCAACAATTGTCTGCTGTCCTGAGTAAAACGGGTGGCACTTTGAACAAATTTCTACGCGGATTTGCGGTTTAGTAGAATAGGTTGTATATGTTGCACCACACACACAATTGATGACACTCTCCATGGTCTCTGGATGGATATCTGATTTCATGAGGATACTTACCTCCTTACGATGTAAGAATTTTCTCAGAAAATTGGGAAGTCTAAGATGATTCAGTCCCTCGGGTTGATAAACGATGGCTTCCTCCGTTTTGGAAGAACCCTGAGAGCTAAATCTTTGCACTTGTAAGTTATTAGTTACATAATAAACTCATGATAGTTTATTTAGCGGTGGACTCCCACTGATACCGTCCACCGCGCGCGGGACTATTGGTTTTGGTATTATTTATCATCATTTCGATGAACTCCTCATTTGTCTGTGTTTTTCCCAAATGTTCGATAAGGAGTTCCATTGATTCAGCGGTGTTCATCTGTCCCATGAGTTTTCGCAGGATCCACGCTTTGCTAAGTATCTCCGGCTTCATCAGCAGTTCCTCGCGTCTGGTCTTCGATTTACCGATGTCAATGGAGGGGAAGATACGCTGTTCTAGTAAAGAACGTTCTAGATGGATCTCCATGTTTGCAGTACCTTTCAACTCCTCATAGATATGCTCATCGCCTCGACTTTCCGTATCAACTAGAACAGTGGCTATAATTGTTAAGCTGCCACCTTCCTCAAACTTACGCGCCGCTCCAATAAATTGACGCGGCTTTAAAAACGCAAGTGCGTCGATACCGCCCGACAATGTCTTACCACTGTGCGGTGCCACAACGTTACAGGCTCGCACGAGGCGTGTCATGCTATCGAGCATAATCACGACATCTTTGCCATATTCGACCCACCGTTTGGCTTTTTCAATGACCATATCCGCAACCTGCACATGCCGTTCCGGATGTTCATCAAAGGTAGAGCTGATAACCTCCCCTTTTATGGACCGAGAAACATCTGTTACTTCTTCTGGACGCTCATCAATCAACAGGAAAATGAGCATGACGTCCGGATGATTCTCCTCAATACCGTGGGCGATATTTTTTAAGATTGTAGTTTTGCCACTATAGGGTGGAGCTACAATTAGTCCACGCTGACCCTTACCGATCGGAGACATTAAATCTACAATGCGTGTTGAACACTCCTTCGGATTATGTTCAAGTCCGAGTTGTTCATAAGGGTAGACAGGCGTCATGTTATCGAAAAGGATTTTATCCTTTGCAGCCGCTGGGGATTCGCCATTGACTTTTTCGATTTTCAACAATGCAAAGTAAAATTCATCTTTATCGCCACCCTTTTTAGGAGGACGGATTTGTCCCTGAACTTCGTGACCTGTGCGGAGTTCAAATTTTCGTATTTGCGAGGGAGAGACATAAATATCATCTGTACTTTGCAAATAGTTATAGCTCGATGACCGCAGGAAACCGTATTTTTCCGGCAAAATTTCAAGAATACCTTCTCCGAATAACATGCCGCTGCTTTCTGCTTTGGCTTCAAGAATTGTGGCAATAAGCTCTTGCTTGCGGAGGCTACTATATCCTGTAAGCCCCAGCTTCCGAGCCATACCATTCAATTCGGAGATTGTCATCTCTTGGAGTTTGACAATGTCCACATTCTCCATAGTTTTGTTGCTCCTCATTGCGTGATCCTAATCGTCTGCAGATTGTTTAAGACTCATATGTTCTAGGTCAACCCCAAAATTAGCACAAAGCTTTTTGTAGCAGGTAATCTACGGTTGACACTACACTTTGGGACAAGATGATATACTCCAAACGATCATGTAACGAGTAAGTAACAGCATCATAGAGAGGAGATGTGCAGCTACTCACCAGTTGCTAATTTGCGATCGTTGGCAGCATAGCGGGAGGAAATTATCGAAAAGGAAGTTGGATCAAATTAAGATTAAAGATGAAGGATACGCAGAATAGCGGTTGGTTAAATCATGAATTATAAGGTATTCCCAAACGGGGTAACATAGAAGAGGTGTCAAATCAGGGTTTGAAGGCATTCAAGATAATACGAAATATGCTCAACAGACAAATGTTGGCGGGAATTATTCCTATTTGCTTACGAGATTATACATTAATAAGTAGCCAAACGTCAAGGTATTTTATTGAAGAGCGTTAAAAATATCCAAATGAATCACTGGATGGGGGGTTCAAATTTAGCGAATTTGCTCGATTTTTGCCGATTTACAGATTTCACACCTCTAAACCTGCTTCATCATCCGCCTGTGTTTCACCTTCTACGCCTGTCGTCAACTGTAAGAAGAGCTCCTCGAGCGTCATTTCGATGGAACGCATTTCCAACAAGTTCCAACCGTGTTGAATGATGCCTGACGAAACCGCTGCACGAATATCTGTATTTAGTTCATAGTTGATGTGAAACCTTGGATTAGCACTATCGTTCAAGCCTCGGTTTTCGACACGGTTGACACCGGGGAGACTTTCGAGGACGGTTTTGACCTCTGCTTCTGGACCCGATACCTCCAGATAAAGAGTTTTGGTATCCTCCAACTCTGTTTGACCCCGATCGCCCGCGTCAATAGAAACAGCACGCCCCTCCGAGAGCCTTACACCGCCGGCGATTTTGCCGTCATTGATTACGATCAACCGCTCACAGGTCATGCTCGCTTCAGGGAGGATGTGTGTACTAAGAATGATTGTGTGTTCCTTACCGAGTGCCTTAATCAGTTCACGGATTTCAATAATCTGCCGTGGATCGAGTCCTGCGGTGGGTTCATCGAGGACAATGACATCTGGATCGTGAATCAGTGCCTGTGCTAGGCCGACTCGCTGGCGATAGCCTTTGGACAACTGCCCGATAATCTGCCCCCGCCGCTCGGTCAAACTACAGGATTCAATGGCTGTCTCCAATCGTTCGGTCCGTTTGCTTCGCGGCACTCCTTTAATCTTCGACACAAATTCGAGGTAACCGGTGACAGTCATTTCTGGATAGAGCGGCACACTTTCGGGCAGATACCCGATGTGCCTACGAACTTCCAAGGATTCCTTGAAAACATCATATCCTGCGACCGTCGCATTGCCGCTGCTAGCGGGCATAAAGCAGGTCAAAATCCGCATGGTGGTGGTTTTGCCAGCACCATTTGGCCCCAAAAAACCGATGACCTCGCCTTTGTCAATACGAAAGGAAATCCCTTTCAGTGCCTGAAACGGTCCGTAATTTTTTGTGAGATTTTCAACTTCGATCATCCACCGATCTCCCGTAGTAAATCTGTTTGCCGCCGAGGAGTTGTCGCCCGTTGAGGTGATACGAAGTATCGCGTGAAAATCCCGATGCCTTCCATATCGTCACTCTGCTTAACGCCGGCGTAGCCGCTTTAGTTACACATCATGCAGAAAACGCAGGCAAGCGATAGGGCGGGAGGTTAGACGGCTAGAGGATGAATGAATACATGGGACTTTAATCCATTTCGTACTGATTTCATCCGTTGTAAACACTTTGACGGAATTTTAGAGATAAAGTTGATTAAACCTATCGCCCTGACTAGACGATGCGGTAGAAATTCCGTGAGGTGATTCGTATGAAAAATGGGTAAATACTTGATATCACAATTGCTCTTGTCAATCCTTGAAATTCGATTGACGGGCTCTACAATCTTTGATATACTGACATAATTAAGATACATCTCTATTTGCTCAAACCAACTCATCAAGGAGCGCAGCATGAAAATTGACAAGATCGAATCTTTCTTTATCGGTGGCGGCTACGTGGTTCGCATCCACACCGACAACGGTATCAGTGGCATCGGTCAAACCGCCTGTTGGGGCTATCCTGAAGCGGTCGACAGAATCGTGGCAACCTTTGAAAAATACCTAATCGGTCAGAACCCCCTACGCATCGAACACCACTGGCAATATCTCTATCGTATGGGTCCGTTTCGCGGCACCGTGCTCTGTGGTGCGATTAGTGCGGTAGATATTGCATTGTGGGACATCAAGGGAAAGCATTTTGGTGTGCCGGTCTGGGAGTTATTGGGTGGAAATTGTCGTGACAAAATCCGTCTGCATCTTATGGCTGGCGGGTCGACTCCAGAAACGATGTTTCAGACTGCGAAAGATGCGGTGGAGGAAGGATTCACCGCGCTGAAGTTCGACCCGGTAGTCGGTGGCTATCAGGACATGGGATTGGATCGCTTGGTCAAGACCGCCCGCGATCTGGTTGCAGCGGCGCGGGAGGGAGGTGGTCCCGACCTTGACCTCATCGTTGAGGTCCACCGCAAGCTCACGCCGATGAACGGAATCGTCTTGGCGGAAGCGTTGACACCGTTTAATCTTTACTTCCTTGAAGACCCGATCCAGATTGACAGCATCGTGTCGCAAGCAGAACTCACCAAGCGGATGACTGTCCCCTTGGGGAATGGTGAACGCCTGACCACCATTTGGGAGTTCCGTGAATTGCTCGCCGCCGGGGGCCCTCAATATGTCCGACCGGATGTGGCATTGGCAGGGGGATTAACCCAATGCAAAAAAATCGCTGCAATCGCCGAATCGTACCACAGTGCGGTTGTCACCCACAATTTCTTGGGACCGTTGGTCACGACCGCCTCGCTACACCTCGACACGAGCATCCCAAACTTCATCACCCAAGAGTACACCAAGGGCGACGAATCACCTAACAACGCAGTTTACAAAACCTGCTATCAGCGGGAGGGCGGTTATATTCCAATTCCCGAAGCACCGGGGCTCGGCGTGGAATTGGACGATAGTCTGATAGAGCAGAACCCCTATCAACCGATGAACACCGGTCAGACCCTGTTACGGAAAGATGGTTCCGTCGCTTATGCTGTGTGATAAACGAGGCGCAGAGGGAAGGGCGATTCACATTAAATCGCGTTTGACGCTTAACAGATCTGGCAACGCATGCAAGGTTCGGATGGTCTCTTTCCAGCGTCCAGCCTGCGTTCCGTCCCGGTCTATCAGAATGGGACGAAT
>JAKZSX010000179.1:0-4236 GCA_047517405.1 Candidatus Poribacteria bacterium | reverse complement strand
CCCACCACGTAATAGTCATAGGCAGGCGAAGGGAGTGAAATCGTTGGTGATGGCGAACCAAAGTGGATTGCCAGTGGGAGACCAAGTTCTTTCTTGATCCGCAGATACCCTTCAACGTCCGCCTGAACGATTGGCGATTCCAAGCACTTGACGTGGGGATAGTCTTTCAACCGCCGTCCAAAGGCAAGGGTGCGTTCCACCGTTCCAAAGGTGGTGTTAGCGTCAATCGTGAGTTCATAATCCTCAGGTGCTACCTCCGCAATGGCTTGCACCTGTTCCACCACATCGGTGTGGGCGCGGCGTTTGAATTTATGCACCCGAAAACCACCCTCTAGCGCAATCTTTACCTCTTCCTGCAACACCTCCGGTGGGAAACACTGCGACCAATATGCGATTGGAGCACTCTCTTGACATGGACCGAACATCCGTGCCATGGGCAGCCCGACTGCCTGACCCATCAGGTCATAAAAAGCGATCTGAAGCGGTCCCACGGTATCATCCATGATGAACTCAAAAGGGCTTCGCCCCAGATACGTCTGGAGTTTCTCTTCGGGGATACCTGCACCTTCGCCAATCCCCACGCGTCCCTCGTCGGTGTGCACACGATAGATCGAGGTTTCCACAGTGGGCGGCGACGATTCACGCCACTGTCTTTCAAACTCACTTCTGTTTGCTTGAAGTTGATCATCTGTTGCGCGGTTGGCAAAATTCCAACCTTTCCGAAGGTGTTCCCTTACACGCTCTAGATAAGGGACTGCCACAGCAATCTGCTCAATTTGGGTAATTTTCACGGTTCTCCCTTTCGCTTGGTCATTTATGTATGCTCTGATAAGTGTTACATCATGCGCGCTTATCCTTCCAATGCACTAACTGCTCTTCATCCAACTCGACACCTAACCCAGGACCGTCGGGGAGGCGAGCGACTTCGGGTCCAAGCGTGAGTGGAGTCCGCAGCAGATCCGCTTCATGATAAAGCGGTCCAATGAGGTCTGCCGGATAAGTTTCGCTGTCAATGGTGGGCATCGCAGCTGCGACATGCAGCATCGCAGCACTCCCAATCCCCAATTCTAGGTTGCTCCCGATACTACCCACTGCGCCGGCAGCTTTTGCAACATGTACAATTTCGAGGGTGGCACTCACTCCACCGTGCTTACCGGGATACACGCTGAAAATATCAGCGGCACGTGCATTGGCTAGCAGCCACGCATCTGCAAGGGTAAAGAGGCTTTCATCCGCCATGATTGGAATATGCGTCGCTTCCCTGAGTTGTGCGAGCGATCCTGGATCGTCGGGAGAGATGGGTTGTTCAGCGAAAAGTATGTCGTAAGGTTCAAGTTGGGGAAGCATACGACGGGCGGTATCTAGGCTCCAACCACAATTGACATCAATACCGATCGGAATCGTTGGACCAGCGACCTCCCGCACAGCTTTAACACGCTGCAGATCTGTCGCCGGATCGAGTCCAACTTTGACTTTTAGGCAGCGCACCCCCCAATCGAGAAATCGCTCTGCCAGACTGACCGCTTGGGGAACATCGAACGCGCCGACAACCATCTTAATCGGGATTTCGTCGCGGACTTTTCCACCGAGCAGTTGATAAACGGGAACCCCTGCGGCTTTTCCAGCCAAATCCCACAGCGCCATCTCTACTGCCGCCTTTGTGAACGGGTTGAGCTTAATCTCTCTGTCCATGGTGGATCGTAGGGAATTGATCTGGGTGGGGTCAGCGCCGACCAGCGCAGGGGCGATTAGTTCTTCGATAGCAGCGACACAACCTCGACTGGTTTCACCGCTCCAGCGAGGTGCGACTGTTGCTTCACCTAAACCGATTAAGCCTGTATCGGTATGGATGCGAACGATGACGTAGGGCGAGTCGATATGTTCGCCGTGGGCGGTCTTCGTTGTCAATCCTGCCTTCAGGGGGACCCGGACGGGGATCGGTTCAATCTGTGTAATTCTCATGGGAAGCCTCTGTTTGCGTAGGAGCGTGGCTGTACTAAATACGTGGTGTGTAAATCAGCAGCACTGCGACAAAACCCACAGCCAAATTATGTCCCGTCCGAAATCAATCGAGTTGGATAAACTGTTTCCAATTCTCATAGATAATGTCGTGGATTGCTTCTTCAGGAAATCTCGGGAACTTGGTTCCCTCGACAATATCGTTTACCTTATGCTGCCCGGCGATCACCTGCTCCGGGGTGGCGGAGGGAAAATCGGAACCGAAAATCAGCTTGTGCTCTACCCCGTACTCAAGCGCTGCCATGAACGCGTAATAGTGCCGCAATGGACGATAGTGAAGTGCGGAAATGTCGGCGTATAGGTTCGGGTGCTTGCGAATCAGGACCACGCAATCGGTTTCCCACGGATGCCCCATGTGCGCAATAATCATGCGAAGATTCGGGCAGGCGACTGCGATGTCCTCCAACATAATCGGGTTGGAGTATTTCAACGGTCCAGGGCGAACAAAGGAGGTGCCCTGATGCCAGATTACTGGGATATCCAACGCTTCAGCTTTTTTGAAAAGCGGCAGATGTTTCGTATCCTGTGGGTCGAAGTTCTGGTAGATAGGTGCGACTTTCAGTCCGCGAAGTCCAAGTTCCTCAACGTTGTAGACAAGTTGATCCACACAATCCTCATCGTTTGGATCGACCGAACACCAGCCGATAAAGCGGCCTGAGTGCTGGTTGACAAAGTCCGCGACCATTTCCTGCGGAATATTGATGCCGCAGAAGGGAGCTTTCAGCCCGAACACAACAACCTTATCGCAGTTCTTGGTTGCTTCAAGTAGGGTTTCGGGCGTAGAATCGAAGGCATTCTTTTCCTCCTCCTCTTCACCGGCAAAGTAAACGTCCGGCGTAATCCGCATCTTCGCTTTCTTGGCGGCAAGCGCGAATTCGACAAATTCGTCGGAATAGTGATCGGGATACCAGCCGAGGTTCGTGTGAATGTCAACAAGCATTAAAAAACTCCTTCTGTTCTGGATCCCGTTCGTTTATCCCACATAAAGCAGCAATCGACTGAATCGAAGAGGTATGCTATCACACCTCCATAAGGAAGTCAATTCTTAAAGTCGGGATTCTCTTGTCCAGCACTTTGCAGGGACGGACATTGAAGCAGAGCTCATGTGAAAAGAAAGTGCAAAACACTAAGAGCGTGAAACGTGATACATGAAACGTGAAAACCATTCGTTCATTGGTGCAGTCGGGCTAGGAAGCCCGACCTATGGGGCTCAGGGTAAAATGACACATCCCGAGTAGTAGACGAAAGATACTTATTATCATACGAACGGAACCATATATGGTTGAATCACAGACGCGCCACCCAACGACGTAATTGCAGCTCCAAATCGTCCGCAATATCCCCATAATCTGCTACCACATTGTGCTGGTCATACGGATCTGAAGTCCGATCGTACAGTTCGATGGGTGCGTTGTCTTCCAGCGGGACTTGCAGCCGCCACGCCGTATCCTGAATCGACCACGAGCGATTATAGTGGCCTGTGTAGGCATAGTCGCGAACACGGTCTGTCTCACCACGAATCAATGGCACCAAGCTATGGCCGTGCAAGGTAACCGTCTCCGACCCCAGCTGCATGTCCTGCGGGAAGAGCTCCTCAGTCGGACGCGGTCCTGTGCGAGACAGGGTCAGGTTTTCGCCGATGCCAAGAACGTCTAAGATAGTGGGAAACAGATCTGTCGGCTGAACAAGTGCGTCAATCACACCATTATTGGGGGATTCGATGGCGTCGGGCAGACGAAACACCATCGGAATCCGCACCAATTCCTCATAGTTCCACGGTCTCGCCTTACGGATAATTCCGTGTTCCCCAAACGGTTCGCCGTGATCGCTTAGCCAGACGATCAGTGTATTTTCGAGCAATCCCAAATCTCGTACATGATCCACCAACACCCCTACCCACTTGTCAACAAACGTGACTTCCCCTGCGTAGAGTGAGCGGACGCGGAGGATTTCATCAGGCGTAAGGTAGTCGTGTTCGCTCTGGGCATTCGGTTCCGTGGTCAAGGGGCTGCCGATATTCGTACAGGTGCTTGCCACCGGATCGATGATGTCTTGTCCAGAGTAGCCGGCGGCTTTGTACATAGACCAGAACGGTTCGGGCGGATCCCACGGTTCGTGTGGATCGAAGTAATCCACCCAGAGGAAGAGCCCATCTTTTCTGCCCTGCTGATTCACCATAGCGTCGAGCCAACGAATCGCTTCATGGGTCACACGCGG
>JAKZSX010000178.1:0-29011 GCA_047517405.1 Candidatus Poribacteria bacterium | reverse complement strand
GCCGTTACAAAGGCAAATATCGTCAAAACGACCGACGGCAAGTTTCTCGACTTTGCCCGCCAGATTGCGAAACGGTATCCCGATATTGAATGGGATAGCTGGTACATCGACATTATGACCGCGGCACTGATAAATCCAGCGCGTCAACAGGATTTTCAAGTACTTGTGCTCCCCAACCTCTACGGTGATATCTTGACTGACGAAGCCGCGCAGATTCAGGGCGGCGTTGGAACCGCCGGTAGCGCGAACATTGGCAAACAGTATGCCATGTTCGAGGCAATTCATGGGAGTGCACCGCGGATGGTGCAAGAAGGGAGAGCGCAGTATGCTGACCCAAGCTCTCTCATCCGGGCAGGTGCCATGATGCTTGAGCATATCGGATTCGACGAACTCGGTCAAAAACTGCACAAAGCCCTCGACATTTGCGGACAGTACGAGCGCAAGGTCGTTATGACCGGACGCAGCACAGGTGCGACCAGCGAGATATTCGGGGACTACGTCATGGAGACAGTTGAAGATACCAGCGTTGAGACGCGGTGGGAAGAATACGTGAACGCAGAATCATAATTAGGATAATGCATAACGAGTAATACGTAAGGAATTATCCACACAACTGCCGTCATTTTGTAGACAGTTTTTTTACGCATTACGTATTATTTTTTAGAGAACACTTTGGTAGTCAGTAGTAACTTACCTGCCAAAGTGTTTCATCTGTAATCTATCATAGGAAAAACGAATGGCTCGAAAAAAAATTAGTGTAATTGGTGCTGGAAATGTTGGCGCGACTGCCGCTCTGTTCATTGCACAAAAGCAGCTTGGCGATGTCGTGATGGTAGACATTATTGATGGCATCCCACAAGGAAAAAGCTTGGATATAGCACAGGCATCGCCCGTTGAAATATTCGATGCAAGCGTCACAGGCTCAGTAGGTTACGAAGAGACAGCGGGCTCTGATGTAGTGATTATCACCTCTGGATCGCCCCGTAAGCCGGGAATGACTCGCGAAGACCTGTTGCAAACAAACGCGAACATCGTTGGTAGTGTCACGGAGAATGTCGTAAAGCACTCACCGGACTGCATTATTGTAATGCTGACCAATCCGTTGGACATCATGACCTATCATGGGTGGAAGGTTTCCGGATTCCCGTCCAATCGAGTGGTTGGACAGGCGGGTGTACTCGATTCAGCACGTTTTCGCTATTTTATCTCCCTCGAACTAGGTGTGTCTGTTGAAGACATCAGTGCCCTCGTGATGGGAGGACATGGAGATACGATGGTGCCCCTACCACGTTACACAACGGTCAGCGGAATCCCAATTACGCAACTTATATCTGCAGAGCGAATTGAGGAGATGGCACAACGCACACGAGATGGCGGTGCAGAAGTGGTCGATCTCCTGAAGACGAGTGGCTATTACGCAGCAGGTGCCTCGCTTGCTCAGATGGCGGATGCAATCATCCGTGATAAAAAACGACTCATCCCCTGCGCAGCACATCTGACCGGACAGTTCGGTATCGATGACTTATATATCGGTGTCCCGATTAAACTGGGAGCAGATGGCGTAGAACAGATTATCGAGGTCGCATTGACCGACGATGAACTCCAAGCGTTGCAAACATCGGCTCAAACGTATCAGGAAGGGATTGAGTTGCTAGGGTACTAACACCAACGTTCACGCGAGAAGATGTGCTGGAGCTGTTGATGCGGACTGGACAAAGCCCTCATTCAAGTTTGCCAACGAAAAGGAAATTAAATTGAAGATTGCATATTTCGATTGTTTCTCAGGTATTAGTGGAGATATGGTGCTCGGTGCCTTGATCGATGCAGGTGTTGATCCAGAAGCATTGAGCACAGAGTTGGCAAAGTTGAAGTTGGACGAATTTACTTTGCGATTCGAGAAAGCCACGAAACATAGCATCAGCGGCACACACGTAGTTGTGGAAACAGGGGATCTGATCGAGGATTCACACGAACACAACGATTCCCCGTTGGAATTAGACGCAGCAACACATCACCATCACACCCACGACCATGGTCACGACCACGCACATCATAATCACTCGCATACGCACGGTCCAAGCCGCCATCTCTCTGATATTTTCGCAATCCTAGACAACAGCGACCTTGAGGTAGTGATCATTGATCGGGCAAAGCGGATCTTTGATCGACTAGCAGCGGCGGAAGCGAAAGTCCACAACACCGCCAAAGATCAGGTGCACCTGCACGAAGTGAGTGGTATCGATGCGATTGTGGACATTGTTGGAGCCGTCGTTGGCCTACACCTTCTAGAGGTCGATGAGATCTACGCCTCTCCGCTATCGCTCGGAGGCGGCTTCGTCCGGTGCGCCCACGGACTCATGCCTGTCCCTGCACCGGGAACGATGGAGCTGCTGTGTGGTGTGCCCATCCGACAGACCGAAATCCGAAAAGAGCTGGTAACACCCACCGGCGCAGCGATTATCACGACGCTTGCCGATGGATTCGGCACAATGCCGGAAATGACCATCAACCGAATTGGCTACGGTGCCGGGACACGCAACCTCGAAGAGCAGCCGAACCTCTTGCGGCTATGTATCGGTAAAAAAAAAGTATCGAGCATGATCAGGTCTGCGTGATTGAAACCAACCTCGACGATATGTCGCCAGAGATCACGGGCTACCTGATGGAGCAGCTCTTTGAGCGAGGGGCTCTTGATGTCTTCATGACGCCGATCTTCATGAAGAAAGGTCGCCCGGCAACAAAACTGAGTGTCCTTTCTACACCGACGCTCCGTGATGCACTGAGCGAAATGCTTCTCGTAGAAACAACCACGTTTGGCATCAGATGCTACACTGTTGACCGATTAAAACTCACCCGTGATTTTGTCGATATCCAAACGCGATGGGGAACTGTTCGTGCGAAATGCGGGTATTTGGACAACCAGTTAATTAAAACAGTCCCCGAATACGAAGATTGTAAACGGTTTGCCGAGCAACACGGGATTCCACTCAGGAAGATTTACGAAGAAGTAATCCGACAGATAGGCGAATGAGCGAACTTCTGAATCAAGCATCAGTAAGCCTGTGAATCTCTAACGATTGCCAAAACCCTCAAAAACACTTCCCACCGATGCATATTGCGCGAACTTGGCGATGATGCCCAACAAAAGGAGCGGTGCCGCAATAAGCGCAATGAGTATGATAATCCCCCAGATCCACGTCTTCTTGCCTCGATCCGCTTTAGCAATCTCAGCCAACCTCGAAATGAGTACCCCCGCGCCAATCATCACTACCATAACAAAACCGAAGACTAGCCAAACCATAACTCTCCCTTTCTAAATAGGGAATGTTTGAAAAAGCTTATCTTTAATACTTAACACAGATCAGGTAATATGTGATGCGTAATACGTAAAGAAAAGAGCTTATGCACTACTCGTTACGCATTATTCTTCCACACGATGCGGTTTGAGAATTAAATCATCGTATTCCGCCGGATCGACAAACGCTTCGACGATTACAGGCGCGCTCATCCCAAATGCCCGAATCAACGCAGATCGATACGTCTCTTCATCTTTTGCGAAAAGGACAGGGACACCAAAATAGGTATGGGCGGGAGCATAAGCCTCACCGAAAAGTCGCGTGCCATATTGCGGGAAGCCTTTCCGTTCCTGCTTAATTTTGATTAACTGGAGATTCCGATCCGTCAGCACCACAAAAACAACGGGAGTCTCTAAATTGATGGCGGTTACCATCTCTCCTGCCATCATCAAAAACCCGCCATCCCCCGTCACGCAGGCAACCTGCCGATCTGGACAGCACAGCTTTGCAGCAATCGCCGCCGGAATCCCAAATCCCATCGATGATCCCCCGTTTGTCATAATCTGATTGCCCCAACAATAGGTCTTCCAGAGCTGTCCGATGAGGTGGGTATGCGCTCCGACATCACACGTCATAATCCCGTCGTCAGGTAGCACCTCTCGCAAGATGTTCAAGGCATGGTGTGGCGAAAAATTTGGCATATCGGGTGAGAGGTCGGCGAACAACTTCTTTTTGCGATCCTGAAGTTCCTCAACACACCAGTCGTAGTCGAACCTTGGGAAGCGCAGCATCGCCTCAAGCGTTTGACGGATATCCCCAATAACCTCATAAACCTCGTAACTGGAATCAATATCGGCAGCAACGGTATCAATATGGACGATAGGGGCATTTGGCAACCACTCCTCGTAATTGAATTCCACAACATCGTAGCCAATGGCGATGACTAAATCAGCCTCGCCATGTGTCTTCGCCACCTGATCGGAAAGGGCGTGGAACAGCACACCGGCATAGTAAGGACTTTCTTCGGAAATTATTCCCTTCGCCATCGGTGTGAGAATGACAGGGATGCCCTGCTTTTCCACAAATTGGTTCACGATTCCTTGGGCATCAGTACGGGTCAAACTCAAACCCAATGCGACAATTGGCTTTCTCGCCGATCCCATTAGCTGCTCCACCTGCCGTATCGATTCAACGGTAGGCATAACAGCTCGGTGTTGAAGACCTATTGCATCACTGATAACACGCTCACAATCCGGGATAGACATTTCTCCAAGTTCCGCCGGGATGCCGAGATGGACGGGTCCCGGGACCTCCTGACAAGCAATATCGACAGCTTTGACCACCGTTTCGCAGAGGTTATCCGCAGAAAGTTCCACAGTCCATTTCGAGATTGGCTGAAACAGTGCCTGATGGTCAATTTTCATCTGAGTCATCCGCTTCCGCATTGACGTTGGGACTTGCGAAGTCAAGGCGAGCACTGGCGACCGATCCAGCAGCGCATTTGCAATTCCTGTGCTCAGGTTCGTAGCACCGGGACCGAAAGTACCGTAACAGACGCCCGGTTTGCCTGTCAGCCGTGCGCAAACATCAGCCATAAATCCCGCAGACGCCTCATTGCTAACCAGCACGAACTCCACATTGCTCCGACGCATCGCCTCCATAAATGGCGTCCAAGGACCGCTTGGGATGCCAAAAATATGTCGAATACCAAAATCGTCTAACATCTGGATGAGTGTTTCCGCGAATGTTTTCAACGCTGCAGATCTCCTCCCCTCAATCTTTTTTCTTATCCTACCACACTGTAGTTAAAAGGTCAACGAATTACCACGATTTTTGATTGCACGCTAGCCGTCGTGCGTGGTATCATAACGGCGGTCTGTTGACATAAAATGGAGGCGAAAGATGCATTTTGAAAACCGGGTTGCTTTTGTAACAGGCGGCGGAGGTCCACTTGGGATTGGCAGGGCAGCATGTCTGGCATTTGCGCGCGAAGGTGCAGCCGTCGTCGTTGCAGGGGGGCGGATGGCGGATGCGGTTGCCGCAGAAATTCAGAACGAAAACGGCAAAGCAATCGCCATATCGCTTGATGTGACGGTTCCTGAACAGGTACAAGTGGCTGTTGATACCACCGTTGAAACATTCGGGCGCTTAGACATCCTGTTCAATAATGCGGGCATTTTGGGCAGGGGTAAGTTATTTGAAGTGACCGCTGAAGATTTTGATCGCGTCATGGCTGTCAATGTCAAGGGCTGCCTGCTGTGCGCTCAAGCAGCAGCAAAGGTGATGCGTGAGAAGGGGATTCGTGGACGCATTATCAACAACTCGTCAATTTACGCGGAAGAATCGCATGAAGGTGCCCTCAGTTACTGCGTCAGCAAAGCGGCATTGAACCGACTGACCCGTAGCCTTGCTCTTGAATTACGTCCCTACGGGATTACCGTAAATGCGATTGCTCCCGGCGGCGGTGCACCCACAGGCATCAATTCACCCCAGAATCTGCCACAGGATAATTCCTTGCCAGATCTGCTTCCCGCTTCAACCGATGCTCTCCCGCTGGATCGACGCGCAACTGTATGGGACTATATCGGTGCGGTGCTATTTCTCGCCTCCGATGAGGCAGCTTATATCAGTGGCGATATCTTAACAATTGACGGTGGTGCGGTTGCCCGTCGGTGAACGTTGGTTGGCTAACGAATAGAAATCCAACGGAGAAACGAAGAATTATCTGTGATTGAATTTATAGCCCTTCAGATTAAAACCTACTGGATGCTGTTCTTAATTTTATCTATAGTTACCATCATTGCCAGTCTTGCCAGCGTTTCGATACTACTCATTTCGCTGCCATCAGACTATTTCGCTCGAAAAAAACGGGGGAGCCGTATAAGAAACCCTATTTTACGTTTATTGCTGCGCCTCCTGAAAAATGTGTGCGGTATAGTCTTTTTGATTGGCGGATTCATCATGCTATTTACGCCGGGACAAGGTATCTTGAGCCTGCTTGTCGGCATAATCCTCTGCGATTTCCCCGGTAAGCAACGGGTGGAACGCAAAATTATTGAACGTCCACTTGTGCTATCTACGATAAATCACATTCGAGCACGATATAACCGCCCGTTAATTGTGTTAGATGATTAACCAAAAAATTATCTGTTTTTTGCTGAAAAAAGACTTGACACCGCTTTCAAAATGTGAAATAATATTTCGTTGAAAAAGAATGGGCTGAAAATGAGCCCATTCTTTTTTGGCTTGAGTATATGAAACATTTCACAACCGACATTCAATGACCTTATTTCTTGGCTGAAAATGCCGCACAAATTATTAAAAAATGTTGACTGATTACTTACCCATACTTTTTCTACTCGTTTTTGCTATCGGCTTTGCGGGAGTGAACCTCGCCCTGACCCACTTGGTTGGGCCAAAGAAATCGACGCAAGCCAAACTCTCCGTTTACGAATCTGGCGTTCAACCGGTCGGAGACACCCGGCAAAGGATTTCCATCCGCTTTGGGCTCGTCGCGATGCTCTTTATCATTTTTGATATTGAGGTCGTTTTCCTCTATCCATGGGCAGTTGTCTTTAAGAAATTCACGGAGAGCAGCGGCTACTTTATCCTCGTCGAAATGCTGGTCTTCATCGGTCTTCTCTTTTTAGGTTACATCTACGCTTGGAAGAAAGGCGGTCTATCGTGGGATTAGAAAGTCAACTTGGAGATAATATACTCACCAGCACTATTGATAAGTTTGTGAACTGGGGACGGAAAAACTCCCTCTGGCCAATGCCGTTCGGCACTGCCTGTTGCGCCATTGAAATGATGGCAACCTTGGCGTCGAAGTTCGACCTCTCACGTTTCGGCGCGGAAGCAATCCGATTCTCGCCGCGCCAATCGGATCTGTTAATTGTTTCGGGACGTATCTCCATTAAAATGATGCCGGTCCTGAAAAAAATCTACGATCAGATGCCCGAGCCGAAATGGGTCATCTCAATGGGGGCATGTGCTTCGACGGGCGGCGTTTTTGATACCTACACCTTAGTGCAAGGCGTGGATGGATTCATCCCCGTCGATATTTACATTCCCGGCTGCCCGCCACGTCCCGAAGATCTCATTGATGCTGTGATACAGATTCAACGCATCGTGGAACAAGAGAGCGTCTCCCCTAAAAGGCGGAGTGGAGCAATCGCTAGCTAGCAGGCACGGGCACCCGATCCAGAGGATAAAATCCTATGAGCGAAGAGCAACAGCCACTTGCAGTTCAAAAAATTCAGGAAAAATACCCTGATGCAATTCTCGACGTTTCCGACGCACGAGGTGAGTTGACGATTACTGCCCGTAAAGATGTCATCTATGAACTGATGGCCTTCCTGAAAAACGATTCAGAACTCGCATATAATTTTCTCGCTGATGTAACAGCAGTTGATTACTCCTTGATGGAAGATGTCCTGATGAAATACGACTACGCACGCTTCATGGTCGTTTATCATCTACTTTCAACAGAAAGGAAAGAACGTTTGCGCGTTAAGGTTCCCGTTCATGAGAAAGAACCCAGCATCCTATCAATGGCATCAATATGGAAGGTGGCGAACTGGCTGGAACGGGAAACATATGACATGTTCGGAATCACTTTTGAGAACCATCCAGACCTCCGCCGAATCCTGATGCCCGATGATTATGAAGGCCACCCACTTCGTAAGGATTACCCACTCCGGGGTCGGGGGGAACGTGAAACCTTTAACTTTGAGCAGCAGAATGCGTAGTACACCTTAGGACTACTTTGTCAATTATCAAGAAGCAATCCCCACTCTCCACTGGAGAAAAAGAGATGCGAAAAGACCCAAATCGAGTTTCTGGCGAACCGATGACGCTGAATTTCGGACCACAGCATCCGGCAACTCACGGCACACTTAGAATTGTCGTAGAACTTGATGGCGAAACTGTCCTGAAAGCGACACCCCATCTCGGTTATCTACATACTGGCTTCGAGAAGCTAGGAGAGCACCAAGACTACAACCAGTTTATAGTTGTAACCGATCGAATGAACTACCTTTCACCGTTGTCCAACAACTTCGGCTATGTGCTCGCTGTGGAAAAGCTGCTGGATATCCGAGTCCCGAAACGTTGTGAATACATTCGCGTAATCCTCGCTGAGCTCTCCCGCATCGCAGATCACATGCTTTGGCTCGGTATGGGAGCATTAGACCTCGGGGCATTCACAGTGATGCTATACGGCTTTGAAGAGCGCGAGAAATTGTACAGCATTTTCGAGAAAACCACCGGTGCCCGTTTGACCACCAGCTATACCCGTGTTGGTGGACTGATGAGAGATATCTACGACGGCTTTGAAGAAGATGTCCGAGCGTTCCTGAATGGCTTTCCGAAAACCCTAAAAGAGGTTCATACACTGCTGACCCGAAACCGGATTTGGATGGATCGCACCAAAGATGTTGGGGTGGTTTCAGCGGAAGATGCAATCGATTACGGATTTACAGGACCGTGTCTACGCGCCTCCGGAGTAGATTGGGATTTACGAAAAGCGGAACCCTACTCCTCCTACGAGGACTTCGATTTTGATGTTCCCGTCGGAGCCAACGGCGATGTTTATGACCGTTATCTCGTGCGAATGGAAGAGATGATCCAGAGTGGACAAATTATCCGGCAGGCACTGGATAATCTTCCCGATGGACCTGTCAATGTAGATGACTATAAAATCAGTCTCCCTACTAAAGAGGATGCTTACGGGAATATCGAAGGTTTGATCCACCACTTCAAGATTCTTATGGATGGACATGGGGTCCAACCCCCCGCGGGTGAAGTCTATTGCGCCACCGAGTCCCCGAACGGTGAATTGGGATTTTATATCGTCAGTGACGGCAGCGGTAAAGCCTATCGAATCCGTATTCGTCCGCCCAGTTTTATGAACTTCCAAGCGGTGCCTCACATGATCGAAGGCGGTATGGTATCAGATATCGCCGCCGTATTAGGTAGCCTAAATATTATTGCCGGGGAATTGGATCGATAATATTAATAAGGTTTGAGCCCTCGTGGTACGGAGGAAATCCTTAAACCTTGAGGGCAAAGGAAATTATCCTGCAATCAGACTATTCGGTATCTACAGGCAAAAGACACATCATAAATCGGGGCGAAAAGCGAAAATATGAAGCGATTAACCCTTCTTTTATTATGCTGTCTGTGGCTCATTTCCGGAGTTGTCTTTTCGCAAAATCTAATAACAGGGGCAGTTCTCGGTCATGTCTCTGATACTTCAACGGCGCAGCTCCCAATCGAAGGAGTCAGAGTTGTTCTTGCCGATGTTGATGGATTCGAAACTGTAACAGAGACGGATAGCAAAGGTGAATTCAAGATAATTGATTTGGATCCCGGTCGTTATCTGCTGAGTGGTTATAAAGACGGACACTGGGACAGTGTCGGAAAACCGGTCATCATTTTTGCCGGTGGCAACCACTATGTGCAGCTTAGAACAGCTGAATATACAAAAACGGGGGCAGTTCGCGGTTATGTCTCTGATACTTCAACGGCGCAGCTCCCGATCGAAGGGGTTCGAGTTGTTCTCGTCGCTGCTGATGGACTTGAAACCGTAGGGGAGACAATTGGTGACGGTGAGTTCGAGATAGTCGGCTTGGCTCCCGGTCGTTATCTGCTAAGCTGTCATAAAAAAGGTTATGGGGACCGTGTCGATAAACCACTCACTGTCGTAGTCGGTGGCACCCCTTACGTGCCGATTAAAATGTCCGCAAAAGAACCGCCCTGGCTTCTGATTCTCTGTTTAGGGATTGCTGCGGTCTTGGTTGTCGGTATAGCAATTGCCGTGGGCGTACAGCCTGACCGCTCTGCGGACTAAGGGAGATTGTAGTGTCCACTCTCCGCAAATAGTAGTGATTCTAGACACTTTAGCTGACACAACGCGCCTTTAGTTACTTATTCTCAAAAGGAATGAGCAGATGTCCAATGAACTGATTCAAATAGAAACACCATTCCAGTTTTCAGAGGAAAATCAGCGGGAGTTTGAGAGGCTGATTCAGCGGTATCCGGTGAAGGAAGCCGCAATGCTGCCCACACTGCATCTAGCACAGAAACAGGCAGGTTACATCAGTCCTGCCGTGATGGAGCATGTCGCTGAACTCTTGGAATTGCCGGTGATGAAGGTTAAAGATGTGGTGACATTTTATCCGATGTTTTTCGAGGAATCCGTCGGCAAATATGTCATCCGCGTTTGCTATACACTTCCCTGTGCGTTGAGAGATTGCAAATTAGTGCTGGAGTATATCAAACAAAAATTTAATATAGATGTTGCCTCTGAAACAGATTTGGCAAAAGGAACCACGCCGGATGGGAAATTCACCTTACTGAAATCAGAGTGTCTAGCATCTTGCGATGTAGCACCTGTCGTGATGATTAACGATGATTTGTATAAGAATCTCACTCCGCAAAAGATGGATGAGATTTTGGATAGCTTAGAGTAGGGACAAATTTAAGGTTACAACTCATGGTTCAAGAAAGACGCATTCTCTACGAACATCTGGATGTACCGGACATCAATACATTTAATGTATTTCGCCAGTACGATGGGTATAAACACTTCGAGAAGACAATCCAGGAGTATAAGCCGGAAGAAATTTGCGATATGGTGATGCAATCCGGGCTGAAAGGGCGTGGCGGCGCAGGGTTTTCAACCGGGCTGAAGTGGAGTTTCGTGCCCAGAGATATTGAGCCCCGCTACCTGTGTTGTAACGCCGATGAGAGTGAGCCGGGTACGTTTAGCAACCGCTACGTTCTGGAGAAGAATCCGCATCTGTTGATTGAAGGCATCCTAATCTGTTGCTATGCCATGGGGATTAGCACCGCGTACGTCTACATTCGTGGAGAATTCACACTTGGTAAGAGTATGTTAGATGCCGCTATCGAGGAAGCATATCAGCACGGCTATCTGGGGAAAAATATCCTAGGAAGTGGCTTTGATTTGGATGTTTACGCCCATCCGGGAGCCGGAGCGTACATCTGCGGCGAAGAGACAGGACTGATTGAATCTCTTGAAGGAAAGCGCGGTCAACCGCGCGTAAGACCACCATTCCCCGCAGTCGAGGGATTGTTCCATAAACCAACAGTTGTGCAGAATGTGGAAACCTTGTGTAACCTGCCTTCCCTGATGGGAAACGGGGTCGAATGGTATACCAGTATGGGACGCACCTATGGGGATACGCGGTTTGATCCACCACAGTCGGATCCAAACACAGGGACAAAACTGTACTGTATCAGCGGAGACGTGAACAAGCCGGGCGTCTATGAACTCGATCTCGGCTTGACCGCAGAGGAGTTAATCGAAGTTGCAGGCGGTGTCAAGGGTGAGCGCGTAAAAGCTGTTATCCCCGGCGGCAGTTCCGCGCCGATTCTAACGCACTATGAGTTGGAATGTCGCCTCGACTTCACCTCATTGACGCTTTGGAAATCGATGCTCGGTTCTGGTGGAATTATCGTTATGAACGAAACACGGAATATCGTCGATTGTCTCCTCAACATCATGAAATTCTACGCACATGAGTCGTGCGGTCAGTGCACACCGTGCCGTTGGGGAACACCTTGGGTGCGAGATATTGTCCAACGAATTGCCGATGGCAAAGGACGAGAAACGACGATTCAGCGACCTAAGTTTGGCATTACAGAGAGCGGAAGATGGGGCGATACGGGTGAGATGGAAGAGATTTACGAGGACCTCGACCTACTGGAGAGCGTCGCAAATAACATCGCAAATGTGGATACCATGACGTGGAACACCATCTGCGTCTTTGGTATCGCTGTCTCATGGCCCGCTGTGAGCTATCTGCGGAAATTCCGCCCAGAGTTTGAGGCTGCGATCCGTGAAGGAAAACTGATAACATTGCCGGTAGAAGAAGCGACAGTACCGCCGGAACAGAATTACGCTTATCAGCAGCGGATAGTCCCACAACTATTTGAAGCGTAAATTTCACCGGTGCTATCAGGGGTAACGAGCAAATTGATTGACACAACCTTACGCGTTGCACAACGAGGACATCATGGCATTCATTAAACTGAACGACCTCGAAGTTGAGGTTGAAGACGGAACCAATATCATTGAGGCTGCGAGGCAAAATGGCATTGAAGTGCCACACTACTGTTACCACCCGGGGCTGACCCGTCCGGCAAACTGCCGCATGTGCCTTGTGGAGCCCCATGTCTTCTTTCCGCCTGCGGGCAAGGTTGTTCCAGACCGTCAACTCGCAACCGGTTGCACGACTACGGTGCGTACCGCTCCTCCGGATCGAAAACTAGAAGGGAAGTATGACTTTATTGTCCGTACCGATTCGCCGCGCGTGAAGAAGGCACGGGAGGACATCCTTGAGTTTCTGCTCGTTCATCACCCGCTTGATTGTTCCGTCTGCGACCAAGCAGGAGAGTGCGACCTTCAGGATTTCAGTTTTAATCATGGTAGTGGCAAGAGTCGATATATTGAGGTAAAGAACGTCCCACCGAAAAAAGACCTGGGGCCCGATATACTGCTCTACTCGACACGATGCATTGTCTGTACC
This sequence comes from Candidatus Poribacteria bacterium, assembly GCA_047517405.1. GTDB lineage: Bacteria > Poribacteria > WGA-4E > WGA-4E > PCPOR2b > PCPOR2b. The sequence goes on along the minus strand of JAKZSX010000178.1, from coordinate 16,158 downwards.
CGTTGCATCCGTTTCTGTGATGAAGTTTCAGGTACCGGAGAACTTGGACTAATCCATCGAGGTTCACACGACGAGATTGATATCCCACGCGATCATGATGATAACCCGCTCCGGTTGCTCGATAATAAACTCGCTGGTAACGTTGTGGATATCTGTCCCGTTGGGGCACTGACTAGCAAGGATTTTCTGTTTAAGTCCCGTCCCTGGTTTATGAAGCAGATCAATAGCGTCTGTCCGGGGTGTAGTGTCGGCTGCAACATCACTGTTGACTATAAGGAGGATGGGCTTTATCGAATTCAGCCGCGGTTCCACGCCGAGGTTAATCAACACTGGATGTGCGATGACGGACGACTCGGCTATCACTACGTCAATAGCGAAGATAGGCTCAAGATTCCGATGAAACGGGTCGAGGGCGAACTAGTTCCAACCTCATGGGCAGATGCGCTGAATCTCGTGGTGGAGAAATTCTCTGAGACCGATCCGGAATCCATCGTCGTCATTGGTTCTGCACAAGGTACCAATGAGGAGAATTATCTGCTGGGCAAGCTCGCACGCGAAGTCCTAAAAACGGAGTCGATCGGTCTGTTTGGACGCGAACCGGGTGAGAAACATAAATTCCCGCAATTCACCATTGATGCCGACAAAAACCCGAACACTCGCGGTGCGCAGGATATGCTCAAGCCGGGAGGCAAAGCTGCCTTAATAGGGGAGGCACTTTGGGGTGGAGTCGCAGCTGCAAAGGCTGTTTACCTCGTGAATGGAGCACCTGAACGCCCGCTTGACGAGACAGCAAAGAATGCATTGGAAGCGGTCGATTTCCTAGTCGTGCAGGATATCTTTGAGTCCGATGTCGCGCAACTAGCGGATGTGGTTCTCCCAGGGGTCACTTTTGCGGAGAAGGATGGAAGTTTCACCAACGCAAAGAGATGGGTCCAACGGATACATCGGGCTATCGATCCCCCCGGTGAGGCGCGTGTTGATTGGGAAATTATCCAACAAATAGCCAAGCGGTTAGGCGGAGAGATGGATTATCACTTCGCTGGCGAAATCGCAATGGAGATTGCGGAAAATGTGCCTGATTATCAAGATGCTACGCACCGGAAAATTGGGGATGGTGGAGTCAAACTCGATAACGAAAATAGTTGACAGCGGCTATGGAAAATCTTGAGAATAGAGCTGTTTAAAAATCCAGATAGGAAGGGATATGGACTTACCATTTCACGTTTTAATCATTAGCTCACTCATCAAAATTGTTGTCGTCGTTCATCTGCTGCTCATCGGTGTCATGGCGATGATTCTTGCCGAGCGGAAAGTGAGCGGATGGATTCAAGATCGACACGGTCCCAACCGCGTCGGACCTTGGGGCATTTTGCAGCCGGTCGCCGACGGCATAAAATTTCTGCTAAAAGAAGATCTAATTCCAGACCATGTGGACAAACCAATCTACCTACTCGCGCCTGCGATTATTTTGGTGCCAGCTCTCGTAACTTGTGGAGTTGTCCCTTTCGGTAGTTCAATAACAATCTCAGGCTACGAAATCCCCCTTCAAATTGCAGATATTAATATCGGGATTCTGTATGTTTTGGCAATAACTTCGTTAGGGGTCTATGGTGTCGTACTTGGTGCATGGGCATCGAACAACAAGTATTCGCTACTCGGTGGCTTGCGCTCTTCCGCACAGATGATTAGCTACGAGTTGGCGTTGGGGCTTTCGATTATCGGTGTCCTGATGCTTTCAGGGTCGTTAAGCCTCCGAGAAATTGCAATCCAACAAGGGAGTTATCCCTGGACATGGAATTTCCTTATCCATTTTCCCGCCTTCTTAGTCTTTACCACCGCAGCCTTCGCAGAGACCAATCGTCTCCCCTTTGATCTCGCCGAAGCGGAACAGGAATTGGTCGGCGGATATCACACAGAATATAGCAGCATGAAATTCGCTATGTACTTCATGGCGGAGTATATGCACATGATTGTCGGCTCGGCGGTAGCGGTCAGCCTTTTCTTGGGTGGTTGGCATTTCTTCGGGTTGGAAACGGTCGGGGGTCCCTTCTGGAGTGGCGTGATTTCATTCGGAATCTTCTTTGCCAAAACCGCATTTTTCCTCTTTGTCTTTATCTGGGTTAGATGGACGCTGCCCCGATTCCGGTATGATCAGCTCATGAATCTCGGTTGGAAATTTCTACTGCCCATTGCACTCACAGCAATCGTTGTGACGGCGACGGTTTGGGCGTTCACACAATCGAAGGTCTTGGTCGGTATATTAAATGTCGTCGCCGCCTTTATCGCTGTTGCAATCGTATCAACCATATCGGCGATGACGCGGGAACCTGAACCTGCTGATGCTAGAGACATTCCGAGTTTTACTGAAAAATCGTCATCTTAAAGACTACAGTAGGCTACAACAAACCTTCTGATTTACAAGGAAACACATGGCTGAACAGATTCTGTTTATTATTTTTGGGATACTCGCTGTTGGTTCTGCGATATGTGTCATTGCATTTAGGAATCCCATTCACAGTGCGTTGGCGTTGGTCCTGACCTTCTTCTCATTGGCAGGACTGTTTATCTCGCTGGGAGCGTACTTTGTTGCTGCCGTGCAGGTAATTGTCTACGCTGGCGCAATCATGGTGCTCTTCCTGTTTGTGATTATGTTGCTCAATTTGGGGAGGCTTCAAGCAGGACGCCAAATCAATAAGGCAAAAGTGTTTGCCGTCATTGTAGGAATTGTGTTGGCAGTGGAGGTAACCTACATCGGAATCAAAGTGTATGATGGCACTGCCGTTTCACCTTCTCAGCGTGGAGGCGAATCGGTTGGAGCAGCAATTACTTCAGAACAACTGAATCAGATTGCGGCAATAGAATCCACCTACCGACTCGACCGTTCAGAGATTAATAGTGATTACGTACCGAAGATTGCCGAACAAAAAAATACCGTAGAAACACTCTCCGCAAGTGAAGCGGATCAACTCATTAAAAAACTTCAGGGAGAGATGGGCAAACCCGACCGTATTGGCACAATATTATTTACTAAATTCTTGTTGCCTTTTGAGGTAACATCGCTTATATTGCTTGCAGCTTTAATCGGAGTTATCGTGCTGGTTAAACGTGAAAACCCAAACACCGCTGCCTAATTGTAAACTAGAGGTTGAAATATGGCTTTGCAATACTATCTCATTTTAAGCGCGTTGCTCTTTACTATCGGGGTGATCGGGGTGCTCATCCGAAGAAATGCAATCATTATCTTCATGTGTATTGAACTGATGTTCAACGCGGCAAATCTTGCTTTCGTCGCAATTGGTCGCGAATTGGGGGATGCTTCTGGACAGATTTTTGTTTTCTTCGTTATGACTGTTGCTGCTGCCGAAGTTGCCATTGGGCTCGCTATTATCGTAAGCGTTTTCAGACACCACGAAACAATTAACATCGATGAAATCAATACGATGAAGGGATAGACACATCTGAAATGTCGAAAGATTTAATAACTTTGCTTCTGATTTCCCCACTAATTGGATTTCTAATCAACGGGCTGTTTGGGAAATGGCTAAAAAATGTGAGCGGTTGGATTGCCTCTCTCGCGGTGCTAATATCGTTCATTATCAGTGCGTTCTTCGTATTTCCTGCCGTCCGCGGTGGCATTACCCTAGAGGAAACGCTCTATGAATGGATCCCCATCGAATCTTTTAACATCGGTTTCCACGTTGATGCACTGACCACAGTGATGCTCCTTGTCATCACAGGGGTTGGCTTCCTCATCCATATCTATTCGATTGGCTACATGAGCCATGATGCGGGGCGAACGCGCTATTTTGCTTATCTCAACCTGTTTGTGTTTGCCATGTTAACCCTCGTTTTGGCGGACAATTACCTAATGATGTTCATCGGTTGGGAAGGCGTTGGACTCTGTTCTTATCTACTGATCGGTTTCTGGTTTGAGCGAAAATCTGCCACCGAAGCCGGCAAGAAAGCCTTCATCGTCAACCGAATCGGAGATTTTGGATTTCTGCTTGGGATGTTCACTCTGTTTGCGGCGTTTGGTACATTGGGTTTTGAGACGCTTTTTGAACGCGCTGAATCCAACACCTACGACCAGGTTTTCGGGGCAAGTACGCTCGTCGTTGCAACGTTGCTGCTCTTCGTCGGCGCAGTCGGTAAGTCCGCACAAATTCCCCTCTACGTCTGGCTCCCCGACGCGATGGAGGGTCCAACACCTGTTAGTGCGCTAATCCATGCCGCTACAATGGTCACGGCTGGGGTCTACATGGTCGCACGGTCATCAATCCTATTTAACCTAGCACATACAGGAGTTGTCGTCGCTTGGATTGGTGTTCTCACTGCCCTATTCGCCGCAACGATGGCGTTGGCTGCAAATGACATCAAGCGGGTACTAGCATATTCAACCGTGAGCCAACTCGGTTATATGTTCGTAGGAGTGGGGGTTGGTGCGTACACTTCTGGGATTTTCCACCTGATGACACACGCTTTCTTCAAAGGTTTGATGTTCCTCACCGCCGGCAGTGTGATGCACGCCATGTCGAATGAACTGGATATGCGGAAGATGGGCGGGCTGAGATCAAAGCTACCAATTACCTATTGGACATTTCTCATCGGTGCCCTCGCAATTGCCGGTTTCCCATTCTTGAGCGGTTTCTGGAGTAAAGATGAGATTCTGCACAACGCTTGGGATAGTGGACATCAAGTAATTTTCGGGATTGGACTGCTCACAGCGTTTCTAACGGCGTTTTACATGTTCCGTCTAATCTTTGTGGTCTTTCACGGCGAGTCACGTGTCGATTCAGAAATTGAGTCGCATCTTCACGAATCTCCACCAGTGATGTGGATTCCGCTCGTGTTGTTAGCAATTCCCTCTCTAATCATCGGTGCAGTCGTCGGTTGGGGCGGAGAACATAGCGCGATTCATAGCTTCTTGGGCAGCGTATTCACACATCACCGCGAATCAGATCATAGCAACCCGATCCCTTTTATGATTATTTCATCAATTGTTGGCATTGCGGGCATTTTAGTGGCTTGGCTCATATATCGCAGTAAAGCACCTCTCGATGAACCAGCAAATCCGTTGCACAAACTCCTTGCTAATAAATACTACATCGACGAAATCTACAACACCGTTTTGGTGCAGCCGATACGGGGCATATCCTACTACCTATTCTGGAAGATCATGGATGTCGCCATCATCGACGGGCTTGTGAATCTAACCGCATTTGCCATCCGCGGGATTGGAGGCTCAATCCGACGACTCCAGACAGGTGTTGTCCAAACCTACGTTGTATCAATGGTCATCGGCATCATCATTTTCTTGGGGTACTATCTCTTTATTCGATGAACACTAATCGTACTACGGTGAAATTAGGGAACCACCCATGAATCCTATAGCGTAAACACCTTTACGTTTTAGGCATTACACTCCGGAGGTTATACTTGCTACTTTCCGCAGTTATTTTTTTACCGCTACTCGGTGCAATCTTAATTGCCCTTGCTAGACACATCTTAGGTGAGTCAGGGATTAAATGGATCGCACTAATTGTTACACTGCTCACCTTTATTGTGTCACTGTCCCTCTACACCGGGTTTGACGCAAGTACTCATGAGATGCAGTTTGAGGAGGAACGGACCTGGATTTCGGGGCTCGGCATAAGCTACCATCTCGGTATTGACGGCATCTCACTCTGGTTAGTGCTATTGACCACTTTTATGACGCCGATTTGTGTACTGGCAGCATGGAATTCAATAGAGAAAGGCACCAGCGGATTCATGAGTTCCCTGCTCATGCTTGAGACGGCAATGCTCGGCGTGTTTTGTGCGTTAGACCTCTTCCTATTTTTTGTCTTTTGGGAAGCAATGCTCATCCCAATGTATCTACTAATCGGCATTTGGGGTGGACGTCGGCGCATCTACGCTACAATCAAGTTTGTCCTGTACACAATGGCGGGCAGCGCGCTGATGCTTGTCGGGATTTTGTACCTCTACTTCCAAAACGACAACAGTTTCAACCTGATGACGCTGTACGGCAGAGCATTATCGCATCAGAACCTCCTATTTCTGGCGTTTTTCATCGCCTTTGCCATCAAAGTACCGCTTTTCCCCTTCCACACTTGGCTTCCCGATGCACACGTTGAGGCACCGACGGTTGGCAGCGTTATCCTTGCGGGGGTATTGCTCAAAATGGGGACATACGGTATCGTGCGCTTCTGTATGCCACTTTTCCCGGAAGGAGTTGCGGCGTATACACCGCTTATTGTAACGTTGTCCGTGATTGGTATCATTTACGGCGCACTGGTGGCAATGGTGCAACCAGACCTAAAAAAACTGGTCGCCTATTCGAGTGTGAGTCACTTGGGGCTTGTCGTGCTTGGGCTCTTCGCCCTAAATCAGCAAGGCGTGCAGGGCGGTATCCTTCAAATGATTAATCATGGACTAAGTACCGGCGCACTCTTCCTACTAGTCGGAATGATCTATGAGCGCAGACATACCCGCATGATTGCCGACTTCGGTGGGCTGTCAAAACAGATGCCGATTTTCGCTGTATTTTTTATGATTGTGACGCTTTCATCAATTGGCTTACCCGGTTTGAACGGATTCGTCGGGGAGTTTATGATTTTGCTCGGCGGCTTTATGTCCGATTCGTTCTCTAAAGTGTATGTCATTATCGCTGCAACCGGCGTGATCCTCGCAGCAGTATATATGCTCTGGATGTTTCAGCGCGTCATGTTTGGCAAGCTCGATAACCCGAAAAATCAAACCCTGACCGACTTGAGTCTGCGCGAAATTGTTGTGCTGGTTCCAATCGTAGTTTTCATCGTTTGGATTGGCGTCTACCCCAAACCGTTTCTGAATCGAATGGAGCAATCGGTCAATCAAGTGTTACAACAAAGCAGATCTACCGCGGCAGTAAAGGCAGCCACCCCTGCAATTGCATTGGACACCACAAAAAAGGAAACAAAAGAGGAAAAAAAGATTGATAAATAAACACCCATTTGTTCTGTTGACACTTCTGGGTGTCATTGGACTTATCCTTTTTCCGTCAATCGGTTTCGCAGCGGCAGCCGAAGGTGGTGATGGACACGACGACCACACCGAACATCACGGTGTGGATGGAGCGAAGCTAGCCATCTGGAGTGTCATCCCGTTTGTTGGGCTGCTGCTCTCTATTGCAATTATCCCACTGATTAATTTTCATTTCTGGGAACACCACTACGGAAAAATCTCGCTAGCGTGGATTGTCATTTTCTCTATTCCCTTCCTCATCGGCTACAAGGGCGATGGATGGTATGAAATCGTCCATATTGTCTTGCTTGATTACGTTCCCTTCATTATTCTATTGACCGCGCTTTTCACATGTGCAGGTGGGATCTGTCTGAAAGGCTCGTTGCGAGGTTCGCCCGTTGTAAATACTGTGATGATTGCAATAGGCACCGCTTTGGCAAGCTGGATGGGAACCACAGGGGCGGCAATGTTGCTAATTCGCCCGCTGTTGCGAGCTAACCAATGGCGCACGCATCGTATTCACGTTGTCGTCTTTTTTATATTTCTCGTAGCCAATATCGGAGGTTCACTGACGCCATTGGGCGACCCGCCACTGTTTCTCGGATTTCTCAAAGGAATTGACTTTTTCTGGACAATGGCACTGTTACCCCTGATGTTACCGGTGGCGATTTTACTGCTGATCATATTCTTCATTTTCGACACCGTTATGTTCCGGAAAGAAAGCGCACCGCCGGACGATGGGGAAAAAGAGCCGCTCCGCCTTAAAGGCGTTTGGAATTTTGTACTCATCGCCGGTATCATTGGTGCAATCCTATGGTCTAAATCACTCGCTGATGGCCCCTTCAAGGATCATTCAATTGCGGAGAAAACGGCACCGCAAATCCAAATTGCAGAAGAAAAGATGGGGAATACAAAAACGGAACTCGAAACATATGTCAAGGCACATGAAAATGACACAACGATAAAATTTGATACATCGAATCACGAATACTATGAACTGCGCCAAAACCACCTCCACGCTGTTACTGAAGTCAATCGCTTGCGTGCACAAAAAACACATGATGAGAACCGCGGCATCTCAATCTTTGGTGTAACTGTACCGTATTTTAATTTAGTGCGAGATGGTTTGCTGGTCTTAATTGCACTCCTCAGTCTGTTATACACGCCAATGTATAACACCGTGAAAGACGATCACGGACAGACTCAGCCCGACCCGAGTCTGTTGGAAACAAATGTCCGTGCGGCAAACGCTTTTACATGGGGCCCAATCCTAGAGGTCGCCAAACTCTTTATCGGCATCTTTATCTGCATGATTCCAGCTTTGAAAATCTTGCAGGCGGGCATTGATGGGAGCCTCAGCACTATTGTACTTGCCGTTCAGACCACAACAAATGATCCGGTCAATGCGATGTATTTCTGGTTGACAGGCGTACTCTCAAGTTTCCTAGATAATGCACCAACTTACGTTGTCTTCTTCAACACAGCGGGTGGAGACCCAACCTCGCTCATGGGCCCAATGGCACAAACATTGCTAGCAATCAGTTGTGGTGCAGTGTTTATGGGTGCTAATACTTACATCGGCAACGCACCGAACTTTATGGTCAAAGCGATTGCCGAGGAAAACGGCATCAGGATGCCAAGTTTCTTCGGATACATGATTTGGTCAGTGCTAATTTTGATCCCCGTGTTTGTGATTGTAACGCTTGTGTTCTTTGTGTAATGATGAACCTATCTGTTCATCTAAGATTGGAGGCTTTGAATGGCAATTAACTGGCAGCTGCTGATGCCCGAACTGATCATTATTCTGACCTTTATCATCGTTGCAATTTTTGATCTGTTCGATTCGCTTCAAAAGACGTTTACCGCCTTGATCACAATTGTTGGCTGTGCCATCGCCCTATATGTTTCGATCGATATGCTGCACATTGGCACGGAAGGCACAGAGTTTAGCAATATGATTCAGGTAGATAAATATTCTCTCTTTTTTAATATCATATTCCTAGTCTCAACGATCCTGGTTGTTCTGATTTCAATGAACTACTTAGGTCGCCAAGATAGGCGACAGGGGGGATATTACCTGTTAATCCTTTTGGCAACGCTGGGTATGATGTTGATGGCATCGGGCAATGAGTTAATTGTTGTTTTCCTCGGTTTAGAACTAATGTCGCTATCGCTTTACGTCCTAGCTGGTTATTTCCAGAGAAGTATGGCTTCAAGCGAAGCTGGAATGAAGTATCTGCTGCTTGGCGCATTTGCAAGTGGGTTTTTCCTGTACGGTATTGCGTTAGTCTATGGAGGTGCCGGGACAACAAGTATTCCTCAAATTGCCTCCACTTTAGCCGTAGATGCAAAGTCACCGCTATTACTAGCTGGTATGTTCCTGCTTATCGTGGGATTCGGCTTCAAGGTGGCACTTGTGCCATTTCATCAGTGGGCACCCGATGTCTACGAAGGCGCGCCGACCTCAATCGCCGCGTTTATCTCAGCCGGTCCGAAAGCGGCGGGTTTTGCTGCGTTCCTGAGAATCTTTATGGAAGCATTCCAGAATCTCCAATCTGAATGGATTGTTGCTGTTATAATCCTTGCCGCACTCACGATGACCGTTGGTAACCTAGTTGCCATCGCCCAGCGAAATATTAAGCGTATGCTCGCTTATTCAAGCATTGCCCATGCCGGATATATCTTGGTCGGATTGGCGGCGGCGAACAAAGATGGAATTTCCAGCGCGATGTTTTACCTGCTCATTTACTGTGTGATGAATATAGGAGCATTCGGAGTAGTGATTCTCGCAAGAACGGAAGATGGCGAAAGCCTCATGATTTCCGATTATGCCGGACTGGGGTTCAAAAAACCGCTGCTTGCTCTGTTCATGACAGTGATGTTGCTATCCCTCGCGGGATTTCCGCCGACAGCGGGATTCGTCGGTAAGTTCTACATCTTTCGATCCGCTGTCGAAGCCGGGCAGATCTGGCTTGTGATTATCGGTGCGATCAACACCGCAATCTCTGCGTTCTATTATCTCCGCGTTGTTGTCACGATGTACATGCGAGAGCCGGAAGCGGAACTCGATTTTCTCGCCTATCCACGCTTACTTATTGTTGCACTGACCCTTGCGGCAATAGGTGTCGTCCTAATTGGTATTCTGCCATCATATTTCCTGAGTCCAGCCCAAATCAGCACGTTCTTATAAGGACATGGTAAATTGACAATGGCAAAGCTGATGCGGGGTGGTAGCGATTGGAATAGTATGGATCTAGCCTCAATTGGCATCACCCTTGTGCTAGCAATTGGCATTGGATCCGGATTAGGTTGGTGGATCGGCGGCAAATTGGGCAATCAAAAAATCGGCCTAATTATTGGCTTTATCGTGGGAACTGCAGCAGGATTTATTGAGATGTTTCGTGCCGTTTCTCGCTGGAATAGGCGCATGGAGCACCAGGAGCAAGTTGAAAACTCTCGGAATGGAGCGGATCGAGCAGCTGTAAAAGATTCGGAAGAGGATTCGTAAAGTGATTGCCGGAACCCCCTTTGAAGTCGATGACCGATTTCTACAGCAAGTCTATCGTCTAACGACCGTTCTCGCGCTCATCGCAACGCCAATCCTTTGGGCGGTGTACGGTCTGCCAGCCAGTTTAAGTTTTGCTATAGGCAGCCTTTTCAGCTTGAGCGCAATTTTGTCATTAGAGTTTATCATCCGCCGTATGGTTAAGCCCGGCGGTTCGCCATGGACAAAACGTTGGCTGGGATTCATCGCATTAGGAAAGTACACAATCATCTTCGTCGGATTTTATCTCCTGACGAAAGCAGATTGGCTGAATGCCTACACCCTTGCAGCGGGAGTTGGACTAGTGCAAGTTGTGATAATCCTCAAAGCAATCGTGCTGATGATAGGTATCCTATCAAACAATAATACAACAGGAACTAAATGAAAAGAACATTTTATACACTATTTTCTATTCTACTTCTGTCGCTGCTCGCCTGTAGTGTTGGTTTAGCGGCTGAAGAAGCACACCGTTCGTGGTTAAGCCCAATATCAAAGATTCTCCCGGATGATATAGTCCCAGAACCGCACCGTTGGCATCAGCCGGATCTCATCCCCAACGCCTATTTCGTGGTACTGATTATCGCGCTGCTTTTCATCCTTGCGACACGCAACATTAAGCGACTCCCCGAAGGCAAAGGGCAAACGCTCCTTGAGTTGTTCGTGGGCGGGTTAATCAATTTCTTCGGTGAAATTTTGGGAGAACATGGGAAGAAATATGTCCCATTCGTCGGATCTTACTTCATCTTTATCTTATTCTTAAACTACCTTGGCCTCATACCCGGTTTTCAATCTCCGACAGCAGATTTGAACACGACACTTGCGCTCGGAATCAGCGCATTAATCGGGGTTCATATCATTGCAATTAAAGAGAATGGGCTAGTTGGTTATCTGAAACACTTTATCGGCGATCCATGGTGGCTGGGACCTTTGATGTTTCCGCTACACGTTATCGGTGAAGTCGCACGTGCCGGTTCTCTGGCAATCCGACTTTTCGGAAATATCTTCGGTGAGGAATCCGTTATTATTAACCTAACCCTTTTGGGGCTTGCAATTCCGGCGATCGCCGGGGTCATCCCATGGATGCCAGTTCAGGTACCAATGCTGTTTTTCGGGTTATTTGGTGGGTTTCTGCAAGCTCTCGTCTTCTCAATGCTGACATCAATCTACATTGTTACGTTCCTAGAACATCATGATGAGGGGCATGGTGCGGAAGCACATCATTGATTGATGGGCGACCATTGTCGCTCGTTCATAATTGTTTTTTGTTGTTTAATCTCAGTTTTGAGTTCAAAATTAAAGGAGGAACTTTCATGATTTATCTCGCAGTTTTAGCTTTTGGGGTGGCACTCGGTCTACCGATTGCAGTTATTGCTGCATCCACCGCACAAGGAAAAGCGACGAGCACTGCCCTCGAAGGTATTGCGCGCCAGCCTGAAGCAGCATCTCGGATTCAGACAGCGATGATCATCGGTTTGGCACTTATCGAATCGCTCGTGATCTACTCGCTGCTGATCTTTTTCCTGCTTATGGGAAAACTCCCAGAGGGAGCAATGCTTCAAAATATGATTGATGCTGATGCTCAGAAACAAGTACAAGCCACTAATGAATAAGACGTGAAACGTGAAACGTGAAACGTGAATCTATTACTTCTCTTACGTTTTACGTTTTACGTTATACACGCATTACCATTCTTACGCTACATACGATACTCCGACTTAAAGAAAAGAACTATCATGACAAAATTAACGTGGCTCTTTTTACTCATTATTATCAAGGTAATATTTGTCCCGACAAGCGGATTCGCTGCAGAAGCGAGCTCCGGTGACGCGGGACTTTTAGCACTCATTGGAATTAATCCGCAGATAGTTATCCTTCAAGCCCTAGGCTTCCTTATTGTCCTACTCGTGCTCTGGAAATTCGTCTTTGGGCGCGTCGGCGGACTTTTAGAAGAACGGCAACAGGAAATCACATCGCGAATGGAGAAACTGGAAGCGGACCAACGTGAACTGGATCGGTTGAATACCGAAACCCGTCAACGACTCAACGAAATTGAAGCGGAAGGACAGGCGAAGATTCAAGCCGCTGTTGATGAGGGAAATGCCGAACGGCAGCGTATTCTTGATCAAGCACGTCAGGAGGCGAGTGCTGAACTTGAACGGGCACGTGTTGAGATCCAACGTGAAAAGGACGAAGCCATCCTCGAACTGCGCGGCACCGTTGCAGAGATTGCGATTGATGCTGCAAGTAAAATCATCGATCAGACACTCGATGCAGAAAAACATCAGCACATCATCGATGAATCCATCAGCCGCCTTCCCACACAGAACGTCTAATATAAAGAATATACGATGAGAGAAATTCGCATTGCTAAACCCTACGCACAAGCATTATATAGCGCGGCAACGGAGCAGGATATTTTAGATCGCATTGTTACAGATGCCAATCAGATTCTCCAATTGACACAAGAATCGGAGGATTTCGACGGGTTCCTGACCAACCCCATCCTATCGCCGCAGTTCAAGAGCGATATGTTCCAACAACTCCTATCCGAAACTGTTCAACCGCTCACCCTCAATTTTCTGCTCTTGCTGGCATTGAAACAACGTGAGAGATTTCTAGTTGCAATTTTACAGAGGTTTCTGGAGATTGTCGATTTGCAAGCGGGCCGTGTCGTCGCGCAGGTAACATCAGCGGTCGCGCTCACTGATGCACAAAAAGCCAACCTCACCCAGCAGTTAAGCGATTATTCGGGGGCGGAAGTGCGGCTCGAATTGAGCGAAGATGCCGCGATTCAAGGAGGGGTCATTGCACGATTAGGGGATACCGTGTTTGATGGAAGCATCATATCACAGCTGCAACGAATGAGAGTATTACTTGCAAGAGGATAAGGGAGAATATAACTCATGGCAAGAGAAGTTAGACCCGACGAAGTATCAAACATTCTAAAACAACAACTACTACAATATAGTCAGCAGGTTGACGTATACGATTCTGGAACCGTGCTTGAAGTTGGCGATGGGATTGCTCGCGTGCATGGACTTGCCAACGTTATGGCAAGCGAAATGATTGAATTTCCCAACGGTGTTGCCGGTATGGCATTTAACCTTGAAGAGGATAATGTCGGCTGCGTCCTCTTCGGCGAAGATAGGTTAATCCATGAGGGGGACCTCGCCAAGCGGACTAACAGATTGCTCGAAGTGCCTGTCGGTGAGGCGTTGCTTGGGCGCGTTGTAAACGCCCTTGGGCAGCCTATCGATGGCAAAGGGGACATCAATACCGACCAGACCCTTCCCGTTGAACGGAAGGGATTGGGCATTGTGCAACGTCAGCCGGTGAGCGAGCCGCTTTATACCGGCTTGAAGGCGATTGACAGTATGACGCCAATCGGACGGGGGCAGCGGGAGTTGATCATCGGCGACCGTCAAACGGGCAAAACGGCTATCCCGATCGATACCATCATCAACCAAAAAAATACCGATGTATTCTGCATCTATGTGGCGGTTGGACAGAAGGGTTCGACGGTTGCACAGGTCGTGAATATCCTAGAACAGCACGGCGCAATGGATTACACGGTCATCGTTTCCGCACCGGCAAGTGAGCCGTCTCCGCTCCAATACCTCGCACCCTACACAGGGACTTCGATGGGAGAATACTTCCGCGATAAAGGACAACACGCACTGGTTATTTACGATGATCTTACCAAACATGCGTGGGCGTATCGTCAGATGTCACTGCTTTCACGACGTCCACCGGGACGTGAAGCGTATCCGGGTGATGTCTTTTACCTTCACTCCCGATTGTTGGAACGCGCCGCAAAACTCAGTGATGACTTAGGTGGCGGTTCGTTGACCTCTTTGCCAATTATCGAAATCTTCGAGGGCGACCTCACGACCTACATCCCAACCAACGTGATTTCGATCACCGATGGACAGATTTATCTGACATCGGAACTCTTCAACCAAGGTGTACGTCCGGCAATCGATATCGGCACATCGGTGTCCCGCGTCGGTGGGGATGCACAAACTCGAGCGATGAAGGCAGATGAAGTAGCAGGCACACTGAAACTCGATTTAGCCAGTTTCCGAGAGGTCGCCGCTTTCGCGCAGTTCGGATCTGATCTGGATGCTTCTACGCAAGCCCAACTCCGGCGTGGAGAACAGCTCGTCGAACTACTGAAACAACCCCAATATGAGCCAATGCCCGTCGAAAAGCAGGTTGCATCAATTTTCTGCGGATCGAACGGATATCTAGACGATCTTGAAACGAGTGACGTGGCGCAGTTTGAATCTGAATTTCTAGCATATATGGAAAGAAACCACGCAGATATCCTCAAGGAGATTGTTGATGCCGGGGATTTCAGCGACGAGCTTCTTGAACAACTCCACACTGCTGTGAAGAGTTTTAAAGACGGGTTCAAAACGGACACACAATCGTAATACGTAATACGTAATACCAAAAACGATGAATTACGAGGACTGGGAACGGGAAGTGCCTGAAACAATCACAGGCGATGTACTATGGAAAGTGAAGGTCTATCGGCTGGCTTTGTTTGTCGCGAATCTCGGATGGTATGACATAACAAAGCTGGTTCAAGACAGACGCACCGTTTCTTTATCAGATCAACTTTATAGAGCACTTGGTTCAATCAGTGCTAATATCGCCGAAGGATATAGTCGGAGCAGTAATAAAGACCGTGCCCGGTTCTATGAATACGCGCTTGGCTCCGCCAGAGAAAGCCGGGATTGGTACTACATAAGGACGCCACATTTTGAGTAAGTCTGTCACTTCTCATCGCCTAAACTTGATGACTGAGATCATTCGACTATTGCTGGTGATGGTTCCAGACCAACGACAGACAACGCTGAGAGAAGAAGTTGAAGTATACAAAGCAGATGAAGCAGATATGGAATGATATCCACTCGTGTAAAGGAAGCACATGTCTTTACGTATCACGCATTACTCATTAGAGGTTTACCATGGCAACATTACGTGAAATTAGACGGCGTATCGCAAGTATTGAGAATATCGCGCAGGTAACGGGTGCGATGCAAGTGGTTGCCGCGGCAAGGTTACGCCGGGCACAGGAAAATATCCTAGCCACTCGTCCCTTCGCCGAAAAATTCAATACAATTCTAGGACACCTTATCGCCCAGATTGACAATCCCTCTCATCCATTGCTGGAATCGCGTGAACTTAAGCGTGTTTGCCTAATCTCCGTCTCTGCAGATCGTGGGCTATGTGGTAGTTTTAACAGCAACGTAATCCGAACGACAACACGGCGAATCCAACACTATCAAGCACAAGGGGCGGAGGTAATGGTTATCTGTGTTGGCAGGCGTACCCGAGATCACTTCGCACAGCGCGACTATAACGTCATCGCTGAGTATGTGAACATTTTTCGGCAACTTGCATTTGAGACCGCCGTTGAAATCGTGGAGGAGTTTGAGCATCTATATCGAGACAAGCAGGTCGACAGGGTGGAAGTGATCTACAACAATTTCAAATCCGCGATTCTGCAAACAGTTTTGGTCGAACGATTGCTACCACTCACCCCCGAAGTACCAACCGGCGACGAACTGTTCCTCGATTATTTATACGAGCCAAGACAAGAG
>JAKZSX010000177.1:0-3472 GCA_047517405.1 Candidatus Poribacteria bacterium | reverse complement strand
GAACGTTACTAGACACATCACGATAGCCTGCTCTCCGTAACGCCGATTGTAGAGTACCAATAACCGATCGTTGCCAAGCGGGATGGGGGTCATGGTCTGCCCTTGGATGCCTGTCGAATGCGGTGGACTCCATGTAATCCCGCCATCGTGTGAAAGCGCGAAACTATCCGGTTGATCAGCAACATCACCTAACGTCACAGTCCAGCAGACACCCATGACAAGGTCCGGGGCGATCTCCGTAAACTTCTGCTCAAAGTAGCCATGCTTCCCGTTCGGGTCTTGGAACGCCACAGTGTGTTGATGCCAGGTCTGTCCACTATCGTCGGAGATTGCCAATAAGACCTGCTCGCCCAAACGCGCTTGAGACGGAAGGGTCGCCGCCGGTGCCAAGAGACGACCAGAAGCGAGCGGCAGTGCCCCGTGGGAAATCTCCAAAGGGCAGTCGGCGGGCATAGGTACTACTTGGGGGGCTGACCATGTATGTCCACCGTCAGTGGAACGGCAGAGCACCGGTTCATTCCGTCCCTCACCAAATTTTTCTTCAGGTTGGCGATAGCTACGTGACCCGTAGGCGAAAACGGTCTCGCTATCGACGGAGCGTGAGAGCTTGAGCGCGCTGGTTGTATCAGGAGATGTCGTTAGCGGCAAAATGGTACCTTCCAGCGTCCATGTTACGCCGCCGTCGGTGGAGCGAGCCCAATCTGTGCCACCGTGAACATTCGGACCGCCACCGACATTGAACGAACACAGGATGTCGCCGTTAGGTAATTGCACCGCTTGGGGAAACGCTGAATCGCGCCTATCTATCCAGCCTGTATCGAGAATTTCAATCGAGGGCATGGTATACTCCTTTGTTGCGACATTAATTCATAAGTAATTCGTGCGTGGAAGAGATGGAAGAACGGAAGATCTCCGCTGAATACTAAAGGAAAGCAGGCCTACACCTACCACACCTGCTGAAAAAGGCGGAGCCAGTTGCCTCCCAAGATTTTGGTCATATCTGTCTCGTCGTATCCGCGTGTGAGCAATTCCCCCGCAAGGTTCGGCAACTTGTCGGGCGTCTCCATATCTTGAGGGTGAATCAGCGGATCCGGATAGATGATAGGTCGCTCTTGATATTTCGTTCCTTGTTGTGAAAAAATCCAATCAAAGAATGCCTTGGGTTGATCTTGGGTATAGTCCGTGCCAATTCCGACATGATCGATTCCCACGCGCTGGACAAGGTCATCAATAGCGTCTACATACTCCGCGAGCGTTGAATCAAATGTGTTCTCAAAGAAAGCGGGGAACGCATTTGCACCGATGACGCCACCTTTTTCAGCGAGTCGCAAGAGTGCCTCATCAGTTTTGTTCCGCACATGGTTCACGAAGGCGCGGGCATTGGCATGGGTAATTGCCACCGGCTTCTCTGATAATTCTATCGCGTCGAGCGTTGTGCGGTCACCGACATGGGACAGATCAATCAGAATCCCCAAACGGTTCATCTCTTTGATAGCGTCTACACCAAAATTAGTCAATCCTTCGTCCCTGCGCTCGTAGCACCCGTTACCGAGTAAGTTCCGTTCGTTATAGGTAATCTGAATAATGCGCACACCGAGGGCATGAAAAAGATCAAGGCGAGAAAGGTCATTCTCAATGGGGGATGCGTTCTGCCACCCCAATATGATACCTACCTTGCCTTCCTGCTTGGCTTGAAGGATGTCATCTGATGTCTTGACAGGGATCAAAATATCATGGTATTCTCTGAACCGATGCAGCCATGCTGCTATATTGTCCATTGCTTGCGGGTAGTTTTCCCACACGGTGCTGGTCGCATTGATAGCCGCGATTCCGCCGGTATGCAAGCTTTGATACACGGCGGGACTTTCCCAGTTGCTGACATTCAGCGCGTCTATCACAATTGCTTCATCATAAATGCGTTTTGCGGTATTTTCCCCTGACATTTTTTCCTCCAATCGCCGTTGTGCCTTTGGAAATCGCCGA
Organism: Candidatus Poribacteria bacterium; assembly: GCA_047517405.1. Lineage (GTDB taxonomy): Bacteria > Poribacteria > WGA-4E > WGA-4E > PCPOR2b > PCPOR2b. The sequence goes on along the minus strand of JAKZSX010000177.1, from coordinate 1,489 downwards.
AGTCCCTTTGATTCTCTATTTTGCCATGAGCCCATCCGAAAGTCAAGAAATAGTCGAAGTCGGGTTGAACCGAAGTGGAGAAACAACGTCCAAGACAATATCCATTGCTGAGAACGTCCGCCCCCTTTGCTTTATCAGCAATGTTAATTTTAACTTGATGCAGGAGGAATCCGACCATGGGTGCTAATGCGATGCAACTCTTGGAAGAATGTATCGAGCGGTTGAGACAAGGCAGATTAACCGAGACCCATCTGCACGATTTGGGTTCAGCCATAACCATAGACACCGCCAAACAGCAGCATTTACTCTATTTGCAAACCGCAACCACCGCAGTGACTTCTGAGGTGATTGGGATGCTGATGGTCAAGGATGGAGGGGTATCCGACGGACCGTTCGAGTACGCCGATTGGCCCTACAAAACCGTTCTGGACGCTATCAACGAAGGCTGGCGGGTTATCCGTTTTCCGGCTCAGTTGCCGGTCGGTCATACCCAAGACACACATATTACCTGTGAATTCATCCTCGAAAAATGGGAGTAAACCAAATGACGCCTGAGATACAACGTGCAGCAACCGACGTTAAGCCAACAATGACAGACCAAGCGGTCCTCGACTTCTGTAAAACGGGTTTTCACATGGTTGAAGGAGCAATCCCGGACGCAACCAACCGATGGGTGTCTGAGTATCTGGATCAGGAAGGTGCTCCCCCGAATGAATTGGTTAAAGATAAGCGGTACATCGAGGAGGTGCTATTACATCCGGAGGTCGCAGGAGCAGCACGATCGCTTCTCGGAGAGAATTTCCAACTGCCAGACTGGATGGCAAACCATCGCCTCGTTGGACCGACGCCAGCGAGACAGTGGCATGTTGACGGCGGTTCTGGGTTTGAGCGGTTATGCAATCTGTTACAGGTTTTCTATATCCCTCAGTCAAACACCAAAGAGATGGGACCAACCCTGTTTTTGCCGGGGTCTCACATCGTTCCCGTTGCGAGAGAGGAGTTGGACCACTTCGGTCATCTGGCGGGTCAAACAGCAATCGTCGCCCCGGCAGGATCGGTATTTTTCACCGCCTATTCGATTTGGCACCGACAATCTGAGAAGACCGATCAGTCGGCGCGTAACCTATTGAAGTGGGAGTTTTGGCGAACGGTTCCACCCAAACGGGACTGGGTTGTAGCCCCGGACTTTGATTTCGCTGGTGCCGACTACTCGTACACCAACCCTTATTTTTCTGGTGCGACGCGGAAATGGCAATCGGTGTTGCGGGTGGCGGAGATGTTCTACTGGCTCTGTGGAAAGAAGGATGACTTCCACGTCGTTGGTGGGTCTGGTTGGCCCTTTAGCGCATCGGATCCGGGGAGATGGGCGACGTTGCAATGAGTTCCAATGTGACGACCATAATGCGGTTAATCATTTGTTTGTTTGAAGTGCCTCCTCAGCAGCGTTGGCTCCAGAAATGCGCCCGAAAACTGTGCCAGCCATCATCCC
>JAKZSX010000176.1:0-11669 GCA_047517405.1 Candidatus Poribacteria bacterium | reverse complement strand
TGATGTCCGGACATGGCAATATGCTATTGGATCTACGGCAAACACCATTCGTGCGGTGGTCTGTATCCCTGTCTTTGTCACAGTCATGCTGTTCCAAAGTGCGGGGATGACGGTACTTGCGTTGCTCGTTTTTCCACTGCTCGCCCATCTGATCAATAGGTTCGGACGACGTATCCACGGCACGAGCTCGGAAATTCAAGAGCAGACTGCGGACATCTCCTCGCAATTGAAAGAAACACTCTTCGGGCTCAAGATTATCAAGAGTTTTACTGCGGAGGAGGTGGAACGTAACCGCTTTGTCACAACAAATAAGGGGCAGTATCGCGCTGCCATGCGCCGTGTGCGACTCACAGCGATGTTACCTCCACTTGTGGAGTTAATCAGTGCAATTGGTGTCGCAACCGTTTTTGGGTTTGGCTGCTGGCAGGTTGTTCAAGGTCAACTTTCAACCGGTGGGTTTATCTGGTATATTGCAGTTGCCAGCCTGATGTTTAAGCCGATCAAAACCATCGGACTCTTCAACAATGTTCTACAGCAGAGTCTCGCGTCTGCTAAAAGAATTTTCTACGTTCTTGACTTTGAGCGGGAGGCGTACGAGCGAGAAAAGCAGTTGAAACTACCGTCGGTTCGTGGCGAGGTTGAATTTCGGGATGTTTCCTTCGGGTATGAGCATGAGCCGGTCGTCAAGCACGTCAGTTTTCACGCTAAACCGGGCGAAGTTGTGGCGTTGGTTGGTCAGAGCGGAAGTGGGAAAACAACGTTACTCAATCTACTGTCGTGTTTCTACGAAGTGGATTCCGGTGAGATTCTGATTGACGGGATACCTACATCTCAAGTAACATTGAGTGATCTCAGACATCAGATTGCAATTGTGCCGCAGGATACCATCCTATTTGATGGGACGGTAATAGAGAACATCACCTATGGCGCGCCGGCAGCGGCACGGGAGGAGGCAATTGAATCTGCAAAACAAGCAAACGCACACGATTTTATCATTCAAATGCCGAAAGGATATGAAACACAGGTGGGCGAGTCCGGAGCCAAATTATCCACCGGTCAGCAGCAACGCCTCTCAATTGCGCGAGCAATCCTGAAGGGTTCTCCCCTCCTTGTGCTCGATGAAGCCACTTCAGCACTTGACAGTCAATCGGAGGCACTTGTTCAAGCGTCCCTTAAAAACCTAATGCAAGGAAGAACAACCTTCGTTATTGCCCATCGGCTTTCAACAGTTGTGCATGCGGACAAAATTCTTGTCCTGGATCGTGGAGAGATTGTTGAAAGCGGCACACACCAAGAGTTGTTAGCAAATGGCGGGCTATACCAGAAGTTGTGTCAGATACAGTTCCGAGGATGAACCGTGTTTTTGGCTGCATTGAGATAATCGTGATTCGGCAGGGATCCGTGCCACTAGGAGTACCTGATAAATTTTAGAAACCTATTTAGAAACCTATCAGGTCTAGAGTACAAAAACTTATGTCCGGGGACCTAAAAAATTTCTCATCAATTATTTATAAACTGAATTAGGAGAATAAACGTCTCAATAATGGTCAAATAAATTTGGTATTAATATACACTTGGATGTTCAATCCCAAATTGATTCTTGGAATGCCTTTTTGGTAACTGCTCCTTCAAGGTCTGAAGTTTTGTACACAGCTTCTGAAAGGTCTACTTCGTATAGGTAGGCACCGTTGAGGTTCGCCCCAAACAGGATAACGCCTTTCATTACAGTTTCACCGAAAGTTGCATCTTCGAGGTTGGCATTTTCAAAACTTGTTAGGCTGCCAAACGCATCCGAAACGACCCAATCCGGGGCACCAATTGCGGCTTTGCGTAAATTTGCACCGCGAAAGTTTGTGCCAGAAAGCACCGCACCGCTGAGAAACGCGCCTTCAAGGTCTGCCCCTTCAAAGTTAGCGTTGGTTAGATTTGTCCCAACAAGGAAAACGTCTTTCATTATTGCCCCTTTAAAATTAGCATTGGAAAGATTCGCGGCGTTAAAATTTGCTTCTGTTAAATCAGTGGAAGTTCCTGACAGATCGATACCCGTCAAGTCTTCTCCAATAAATGATTCGCCTTGCTGAAGGCGTTTGAGCACATCAGTTTTGGTAAGTTGATTCATAGTGATCTCCGAGTTGATGGATGATTATGTAAGTCGTTGGATAGAATTGTTTAACATTTCATACCCATGGCACTTGCGTGACGAGTGAAACGCATTTTTCAGGTCGCACGGTTGAACACTGACAAACCGGCATGATTTTCGATGATTAAGTTAACTTTTTCTGATACTTATTATAACATATCACGTTTCATACATCATGTTCATTATGTAAATGCGGCCGATAAATAGCAGGAGGTTTATGGATTTTTGTATATTTTGAATTTTTTAAGGTTCGACAGAATTAAGCAGAATGGAGATGAACAAGAAATGAGTAAAAAACGTAAATTCACGCATAGTGGATCTGATGATGAGCAAACGGAAGAGTCGGAACTTGAGGACAACGATGAGTTCCTGTCAGTACCCACCGATAAAACGAATGAAATTGATGATGAGGAAGATAATATTACGGAAGATACAACAGAAGGTAGTCTGATCTCTTCCTTTCGACAACACAGCGATGTAGCGGATAGTAACCGCGATGAAGCGTTTTCTTATTTACAGGAGATTGCTCGCACCCCCCTGCTTACCCCTGAAAAAGAGGTTGCACTGTTTCAACAGTTTGAAGAGGGAAAACAGAAGATCACAGCGTTATTGGATCAGCTTCCACCTTGTATTTTAAAGGCAGTACGCCCCAAAACAGGTCGACGACGTGGTGCGAAACAGAAGGGCACACAGGGCATTTGGTGGAGTCCAATGCACATTGCTACACTTATGGAGCAAATTCAGAAGGAAATCAAGGCGTACCAAAAGCACTTTGAGACGGATGTTATAACATCATCAAACAATCATGTTGAAGAATGTGAACGCCTTGCAATCCTATGGAAAGATTTAGACGACGCTGTTGAAATCATCCAGGATGCGAAACTGAAAATTGTTGAAGCAAACCTACTGCTTGTTGCAAGTATTGCCAAACAGCACAATTTCAACAAATCATCACTTTCCTTCCTCGACCTCATGCAGGAGGGGAGTGTTGGTTTGATGAAGGCTGTGGAAAAATTCGATCTCACAAGAGGGTATCGTTTCAGCACTTACGCGACCTGGTGGATCATGCAGGCAATCAAGCGTGCGTTAGATCAGCAGAGTCAGACAATTCGCATTCCGTGTTACGTTGGGGAAACACGGCGATCTATCAAGCAGGCACAGAGCAGACTCGCTAGAGATCTTGAGCGAGAGCCGGGCATCAAAGACATTGCCGAAGAGGTAGGGATGCCTGAAAGCCGCGTGATCGAAATTCTTCAAAGCACGAAGGGGACAATTTCGCTGGATTCGCCGTTGAGTGAATCTTCACCTGATGCAACGATTTCTGACTTACTGGCTGATGACTCACAGGTGACCCCTGAGGAGGAATTGCTTTCTAATTCAGAGAAAGAGTCGCTTGAAACGGTACTCGGTACATTAGCGGTTCGTGAAACACTAGTAATCAAGCTTCGCTACGGCTTAACTGATGGCACAGAGCACACCCTTGCTGAGATTGGACGGCGACTTGGTATTAGTCGGGAAAGGGTACGCCAAATTGAAGACGAAGCCCTTCGGAAGTTGCGTCATCATACGCGAGTGCAGTACCTTCAAGAGCTGCTCTAATCTTCCGAAGGTTCTTCACCTTTGGAAGGTCCTGCCTGAAACACAGCGTTTGCACGCCTAAGAAGGCGGACAGATTCGTCGCTCTATGCCTTCTATTCCATTCCCCAATTTTCAATTGAAGACTCAACGGTTTTTCAATCTTAACTTGAGTAACGATTAATTATCTGTTTTACGAGAGTTGGGTTGCCCGCGAACAGACCCGTAGGCTGCCTAACTTTCCTTTTGTTATACCTTATGATCTGACCTGCCTTATCCCACAAGACGCCGCCGGCTTCACGCAGGATAAGATCGCCGGCACAGAAATCCCACTCGTTTTTAGGACGTACGGTAACATAAAGATCGGCTGTGCCTGTCGCGAGCATCGCCAGTTTGTAGGTGACGCTGCCGATATATTGGATTTCTGCGACAAGGGGAATCAGCCCCGACAACACCCCTTTTCGGTGTTCCGTTCGGCTGACAAGCATTGATGCTCGTTTGAGATTTTGGCGTGGTGAGCAGCGAATCGGCGTTCCGTTGCAGAATGCACCGCCGCCGGTATACGCATAAAAAAGTTCCGCTGTAGCGGGATTGTGCAACACACCGATTACTGGTGTTCCCTCAACCACAAGGGCAATCGAAATCGCAAATTCAGGTGTGCCTGCGATGAACTCCTCTGTACCGTCAATGGGATCGATGACCCACACGCGCGATTTTGCCAATCGATCTGGAGAATCCTCTGTTTCCTCAGAGAGCCACCCATCGTCAGGAAAAGCATGACAGATTATTTCTCGAATCTGATGATTCGCCATCAGGTCAGCGGTTGTAACAGGGTTATTGGGGCTCTTCTCATGAATATGGTAGTTGTTCTGATAATATTCCATCACGATTTTGCCCGCCTCTTTGGCGGCCTGTATGGCAATATCGAGTTCCTTCTGCACAGCAATCTCCTCTACTTGCTAACTTACTGCAATCAGTAGCTTATAGCATCAACCAATTGGTGGCTCCCGACTTGGGCTGTTAGGTTAGCTGTGGCCAGCCGGCGGTGAAGTCCTGGACGCTAAAATCGGTGGGCATCTCATTAAAGTGATACCGTGACGGACGATTCTCATATCCGGGAGCGGCAGTCTCAACTTCCGACTGGATGCGGGCATCAACTGACTTGAACCGATTCCACAGTTTTCGCGCCTGCTCGAAAGAAAACCGATTAGCAAGGGGCAAACCCCATTGGAGCGTTATTGGATGAGATCGAATCGCCGAATCGCGGGTCTCCTGCGGCAGATTGTCAAAGTTGGGGTGTTTACAGTCATACACGCGTTTGGCAATCTTGCTCAAGTATACAGTCGAGAGCATTTTTCCCTTTTCGCCTCGACCCGGATGAAGTTTTTCGAGACTAGCATGGTAGGCGGCGGCATCCTTTTCAATGGCTGCCCGGAATGCTGACTCGGTGTGCGTTATCATCTGCTCACCGCGCTGTATCCAGCGTTCAAATGTTTCCTGAGCGGAGGTTGACAGATACTTCATGTAGTTCTGATTTCCATACTGAGTGAAAGTTGAAAAGCCGCCGTGAATTGTGCGCCGCATTTTGGTGCTATAGTTGCTGCCCCAATGCAAAATCGGCAGGATGTAAGCTACGCCATCACCCGCATTGAGGTGCGTCTGAACGCTACCGGGAAAAGGGATAGAGCGATTTGTCCGCAACTGTTCGTTTTCTCGCTTTGTATTGAGACGCGCGTGGCTGCCGGGTATTACGCATAACACATCATCGTCGTAGAGGCAAAGATTCCATTGCACGTATCTGGGCCCCGCCTCAATAATATCGTCCACATAACCTTGTAGTGGGGCACCGTAGGGAGGATACAAATCGCGGTGCCAATGGGCGGGACCTCGATCTCGGACCGGGTTACACATCAACATCATCTCCGTAACTGCTGCATCTGACACGCCTAACAACTCGCTGCTAGCACCTTGTGTATTTTCGTGGAGCCAGATTTCCACTGCGCTGGCAGTATCCTCGTTTATCAGGTCTACGAGCGGGCTGTGGTGTAAGAGCAATCGCGGTTGAGCGGAGGTCTCCCACACACCACCGGGTGGGTCGTCTGGCTTGCGCTCCTGCGCCCAAATGGCTTTCTGTCGTTCAACCAGAATCTCGTAGCTCGCGCGCAGCGCATCCAGTTCCTCTACCGGAATAACGTTGCGTAGGACGACATATCCCTCCTCAAGGAATCGATCACGATCTATTTTCATGATAGTACTTCCTTCCACTGCGGTTTTTAGTAACGTAGTTTGTTGCGCGTTTCAGACAGATTAGGACTACTCCGCGGGTTGTCGATTATTTATGCCATCAGCGAGATCTATCTGCGCACCCACGGTTCTATCCACTCCTCCTTAATCTCCATGCCGAATCCCGGCGCGTCTGAAGGAACTAGGTATCCGTCCTCCGGCATCGCTATACCAGGGACAGATCGCACCTCGGCGAGCGGAATACCGGGGTCTGTACCAAGCCAGTATTCAGCCATTGGCGACTCCGGCAGTGCCATAGCGAAATGCTGACCGAACGGCGTATTCCCACCGCCATGGGGAATAGTTACGATACCCGCCGCTTCAGCGATGGTATATATCTTAACCGCCTCGGAAAGCCCGCCACACCACTTAAGGTCGGGTTGTGCCACGTCCACGCACCGGTGCTCAACGAGTTGCCGAAAAGCATGGCGTCCGTGGTGATCTTCGCCGGTGGCAATCGGCATCCAAGGCACCGATTTTTTCAACTCGATGTGCCCCTCAAGGTCTGTCGGAATCAAAGGTTCTTCCAGCCAACGCATCCGGAAGGGACGCAGTCGTTCAGCGATTTGCACGGCAAACTCTAGGTTGTATGACATAACTGCGTTGAGCATCAATTCGGCGTTGGGACCGATTGTTTCTCTAGCCGCTGCGAGTTTCTCCTCAACCATATTCAACCCTTCGATGCCCATCTCATAATGCGCGGGGTTTGTGACTTTGAAAGCTTTGAAACCGAGTTCCATGCTCCAATCTAAGTCATCGCCTGTGGCATAGAGTTTAATTTTATCTCGGCAGGGACCGCCGAGCAGCCGATACACTGGCAAATCCAGCAGCTTCCCCTTGAGATCCCATAATGCGAGATCTATGCCGCTCTGCGCCACCGCAGCGTGCCCCGCCGCACCAAGTCGCTGCATTGCACGCCACATTAAGTCGTTAAGAAATTCGGTGGCAAGGCAATCTCGACCCTCCAACAGCGGCGCAAAGACACTGTCAATCAGGACCGCCACGGAATCACCAAAACTGCACGCCCCAAGTCCCCATGTCCCATCTTCAACGATGATCTGCACCCACACCTGTCCACCGCCCATGCCGGGCATTTGGCTCGGCAATCGGGAGAACTCCGGATATTTGTTGATAGGCAAGGCACGTGGGGCACTCCTATTCCACGTCGGACGGCGTGGCTTGGTTTTTGGTGGGATATGCGGGATATTTACGTTGACAGCGCGAATTTCTTTAATCCTCATGAGAAACCTCCAAATAACATGTCAATGGGGTTGCCGGCACATCTCAGGGGCGACGTGTGAGCTCATCTTTGAGTGTTAAAGGACAGACAGGCTTGCCTGTCCGCGCCGATTCATGCAGTGCAACTATTGTTGCAACATTCTTCCAACTATCTGACAGCGAGATTACCGGTTCAGCACCATTCAGAACACTCTCCACCATCGAATCGATTTCGCATTGATAGGCGTTGATATTTTCAAACGTCTTTGTATCAGTCGTATGACCCTCCATGCTGTCACTGAAGGTCGATGCCTCTTCGACATTACCGCTTCGAGTAACCCGTACGTTAGCTGAAGCACCAATATGATTCGCCCACGGTATATCCGCATAGATCCTCCCTTCGGTGCCGAGGAAGTCTGCCTCAATATAAGCAAATGATTGAAAGCTGGAAAAAAAGTGGACGAGTGTACCGGTGGGAAATTGCATCTGCGCTGAGAAGCTCAAATCAACGTCGGTATCGCCGCTGACTTGATAGCCACTGACTTCAATCGGCTCCGCTTGTAACACCGTCCGCGCAAAGCTCACGCAATAGCTACCTAGGTCCCACAAAGATCCGCCGCCCATGTTCGCAACCAACCGGATGTCCCCTGGATTTTCAAGGGTGAAGGTGAAAACGCCTCGAATCAGACGGACATCACCGATGGTCGCTTTGGCGACCAACTCGCGCAGATACCGGGTCTGCGGGTGGAAGCACATCATCGCGGCTTCTTGTATGATGACGCCGTTTTTCTCAGCCACTTGTGCCATACGCGCTACTTCTTCGGTCGTAAGGGCGATGGGTTTTTCGCACAGGACATGCTTTCCGGCTTCTGTGCACTTTATAGCCCACTCGGCGTGCAGGTGATTGGGCAAAGAAAGGTAGACCACATTGATTGCTGGATCGGCGAGCATCTGTTCATACGTGCCGTAGGCGTGGGGGATGTCCCACTGTTTAGCATAAGCCTGTGCCTTTTCTTTAGTACGACTCGCCACCGCCAAGAGTTTGCTTCGTCCCGAAGCACGGATAGCAGGTATCAATCGCTCATTGATTCGGGCGGTGCTTAACAATCCCCAACATACCTGCTGTTCTGCCATGACCTACTCCTTGTCGATTTATTCCGGATAAGATCGGGATTCAAAGCAACCCACGTTCCGACTATCAAGGAGAATCAGTTTAATCCTTGACCACATGCCGATTCATCGCTTGGATTTCCGGTGGCATCCGGTCGCGCACACTTCTCTTCATCAGATACCACCCGCCGGCTGCTGGATCCATCCACGAGGCGTGAAATCCGCTTGACACCCCCATGCGGTGCTTGTCCGCAGTGATATTGGCACCTCCACGATGCCAGATGGCTCCGTGAAAGATAACAATAGAGCCCGCGGGACCTTCGGCGGTTACTAGATGGCTGTAGTCCACCCCTGACCGTGGGGTTCGGCGCGAATGGTGGCTGAACGGCATTACCTGCGTGGCACCGTTTTCGAATGTAAAATCGGTCAGCATCCAGATACAGTTGACGAGGAAGCAGGCGTCCGGTATCATCAAGCCGGATTGGGGAAACCAGCCGATTGGCACATCTGCATGGAGATTTTGGGCTTCTGCTCCCGGCTTAATCCAGCGAGCACCGACCTCTGCCATCTGGAAACCGGGACCCAGCATGTGCGCTGCTAATTCCAAGTAGACCGGGTGGGTGACGAGTGGGATGAACGTATCCTGGTCGTCATAATTAAATACACCACGCAGGTTCTGATTCGGCGTGTCCCTATCCGGCTGCTGACGCATAATTTCTATCAAGCGGTTTGTCATGTGCCCTGCTTGACCGGTGGGAATCAGGTTAGGTATGACGACGAAGCCATATTCCTCTAGCTCCGCTTTCAACTGTTCAATGTCCATGTGTTTTTCCTTCTTGTTGTGGCATTAACGCCTGCGACCCCTCATAAGACGAGTGTATCATATACTCACAATCAGGGTCAATCCTTTTCTGTTGACTCCGATTGCACATCTTAGTTACAATATCATCCGACTTTCATCTATTGGAAGACTGATGAACGCTGCGTTGTGAAACCCACTTCCTTAGCTTGATACTGAAGAATTGAATATATGACAGGGATCTGCAATTAGACGGGATGGGTGTACCTTGATAGCAAGGCAGCCTTTAGAACCGGTCGGATGAATCCATCGACCCGAAAAAAGGAGAACTCAACCATGAATCAATCACAACAAGGGAAAGCTAAAATGCACGTGGGCGTTCAAGGCATAGGAACGTCAAAACCAGAACTAGAATTTCTCGTCCGGCACGGCGTGACACACATGGATGCCTCCGTCGAAAACACAGAGGCAGAAACGCTGCTTCGACACAAGGAAGAGGCTGCCTCCGAAGGTGTAAGCCTTGAGATGATTCATATCGGATTACCGCAGAGTATTACCCTTGCTCAAGCCCCACAGCGTGACCGAGACCTCGATACGGTTTGCGAAACTATCGAAAATACAGGCAAAGCCGGACTGCGTGGATTGAACTATAACTTCTGCATTGTTCAACATCAACGGACGGCGAGTACACCCGGACGGGGTGGAACTACATACAGCACCTTCGATATTTCAAAGTTCGACAATGAAGCACTGACCGAAGCGGGGCAGGTGAGCCGGGACGAGGCGTTTGAACGGATTGCCTATTTTTTGGAGCGGGTGATTCCGGTGGCAGAGGCGAACAATGTACAGCTGGCTTGTCACTTGAATGATCCGCCGGCACCGGTTTTAAGGGGCGTTGAACGGTGGAATTATCCGGTCTTTGAGGGATTGAAACGTTTTGTTGAGTTGGCGGATAGCCCCTACCACGGATTCAACTTCTGTTGTGGAACCGCTTCGGAAGGATTGGACAAACCGGGCGAAGAACTGTATGAGATTGTGCGGTATTTCGGAGAGCGGGGAAAGTTGTTTAACATTCATTTTCGTAACATTCGTGGTGGATTGCAGAATTTTCAGGAGGTTTGGCCCGATGAAGGAGACGTGGACATGTACAAAGTAGCACAGGTGCTTCGAGACGTAGGATACCCCTATATGCTGATGCCTGACCACGCGCCACATCATCCGGATGATGCCTCCCCGCCGGGGGTTTCGGGTCGGGTGCGGCAAGCGTGGGCATTTCAGTTTGGCTATATCATTGCGCTCCTCCAAGCGGTGAACGCTGCATCATAACAGATGAAAGGTGAAGGAGAGAGGTTTGCATAGCATTTTTGCTTCCTAATCAGGGTTGCGACGAGAGCGACTTTCATCCACAAATCACTCGAACTAGTGGGAATTGGTAGTTGACAAACGCATAATGAATCGACGCAGCAATGAAAGAATCTGCGCGCTCAAATCCCAACACAGCAGGAGTTTGGGAGTTGGCAGCTGCTCTTTAGATTCAATTGATTTTCATTGACGACTAATACGCATTCTGATATTATTATGGAAGTTCTTATTCAACGCAATTTACGACACATGAAAGGAGATTTGGAATGTACCGAATTGTTGTTTTTGGCTTGACAGCACTCTTAACGCTTTCATTAGCAATTATAGCAAACGCAGAGATGTCTGAAAAAGCTAAGATGGGGCGGGCACTTTTCAGTGATCCGTCTTTTGGCGGAACTCTTGACCCCACCAAGGTCAGTGGGCTCTCCTGCTCGGACTGCCACGCAGATTTCGACGAAGCAACAAACCCTGATGGTCGGATACGTGCAGGACACAGCATTGTTGGTGTGCCGCACCGTGGCACAGCAAAAGGTGGCATGATCACAGCGGATATGTTCGCACGGGCTGCCGGCGGCGGTGGTTTCTGCTATCAGCATTTTTTGCAGAAGGTTCCTTCCGATAAAGTTGATCCGACTGCAATTCCAGAAGATCAAGCTGAAGCTTTGATGGCTTACTTCGAGCATGTCTCTGGAGATAACAAAGGTCCTGAGTTCCAGATCGCAATGCTGGATAAAGACGCTGCGAGTGCAGCCGCTGACAAGGTTATCGAGATGGAAGGCGATGCACAGAGAGGCTGGAAATTGTATGGTCAGGCATGTAATGTCTGTCATCCAACCGCTAAAAAGCCGGGGATCGGGTCTCAGCTTGTCAAAAGGAGACCGCCACGAGATTTAGAAAAACGGAAGCACCAAATCGCCACTTACGTCCGCAAGGGTGGTTTTGTCATGCCCTTCTTTGCGGAAGATCGGTTATCAGATCAGGACATAGCTGACATCGTGGCATTTATCGCTCAATTGATTGAGGAGAAGAAATAGGGGCGTGCTGCCACACGATCTGCGAGAGATCCGTTTAATGGCGCGAGTGACAGAACACTAATTTCTTTTACCGCGCTTTTTGGGGGGCTGATTGGCTGCATTCTGAGGTTTCGAGGACTTTGAGGCTTTGATAAATTGCTGAAATAGA
>JAKZSX010000175.1:0-2777 GCA_047517405.1 Candidatus Poribacteria bacterium | reverse complement strand
AGGCAACGCCTTCCATCAATGCCCGAATCATGTGCCCCTTTGTGTGGTGCAAGGTTAAGCCGATCCAGCCGGCACGCGCGTGGGGATCGGGATTCGGCGTCGCTGCGCCCTGAAACCAAGGCATGAAAAACAGTCCATCACTGCCTACGGGTGCGCTTTCAGCCTGTGCTGTCAAGTCCTCAAAACGTCCACCGAACTGCTCGCGGGTCCATGCCAGACTCCGTCCGCCGGTATATGTGCATCCGAGCCAAATGTATTTTCCCGGCACGGCATGGCAGATGGGCCAGAGTTGATTGTACCCTGCATCGCTAATGGCTTCGGCAAAAGCCAAGGCGTGGCCCGCTGTACCGATCCCGACATTGACGACTCCCGGTTTGATGACACCGCCGCCCACCGCCATACACGCCATATCGCCCGCGCCAGCACATACGGGTGTTCCTGCTGCGAGTCCCGTTTCTTCTGATGCCTCCGCGGTGATTTCACCAACCACCATAGATGATTCAACGACGGGCGGAAAAAGGTCGCGGCGAACTTCGAGCGCATCTAAGATTTCATCGCTCCAATCCCGCGTGTAGATGTCCCCAGCCGCTGATATCGAGGCATCCGAAACGTCCGAGGCAAAGCTGCCGGTCAATCGAAACCGTATCCAATCTTTCTGAATGAGGGCATAACGGGCATCGGCATAAAGATCCGGTTCGTTGTCACGTAGCCAAAGGATTTTCCCCAATGTGTTGACGGGGTTAAGGACCTGCATCACCCGTTTGCGAAATAGGTCGCCTGCCCGTTGATTCGCTTCATCGCACTCCCGCTTTGAGCGTGTATCCAACCAAGCAATCGCACGGCGGATTGGAACCCCTTGGGCATCCACGAGCATCGCGCTGTTCATTTGTCCCGAAAGCGATACACCCTTTATGTCGTGGATCGAATAAGCGGGATGATGTGTTTTGAGTTCTCCGAGTACTTGACGGCTTGTGTCGCACAGCGCGCGCCACCAATCGTCGGGATTCTGTTCCGCCCAGCCGGGGTGTGGCGTCAACAACGGATAGTCCGCACTCGCCATTGATAGGACATGCCCCGCTTCGTCCATCAGAACCGTTTTGGCACTTGAGGTGCCGAGGTCAATTCCCATAACCAGTGACACGGTTTCTCACCTCTTTGACGCGATGCGTGAAACGTAAAGCGTAAATGATTCATAGGTTGGAATCCCCCGAATCCATTCCAAAGCGTTGAGATGACTGCACGTCTTAGCTGAAGGTGAAGATTGGGGTGGACCAACCGGTGTCGTCGCACATCCGTTGGTTAACCTTAGAGGAGACATCGCAGGCATAAACCTCTTGATACTCGCCGACGGAAGGTTGGAGGTGTATGCGATTGCGAGCGGCGGTATCGACGTTCCATAGACCTATTGCCCCGCTGGAACGAAAGGTAGAGTTCTTGACGGACGGGGAAACCCCGTCCCTACAGAAAAACGATGGATTTTCAGTGCCTAGACTGTGACAATCTAGGAATACTGGGCTGCACGGATTCCAATGTTTCCGTGTAGCCCGGTATTCTTACGATCCCCACGTTTTGGGCTTAATACCCCAACTGCTGGAGATATTCCCGATTGACTTGCATCCGATCCTGATCCGATCGATCCTCGATTTGACCGGGACAGGCTGTCACCCAACGATCATATCCAATATCTTCCAAGGTTGTCATAATTTTTGGAAAGTCCATCACCGTTCCACTACCGACATCAACCCAATTGACGTCATAAGACTCACCTTCGCCGCCGGAGTAGCTTGCATAGTCTTGCAGGTGAACGTAGATTAGCTGATCTTTGTAACGCTTTATCGATTCGATAGGGTCATACCCCCACAGCGCGGAGTGCGAAACGTCGATGCACAGCTTGCACTTTCTGAGAAGACTCATATATTTTGCCCAGTCCTCAATCGAGTCGATCGTTGTGTTGGTATGGATATGGTAACACACATCTAGGTCGTACTGCCCGGCGTATTCCGCCCATTCCTCTGAAACATCCGCCAACGCAGCGATGTCGTCGTCATTGACGGGACGGTCTTGGGGTTTGCCCGCTCCCATGAACATGAAACAGTCCGCACCGACCTCAGCGGCGAAGTCCATCCGCCGTTTGTTCATCTCCATCTGCTCCCAATCCTTCTCAATTGGGAGTCCCCGTGCGGTGACCACAACGACAGGCATACCGACATTATCACAGATCTGTCGGACCCGCTTTGGTGTTCCCACCCAATCGAAGGATTGGCGCATCTCCCATCCATCCCACCCGGCTTCCTTGAGTTCTAGCAGAAGCGGTTCGAGGTCAGGTGTCTGCCAACGTAACGTGCTATAACCAAGTTTGAAACCCATAATCTAGCCTCCATAATACAATTTGCAAATTGGCTCTGAACAGCTGCTTTTTAAGGTTCAGCGAAAAGATTGACAAATCGACGAACAGGGATATAATAGCCAATTGCGGATTTACCGTCATGCTTTACAGGCTTGTAATCGCCAAGTTTTCTTTGTAGGCGTTTCAGGGGTCTATTA
The DNA here is from genome assembly GCA_047517405.1 of Candidatus Poribacteria bacterium. Classification (GTDB taxonomy): domain Bacteria; phylum Poribacteria; class WGA-4E; order WGA-4E; family PCPOR2b; genus PCPOR2b. Next base: position 233 of record JAKZSX010000175.1, on the reverse strand, counting down.
TGAAACAGATACGGGTAGTTGTCAAGCAATTTCTGAGATCAAAAGGAGGGTGACATGCGAATATTTATACTTGGTGACTTGGAGGGAACCGCTGGTGTTGTCGATTTTAACTTGCAGACCTATAGCGATGCGAAGTACTATGATCAAGCGAAACGGCTCGCAACCTTGGAGGTGAACGCGCTCGTCGATGGTGTATTGGAAGGCGGGGCACAGGAGGTCTGGTTTTTAGATGG
>JAKZSX010000174.1:0-17131 GCA_047517405.1 Candidatus Poribacteria bacterium | reverse complement strand
GACGAACTGGTCGGTACACCTGTGGATGCACTGATGTTCTGCCTAGGGGACGGGCGCACTGTCCTGCACGATACGAAAGTTGGAGAACTTTGGGGACATAATGTCGAAAAATGGCCCCATCTCGTTTTTCACCGAGCGCATCAGAACGCCAAACACCTGATCGAGTCAGGAACAGATCCATTACGCATCGCCTGTGACCGTGCCCATGCGAAAGGGATGCTGATTTATCCCACGCTTCTGGTACAGCAAGGACGGGGTCCCCGCGACCAAGACGTGCGCTGCTCCAACTTCCGTTTTGACAACCCACACTTGGAAATTGGCGCGCGTGGCGATCTGGATGCCGATTTCCCCGGACTAACCTGCCTCGACTTCAAACATGAGGAAGTCCGCGAGGAACGGTTCGCCCTCATAGAAGAAACCCTGAACAACTATCCTATTGATGGCTTTGAGTTGCAACTCAACTACACGCCGTATTACTTTCACCCGGACGAAATCGAAGCCGGGCGCGAGATTATGACCGCGTGGGTTCGGCGGGTCTGTGAAGCTGTCAAGCGGAGCGACGCAAGGCGCGAATTAGCGATTCGTATCCCCGCCAGTCTCGAAGGATGTCTGGAAGTAGGCATGGATGTACGTGATTGGATGCAGCAGGGGATCGTGGATGTCGTTATCGGGCAGACGTTTTCGGGGCCGGAATTGGTGGATTCGACAGTTGACTTCCGTCCACTGGTCGAAGCAGCCGAAGGGACGAACTGTCGGGTTCATGCCGCCATTCAGAGCCACGTAGATTCTGACCGATTGGGAGAAGCCTCCATTGAAATGGTTCGTGCCACCGCTTGTAACTACTGGGCGCAGGGAGTGGATGGACTCTACTTAGCGCACTGGTTCGGCAATTGGCCCTATCAGGCGGACTTCTACGAAAAGCTGCGGGAGTTACCCCACCCAGAGGTGATGGCATCTAAGGACAAATACTATTACGTTCCCACGGAAACGGGACGCTATCCGAAACCCCCTACGGAACCCGGTATCGCCATGTCGCTGCCGGCTGCATTGGCGGTGGACCGTCCCACTGAGGTGAAATTTAAGATCAGCGACGACCTGCCACGCTGGCACCAAGTTGGGCGCATCCACGAAGTCCTCCTCCGTGTGCGAATCATGAACACGACAGAACTCGATAGCCTCCGCTTCCGATTGAATGGGGTAGACTTGCCAGATGAACTGCTACGCAAACTCAACGAGATGTACCGGATGACTGCGCCGCGCTACCGCACCGGATCGGGCTACTGGTTTATCTACCGACTGGACAAAGCGCATTGGCCCCAACGCGGCGACAACACGCTCGAAGTCACACTGCTGAAACGCGATCCGGACATAATCCCTGAGAGCTATATCCGCGATGTTGAGTTGGAGGTCAAGTACCTGATGGGTAAGCACTTTCATCGGGGTCAGGATGCGGATTTGGGACCCTACGAATATTCTGGAATCTAATTCTTGGTTTGCAATAAGGAGACATCACATGCCCTTAGCCTTGGGAACAGCAAAACAACTCCTCTTCGACGACACCCTTGTTGAAACTAAAGAGGGATTTGTCACCACCATGAACCCCGCCACGCGGAACAATACGCCCGCGCTGGCACCTGAAAAGCCGTGGGAGTCGCACGGCTGTAGCAATCCCACGGTGATGCTAGACGAAGGCGTCTACAAAATGTGGTACTCAGCCAACGGGGAAGACGGAACTCCACGAGACTGCTACGCCACATCTACAGATGGAATTCACTGGGAACGTCCGAATCTAGGGTTAACCGAGTACCAAGGCTCGCGGGAAAATAATATCATCTCTCTCGACCTCAATCATGGAAGCATCTTCAAAGACCCATCTGCCAAACCCGAACGGCGTTTTAAGTGCATTCTTGGTGCCGGTAAATATGACTACGTAGCGGTATATGGCGGTGGAGCACGGTTCCGGTACGACGAAAACCCACCGGAAACATGGCATTATGGCAGTGTCGGTGGCTTGTATTCGCCTGACGGAATCCATTGGACTCCCTGTGAAAAGCTGATTATGCCGTGGTACACAGATACAAGGAATGTGGCTTTTTGGGATGACCGTATCCAGAGGTACGTGGCATATGTCCGCTGGAACGAATACCTGCGGGTGGAGGATGGAGCACAGCGAGGGTCTTTTGACTACCGCGCTATCGCCCGGTCAGAAAGCGCGGACTTCGAGAATTTTCCCGAGCCAGAAAAGATCCTAGAGCCTGATTTCGATGACCCCGAAGATGCCGATATGTGGGGTGGTGGTCTCTACGACACGGCAGCGGTGAAGTATCCCTTAGCGGACGACGCATACTTTATCTTCACCGCCGCTTACTATCACACCACGGACGCGCTAGATATACAGCTTGCGACCAGTCGTGATGGGATACATTTCATACGATGGCGCGAACCGTTTGTGCGGCTTGGTCCCGATGGTGCTTTCGACTCGATGATGCTCTATATGGGCGTCGGTGTGCTGCCCATCGGTGACGAGCTGCGGCTCTACTACACCGGTTATGATCAACCCCACGATAAGGTCACCAGCGAAGAATACCGTCCAGCGATCGGATCTGCTCTGCTGCGTCTCGATGGTTTTGTCTCCCAAGACGCCGGTGGACAGAAGGGTTGGCTGACCACGCTTCCCTTCACTCTTGAAGGGGATCACCTAGAGGTAAATATGGACGGCAGCGCTAGAGGCTGGCTCAAGGTCGAAATCTTGGACGGGGAGCTGCAGCCGCTGAAAGGTTTCACGGAGGCGGAGGCAGACCGTCTCGGTGGAAGCAGCACATCCCAGACAGTAACGTGGGACGGTAAATGTGATCTTTCAGGGATCAAAGGCCAAACGGTGCGCTTGCGGTTCGTGGGACAGTCAGTGAAGTTGTATGCGTTCCAACTCCGATAGCAGAAGGGACCGAGTCCGAATGAAGGGACAACTTTCCTCAGAACACATCGATGCGATAAACCGACGTCGGCGGGTGATTGTCAATTTTGACGTTATCTCGTCGGACGGCGCAAGATTCGCCACAAAAGAGATCGAGCGGTTGGTCGAGTGGAAGTTTATGTTCGCTGACGAACCGGGGACGCACATCGACAGCATCTACTGGAGTTGGGGTGAGGGGCATCAAGCACCTTATCCGAGCGAAGTCCTACCGCTCTACGATTCGCCCGGATTCAAAAAGTGGGCGGACGATGGTATCAATATCGTGCGGGTGTTCCTTGAAGCATCGAAACAGCGAGGTATAGAAGCTTTCTTTTCCTACAGGATCAACGGTTCGGACAACGATTTGGGCCCCGTTGCGAAGATTCCGATGAAAGAAACACACCCTGACTGGCTTATCCACACTTGGAACGCCAACGGTTACTGGAACTTCGCCATCGAGGGAGTTCATGAATACAAGTTGGACATCCTCCGCGAGGCAGCTGAGAATTACGACTTCGACGGTATCGAGCTGGACTTTGCGAGGGTCTGCCCCGTCCTGCCACCGGGACATCAGTGGGAGTACCGTGATAGACTCACCGATTTCATACGAGCAACACGAGCGATGTTGTTGGAGGTTGCACGCAAACGTGGACGTCCATTTCTGCTTGCGGCACGCATACCCGAAAACTTGGAAGGTTGCCATTTTGATGGTATCGACGCCGAAACGTGGGCGCAGGAGGAACTGCTGGATATCTTTGTCATGGGGTGTCGATCGTTCGATGTAGACATCCGGGCGTTTCGTAGAATCACGGCGGGGACGAACATCAAACTCTATCCGTGCATCGACGATCACCACGCCTCAGACGGCTATCAGTGGCCCCCCATTGAGGTGATGCGCGGTGTGGCGGCGAATTGGTATCAGCAGGGCGCAGATGGTGTCCAGACCTTTAACTTCGCCCACGCGACACCGGAGGGAACGGATCGCACCGTCGGTCAGATGTACCTAGAGAAGGGTTGGGGGACGCAACGTCAGGCATATCAAGAAATCGGTGACTCGGATTCCCTTAAACATAAGAACAAGATCTTTGTCGTGCAGCGTCGTGGTGGAGGCCACGGTACGACCGTCATACCCAATCCGGAGGATTGGAGTACGCCGCGATTCATGTACTTCAATACAAATATGTTCGGGCAACTGCCCGCGCCCTTAGACAACGACGGTAAAGTGGACACTCTTCTAACAATCGCTGTCGCAGATGATGTGGCTGCGGAGGCAGATCGCGTCGATCAAATTACGCTCCGCCTGCTGTTGTCCGATCCGGAGGCAGAAAACCTACCGGAAGATCAGCGATTGCAGCCGGTCACTGTGGCAACCATCGGTCACCCCGGCACCCTTCAGAACATTCCAACCGCTAAAAGGGTCGAAAATCAGATCGAGGTGCGAGTCAACAATATCCTCTTAGGGACACCGACGGTCGAGGGAGGTTGGCTGGTGTTTGCGGTACAGCCCAAGTTTCTAGCGGTCGGCGATAATCTCGTCGGTGTGCGAGTGACCGAACGCCCCGCAGATGTCCAGCATCAAATTCTGATTGAGAAACTAGAAGTACACGTCGAATATCGCTAGTGTGTTGATTAACTCGGATAAAACCAGAAAACGAGAAGGCGGGATAAATGATAATCGAAAACCAAAACTACACAATCCGTTCGGGAAACTCGAACAATATCTATTGGGAACAAGGGATTTATCCAGACTGGACAGCGCTTAGTGCGTTCCGTCACTTCCCTGACCAACGGATAGGCACAGGTGTTGAGCCGCATTATCATGATAATGACGAATTGTGGCTGTTCACCGCGGGCCATGGCGAGGTATGGCTAAACGACCAACGCTTCGAGATTACCCCTAATACGCTGGTCTACACGCCGATGGGCGTTGTGCATCGGTTTCAGATGTTTACCAACTACGAGAACAACGCCATCGTGACACGACTTGAGCGACAGAAGCGACCGATACATATCTTGGTTGAGGAAGTGGGTCCCCCTATCCCGACTGTTCCGGGGTTTATCGTTCCCGGCGAGGGCAACACCGGTTCCATCCCGAACCGCGGGTCGCGTTGTCCATTGAGCGAGTGGCGAGCGGTCACATTCGGTGCCGGTGAGGGGGTTGACGAAGCCTCTTTGACCTGCAATGAGCACTGGTTGGTCGTCGGCGGAACAATCAATCTAACCGTTGATGGATTGGAGTTTGAGCTATCGGGCGAAGATTTGGCGATGCTCAAAGCGGGGACTGTAAGGAAGATTAGTTCGGCTGAAGGTGCTCGCGCCATTCTAGCTCGCGAATAGAATAATCGAAGTTGCTATCCGTCGAAAATCCATTGGTTTTCCGTTAAAGTTGATGTGCTCTGTCTTTCGCTCCAGAGGAGCGATATGTCTATAGAATGCCGACACCCTTGATGCCCGCGCTCCAGTTTTGAATCCCGATTTTATCGGGGAGGAGCGCAATGTATAGGTTTCATCAGTTCAATTGACCAACGAACTAATGCACCAATGAATGACAGAAAGTCCCAACAGTGCAACAAGCGTTAAAGTGGAAAGAGCGGGGCAAACGTCTTTGTCTTGGCTCACTTTCTCACCTGCTCACTTTCATTTGACTCCCCCATATCCGCTTCACTCAGTTTCTCAAGGAAAAATGGAACGCCGAAAAAGAGCAGGCTCACCGTCATCGGGCTTAACTCCACTGCACCCCGACGTTTCGGGTCATCGCTCCAATCCTGATCCTCAATAAGTCGCCGAAGCACTGCCCGTCCAATCTCCAGATATTTCCGTTCTCCCGTCAACTGATAGGCATAGGCAAGGTGCCGGCAGATGATGCCGCCATAACGCTGTTGGAGCGCAAATTCAGCGTTGAGAGGATCTGGATAGCCGCAAAACCAGTCCACGGCACGACGGTAAACTTCCGCAACATCATCCCGTCCAGTCATGCGGTGGAATAGCTCCAGTCCAACCATCAGATAGTGCGTCTGATATCCCTTCTGTTCCTCCATCGGTAACACGCGGATGGGAGGCTCCGAGTTTGGGGAGGGTATCTCCTTAAAAGTACCACTTCTCAATTCCCAAAATTCCTCATTGGTGAAAGGTGGAGCAGTTCCCATCTCCACCGCCAATGTTGTCCCTTCTGTCGCCATGCCGTAGGGTCCCTGGTTCGGCAGCCTGTCCGGCGTCGAGACCTGAAACCGCTTGTGCCAACTGCCATCTTCGTTCTGAGCACGGGCAATTACGGTGTAGACCACTTCGGCTCGGTCCTTGAACCGCGATTCGCCGGTGATTTCGTAAAGGTAAAGCAACCCCCGAAGCACATTGGCGATACTCCGCAAGCTGAAACTATAGGTCGGATCCTCCGTCCATCGATAGCGCAAAAAGAACTCACCCGCCTCCCGAAGCACCTCGTAAGTCCGCAGATCGCCTGTAAGATAGTAGTAATCCATCCAGCCATCCACAAAGGTGTGCGATGTACTAGGCTCATCACCGAAATGATCTGTGCTGTGCCGGAAGCAGCCGCCGACCATATAAGGACGGAACGGATGGAAATGGCACGTATCCACATCAACCGAGTGTCGTGTCATGGATTCACCCAACTGGAAATAGTCCGCTTCCCCCGTGCGCAGATACTGAATCCAGACACCGTGCCGCGGGTCCCATTCACTGTTACACCAGCCCCACCTGCCATAGAACCGCCAATCGTTTGCCTCTTGCTCCCACGTGACAAGCGCGTCTCCCCAATCGAAAAATCCGTACCAGCGACCGAGTTGGATGTTCCGGATCAGCCAGTCCAGAAAACCGGTCATCATCCGCTCGGATTCAGGGAATTGTTTGGGGTCAACCGGAGCAAATCCACCGGTCGCGTCACAGTGCGCCGTCCATTCCGGATCGATAGCGACGTGGGGCGGTGTTAGCAGCCCACGCAGCCTGTCGGGAATGTCATTACCTTCCGAGGCTTTGTAGAAGCAAACAAAAAATTCGCTTGTTTTCGCTGTGCCGGTGCCGTCGGCGTAGACCCCTTCACCCTCTCCCCAAGACACCACCTCTGTATATCGCTTAAAACTGAGTCGTTTACCATCCAAATCTTTCCAGAGAAAGACATCGATTCCTTCTCCAGTTCCCGCCACTCGCAACGCCTTGGGATACTCTTCAGGCATATAGCGCAAGCCGACTCCTACTCCCACTTGGTCATCCTCAATTGTCATCCAGCCTTCCGTCCGTTGACCCTCGGCGACGGTTCGCCGCTGCCCCGCGCGTTGCTGTTCAACCCGGAATTGGTTATCTGACCGTTGACCCAACATAATCGCTTCGTCGGGATTGAGACTGCCTTCGGTTGGTCGCAACGACGCTGCCCGAAAGCGCACGCCGTTTTTCAAGGAAACCGGCACACGTAGGGCAATCTCTTCCACCTCGGTTTCTCTTGGGTTACACGCCACTACCACAGTATGAAGTATACGGAGGTGGGTTTGTCCGGCATAGGCGTAAATTCGCGTTACCATCCGAAACGGTCGGTATCCCGTGTAGTGGTGGAAAGGGATATCCGCCTCAAATGCCCCTGTGCACTTGATGACTGCCCGCAGCGGTCCTACCTCCTCTAGTTCTACGGTGTATTCATCCTTTGCAAGGGAAGCCAGACAGTCACCGCCCATCCCGTAGATATAGCGTTTTCCCTGTGCGTCGTTAAACGATTCACAGATGCGCACCCACGCCTCACCCCCAGAAGCAACGCCTTCGGTGACGACTTCGCACTCCGGTAAGAATCCACCCTCCGCGTCCACATTTCCCAATTCTGCGGATTCAATCAGCGAAAATTGCCGACGGTTGACGACAAATCGCAGTGGTCCCGTGCATACGGTAATTTGGTCATCGCTCTCTTCGATTTGGATTGTCTCATCCGACAGAATTGATGCAGGTTTCTGCCCGTAGCAGAAAGCATAATCAACTTGCCCTTCGGCTGGCACGTCTGCTGAGAAATCGGTTAGCGCCCACTTCAGACTTCCGTCCTCCCATCGGCTCAGTGCCCGAAACTGCGCCGATACTGGCTGTCCATCGCCATTTTCGACCCAAACCGAATCTAGATTGTACAACGCTCCCTTTGGCAATGGAACGCCTTGCGTGATGGGCACGTTTTGACGGGAAATTCCTTTTGTCTCTGAAACGCTGAGAGAAACTCTATGTGTCATCGTTTGATTCATGTTTGACCTGCCTTCAGCGATTGTAAAGCGGTATCTCCAACGTAGACGGGAGTTATTCTAGAGGCAACTCATAACACGCTGCCTCTCTGTCGTTCCTCACAAGCAGATATTGCCCTGCAAGCGCGGGATTATTCCATGTTTTGCTCGCTAGCATCGGGAAACGCGCAATCTCTCTACTCTCGTTCGGATCGACTTCAACTAAGAGAACATCGCCGGACTCTGCGCTCACAAGCAGTAGACCGCTCTGATCACCAATTTCGTCGGGGTTATCAACCAATATCACCTGCCCATGCCCGTAACGCCCCCGCTTCCACTTGCGTTGCCCATTGGCGAGGTCAAGACACACAAGCACGCCATCGTCCAATCCGTAGATGTATCCGTCTCGGTGGATTACGTTTGTGAACTTCGCTTTGAGCCGAGGCGTCTCCCATACGAGCGTAGCTCTCAATTCATTATCTTCACCGCGCGCGATTTGGAACAGCTTGCAGCCGATGCCGTAGGCACTTGAAACGAAAACGCGGTCTTCCGGCAGCGGCACCGGTTGAGCGATACATTCGGTGCCACTGGGCCAAGGGTGCTGCCAGAGGATTTGCCCTCCGCTTGGGTCATGGGCAGTTACATTTCCATAGTTAAAAATAAGGATTTGCGGTATACCTACGAGGGTTGTAATCAGTGGCGAGCTATATCCCGCTGGACTGCTACCACCCCTCCAGATTCGTTCGCCCGTATCCTTGTGATAAGCGACCAACGACTTACCTTCTGGCCCACCCGCACTCACCACCACAAGGTCATCCAGAACAAGCGGTGACCCACTCATCCCCCACGACGGCATACCCTCAGCGTCGTTGTCATAGAGGATATCCTCCGACCAAATGCGCGTCCCGGTTGCTAGGTCCAAGCAATTGAGGATGCCTGTCGCGCCTAGTGTGTATACCCTATCTCCTACGATTGTTGGCGTTGCGCGTGGACCAACACCCGCAGGCGTAGCTTCATACCTGTCGTGATCGCTATGGTGCCACCGCTCACGCCCGGAATGTAGGTCGTAACAGACCACCATTTCATATTCGCCGCGCTGCTCTTGGGTGACCGCCGAACGTCCGACGACAGCGAAAGCTGACCAACCGGCACCGATGGGTTGTCGCCATAAAAGCTGCGGTGGCTGCTTTTTCCAATCTCGTGCTAATTTTATCCCCTGAACGGTTCCATTACGATGTGGCCCAAGAAACTGAGGGTAATCCCTTGGAAATGCGTCCAGAGCGGTTGGAGCTCTCCCCATTAAAGACTCAACAACTTTACCACCCCAACGCCATTCCAACAGTGGTACTAAGTCGCCGCTAAATCCTTTCACCCGAAACAGAGCAGCTGAAAGAAAGAGCATCAGAACAATCGTGCCAAATGCAAGCAGCCGGACCTTCCACCGTAGCCGTGAGAAAAGAAGCAGCCACAGCAGCATCAGCAGGAACGAAAGCATCAAGACCAATACTGTATGAAGAACCCGCCATTGTCGGTGTGGCGCGTCTATGCTCCAAAGCAGTATAATTGCCGCAATGGTTAAGGCAACGATGATAACGACGGGCAACCAACGGATGCGAGATTTGCTATGGAGTATTGGCATTTTTATAGTGCTCTCATCGCTGGGCACGGAGTTGTGCCGTCCCTTCGGCATCAACCACCCCATCATTTCCCACTATCAGGACACCATATTCTTCTTCCGCAGTTTTCCGGTCGTAGTAGCCACGTTTGACATCTTGTAAGACTAACTCCGGCGGACGGTCTACGGGGCTGCCATACCCTCCACCTCCCGGCGTCTCTAGTCGCAGGATATCGCCTGCCTGCATAGGAATGCCTTCATCTTTGCTAATGTGGGGCGGATGGTATTCCTCTCCTTGGAGAATGAAAGTATGTTTTGCCGTTTTTGCGGATTTCCCCCCCAGAATCCCGAAGGGTGCGAAACGTCCCCGCTCTCCAAGCAGCGATGCACTCGCCTCGCCCCGCCGAATCTGAAATTCAAAGATCACACCGAGACCACCCCGACGCATACCTGCCCCTCCCGATCCTTCTCGTATGGCATACCGGGTAAAGAGGATAGGGTAGCGAGATTCAAAAATCTCCAATGCTTGGGTTCGGGCGAGGGCAATGGTCGGATTGCCGTTAATAAGCCCATCGGTGAGGTAATTTCCGCCGTATCCACCACCAATGAAAGAATAGAAGACGTAATATCCCTTCTCTGGGTCTTCTCCTCCCACAGAGAGATTCGTCACCGTCCCCATCGGGGCAGCGTAGCTCTTGTCGGGAATTGCTTGACTGAGTGCTCCTAACACCACATCAATGATACGCTGACAAACCTCAGAGGCACAGCCGGACACGGGACGTGGCAGTTGGGCGTTGATAAAAGTTGTGTCGGGAATATTAAAGGAGAAGGGCGCGAAACACCCCGCGTTGATAGGAACATCGGGGAAGATATGCTTAAAACCGATATAGACCCCAGCGATGGTGGTGCTGAGGACGCTGTTGAGTGGTCCCTTACAGGGTGGGCTGCTCTTGGAGAAGTCTATATGGACATCGCTCCCTTTCACCTCCATCTCCATGTGGATGGTGAGTGGTTTCCATTCCACACCGTCGCTATCAATATAGTCTTCAAATGTGTATACCCCGTCCGGAATGGTTTCAATATGACTTCGCATCAACTGTTCTGAACGCGCCTTCAGTTCTGCGATAGCGTCAAAAACCGTTTCTTCTCCGTAGCGGTCAAGCAGCCGGGTCAGCCGTTCAGCACCAAGGTTGAGGGCGGTCACCTGCGCGATAATATCGCCTTGCCGTTCATCTGGAACCCGCACGTTGTGCAGGATAATGTCAAGCACCTCTCTGTTTAGTTTCCCCTTGTTCAAAATCCGTATCGGCGGAAGGCGAAGTCCTTCCTGATAGATCTCCGTGGCTTTGCTTGAGAACCCCCCGGGCACCCGTCCTCCGATGTCGGGCCAATGCCCGCTATTAGCGAGAAAGGCGGTCAATTTCCCTTTATAGAAAACAGGCTTAACCATCTTCACGTCCATCAAGTGCGTTCCACCCAAGTAGGGATCGTTTACGATGTAGATGTCGCCCGGCTCAATGTTCTCAATGGATTTAATCACCGTGCGGGTGGTAAACTCCATGACATAGATAAAACTTGGCAGTCCGCGCGGTCCCTGCATAATGACCTCGCCGTTGGTTTTATCGTAGATACCGCTAGCTCGGTCAAAGCCATCGGAAATTACGGGTGAGAATGCCATTCGTTCCAATGTGGCATCCATCTCGTCGGCAATCTGCTCTAAGCTGCCGCGAATCACGGCGAGGGTTATTGGATCTATTTTCATACTGACTGACCTCTCCTCAACTTTTTTAACGATAGACCGCTTGGATCATCGATCGGATGTAACCGACAGCGAAAGCTCTGCCTGCCCATTGCGTGTTCTCTTGGGGAAAACTGGGGGTGTGGTCCATCATGAAGGGACCCTCAAATCCCACCTCCCGATAGGTCTGCATCGCCTCATACATATCCACATCCCCCTCATCCACAAAGACCTCCTGGAAACTCTTGGGGGTGCCTCGAATGTTGCGAAAGTGGACGTAAGCAATTTTGTTTTGTGAACCGATACGTCGGATGGCAGAAGGCACGTCCTCCCCCATTTCACGAACACACCCCTGACAAAATAGCATAGCGTTCATCTCGCTAGGGACAGTGTTGAACGTGCGCTCGAAATGGTCGAGGGTAGAGAGGATTCGGGCTGCGCCGCCAAGCGGCTCCGGAATGGGTGGGTCGTCCGGATGGATGGCAAGTTTAACCCCTGCTTCCTCTGCCACTGGAACAATACGGGTAAGGAAATAGCACAAATTCTCCAAGAGTTGTTCTTCGGAGATATACTTTTCGGGCACGTCCGCCGGATCTTGCATGAACTCATCATAATCGAAGGTGCTATAGCGGACATCGCCGCGTCCAATCGCTGATGTGGTACGGAAATTACCGATGGGTTTGAAATTGTAACCCAAGGTCCGGATTCCTGCGGCACCGAGGTTCCGAATCATTGTGCACCACGCCTCAATCTTTTGGTCCCGATCCGGCAGGGCGAGTGTAATTTCATCCCAACAGTTCATGCCCACATTATCCAACTTCATCCCGTGGGAGTCGACCCGCCGACTCATCTCCTTCCAGAAATCGGCGCGATCTGCCCCATCTTTGAGATCCGGCGGTGGCGCGTTAATCGTAACATAATCCACGCCGATAGCTTTGAATATGCTCAGATTCTCATCGTCTATGTGAGTCCAAGGTAGCTGTTCTTGAATTAACATCGCGAGTGTCTCCAGTTTTCTCTAGGGTTGATGTCATAGAATGGGCTGTTCATTTTAATCCCGATTAAATCTCCCAGCGCGTCGCCACCGAGTGTGTTACGCCATCCGCCAACGTGATGTAATAAGCGGTCAGAATGCTGCCATCGGACAGTTGGGTGGAGATCGGATAGCCGACATCAGCACCCCCACGTTCCGTATCGGATCGGAATTCGCTGGGCGTCCCACCGTCGTCCCGCAGAACAATGACATTATCCATGTCCCACGTGACCCCGCCATCGTGACTCAGGACTGCACGCACCCCCATCGATTCCCGACGGTATCCAAACGAACACAGTATCCGTCCGTCTCGGAGTTTCAACAGGTGCGGTGGATACCCCCAGATGGGTGTCCGCAACGGTTGCGACCACGTACGTCCACCGTCATCCGACCAAGTTTCCAGCAGATAGCTGCCCTCCGTCCGCGTATGGGCAAGAACACATCCGGGAGATACCTCCAGAAGTGTCGTCTCGTTACCGTTCACCCCCGTCACGTAAGAGCCCATCGTCAACCAACGCCACGTCTCCCCTCCATCCGCTGATCGCCAGATGTAGGTTCGCCAGTGGACATCGGGATCTGCACCGTAGACAGGGACAAGAATCGTTCCGTCCCCCAGCCACGCTGAGCGCGGAAACGCCGTGATATGGTCAACGCCGGGCACAGCCCATTCACCCCGTTGCCATGTCTGCCCTTTGTCAGTCGAACGCTGGACGAACAACTTGTTGCTACCTACCAAGATTGCGTCCTTGTCGTTTGGGTGCGGAAGCACAGCTAGACCCTGTGCTTCCACGTTCGCCTGTTGCTTCGCTGGATAAGCCTGCCAGCCCACTGTACCGGCACAGAGATACGTCCCGTTCGGCATCACGGCGGCAAACCGGTCATATTTCTCGCGCGGCGATGTCCCGGGCCAGTTGTCGGGAAGTGTAGGGTCATCGGTCTGCTGCCACGTCTCCCCCTCATCCTCCGACAGCAGCACCACCCAATCGCCAATCGCGTAGTGATCGTGGAACGGTGCGACCGGAATCCCTACGGTCAGCCGCCCGTCGGGGAGGTGGGTTAGAACAGGAAAGCCGGCGTAAAACCCCTCTCGTTTGTAGAGAATCGTATGGTTCATTACATCGTCTCCATTCTTCAAATCCGGCTTCGTTCCCGTGTTTACCTAGCGGGCCCCTACCAGTCATTAAGTGTGATAACGCCCTTTCGCCCTTCTAAAACCGCTTCATACAACCGCATCGACTTCAAACAATCGTTGATACTCGCTATCGGCTCACGATTTTCACGGATAGCGTTGACGAACTCCGTCAAGCTATGACCGTCACCGGTCAGTTCGCCGTTGCGTTGGTCGCTGAAGTTATCCGTGAAGACATTCTTAGATTCAGCGTAGTGGGCAATCTCCCACAGCCCGTCAAGGACAATGTACTCTCCCTGCCCCGTGATTTCAATCCGATCATAGTTGCGCCCCCAGAGGCGCTGGCTATTCAGTTGGAGGTTTCCAACCGCGCCGTTCTCGAATTCCACTGCGACTGCGAAAGATCCTTGTCCGCCCACCTCATTGTGGAACACAGCAATCTCTTTCGCCGGACCAGCGATATACTGTGTAAGATCGAAATGGTGGATAGCGAAATCCAAGAGATACCATTGCACCGTCGGATAGGTGCCGCTACAGAAGGAGCAGAAGAGCTGCGTCAATTGGCCAAACGACTCTTGCGCCATAATCTCCTTAGCACGGCTGACACCCAAGCTAAACCGCCGCTGAAAATTGATCATCAGCGTCTTGCCGGTCTGGTCAACGGTCTCCGCAAGTTCAACAGCACCTGCCAAAGATGGGGCAGGCGGCTTGGGAACAAAGACGTGATAGCCCGCTTCCAAGGCTTCACGGACAAGGGATTGACGTGGGTCGGGTCTCATAGAGATGATGAGTGCCTCAAGGTCTTCCTGTTCCCACATTTTATGGCGATCCGTGTACCAACGCCCCGTGCCAAATTTCCCCGCGGCATCCTTCGCCTTTGCTTCATCCACATCACAGATCGCTTGCAGTGCAACGGGGGCAAGGTGCAACGCCGGGTAGATAGTGTGTCTGGCAAAGCCGCCGGCACCGATAAATCCAATACGAAGTGGTTCCATAGGTATTTTTTCTCCTAGTAAAATGACGATTTATTGGTTTACTTATCGAGATCAATCCCACGGCAGCGAAACGCCAAGGCGCTCACTGACTTCACGGGCTGATTCCTGTTCCATCTCTCCATAGCGGATACCATTACGACGGTGCATCTCAAACCTCTCTTCCTCAATTCCGCCGGGCAGCAGTGCACGGTCATAGCCGGGCATCGGTTCGTATGTCTCCCGCACATCTCGAACCATCCGATCTGTTTCAGCACGGAACACAGCTTCGGGCACAACAGCGTCCACATGGATGGCGAGAACCATACCTCCCAACCGTGCCCCACCGGGCCAACGTTCACTAACACCCTCGTCATCGGGGAGCGTATATCCTGTCAATCCACCGCCCAAGAGACCCGCAACCGCAGTATAACCAATGCTTTTGAAAAAAGCAGCCGGAATGAGGGAAAGGAGTAGGTCAAATTCCTCTCCACGCTGATAGTCCGCCATGATACAGGTCGCTGCGTCAAGTATCACTGATGACTCATCTCCGCCAGGGATCGCGAAGCAGATGGGAGGATTACCGAAGTAACCGAGTTGCGGTTTGGAATCGCTGCCACCGGCATTGCCTAGACCCTGATAGCCTTGAACGGAGAAACCGACACAGCCAGCTTCGACGCACATCCGGGCGTAGTGTCCTGCCGAGCCGTAGTGTCCGATATGGCGCACGAGCCCCATACCCAATCCAACCTCCTTCGCTTTGGCGATTGCCCCTTCGGTTGCGCGGGTCATTGGCAGATAGCCGAGCGTTCCATCGCCGTCCAGAACGACAGCTGTCGGGGTTTCATGAACAAGGCGGATATTGGGTTGGGGATTCATACTACCAGTCTCAAAGCCACTACAGTAACCACTGACCGTCCGTGTGCCATGACTCCGCACCCCACGCATGTCTGAGTTGACAAGCAAGCGACTGATCAGCGCTGCGTGGTCATGCGCCAGCCCAGCCTTTTCAAAACAGGCGGTACTAAAAGCGAGGAGGCGGTCCTCCTGCACACTCACAAAAGTTTCTGGGGGTCGATTCATCGAATACTCCTTATGATGCAATGAAGGTAAACATAGTGTCCTAACATCCGTTTGTAAGGACATAATCAGTAAGATAGGAATTAATGTGTAACGGTCAAGCCTCAAGTGCCCTCAACATCGCCTTCACATAAGCCACTGCATAGGCTGAAGCCGCCCGCTGTTCCACATCGCCAATATAGTTCGGTAGATGATCAATCTGTAAGCCGCCGTCAAACCCAATCTCTTTTAGGGTTTGAAGCACCCTGAACATATTCATGTCTCCATCGTCGAGGGCAACCTCCATATATCTGCCCGTCGGGATTGTCCCCTGCACGTTGCGGAAATGGGTGTGGAAGATTTTTCCTTTCTTCCCAAAATGACGGATGTTCTCGAAGATGTCTACACCCGACTCATAGCAGGTGCCGATGCAATAGAGCAGACCGCTGTGATTACTTGGCACGGCATCGAGGATGGCAGCCCATCGTTTCGGTGAAAATTCGGTATCTGGCAGTGGCGGATCCGATGGGTGAATAATGAGTTTTACATCGAAATTTTCAGCTAGCGGAACGAGTCTTTGATACATTTGTAGGCAACGTTCCCAATGCTTTTCAACAGAGAACAGTTCGAGCGGTTTCTGTACGATACTCCGCTTCATCAGCTCAACATCAAATCCACCGAACGTATAATCACCCCGGAGGGGTTTGGTATATCCGCCCCGGTATCCCGGATTCGCATCTCGATGTTCCGGCGTTTGCGCAAGATGCACAGGCATCGACATAAAGGGTATTCCGACCTGACCAAAAATCTCCAGCGATTTACACAGATTGTCCAACTCCTCCTCGCCGCCCGGTTTGTCCGTTAGAAATTTCTGCGGCTCGGCGGGCGCGACACGGTAGATGTCAAGTCCAGCGGCGTTGACTCTTTCTTTTAATTTCGTCAGTTGTTCTACATCTGGATAGCCCTGTTCCACAAATCCAGGGATACTCTCGGCGTTATGAATATCAAATCCGTCGGCACCAATCTGTGCGGCAAACTGGATATAATCGTCTGAAAGATCACGTTGTCTCATTAAGACTTTCATAGATATTGCCTCCTCGTGAAAGAGAATAGCAGAATTCATCTGGGAGAACAAGCCAAAAGCACCCCGCGAATTAAACAGACCGTGCAGACCTTTACTGCCCGTGGAGCTGATAAACCCATATAGTTTGCGTTCAAAAACGGCTTGATTTTTCTTTTGATATCAAATATACTGTTAGCAGAAACAGAAGGGCAGCGGGAAGCAGTATAGAAAAACCCGCCTGCCAAAATCATAAGGAGACCAAAATGAAACTGAAGATGTTGTTCCTACTGGTTCTGGCTGCTGTGATATGCTGCTTGGCATGGGCAGTCCAAAGCCAAGAAAGCAAAGATCAGCAAGTCCAGCCGA
>JAKZSX010000173.1:0-5641 GCA_047517405.1 Candidatus Poribacteria bacterium | reverse complement strand
GTCTTGGTCACCGGTGCCTCGTCCGGTATCGGCGAAGCGTTTGCCCGTAACCTTGCAAATCGAGGTGCTAATTTAATCTTGACGGCGCGTTCGGAAGATAGACTCCGTCAGATCGCCGAGGAATTATCGGAAAAACATGGGATCTATGTGCATCTGTTTCCTGGCGATCTCAGCCAGCCGAATGCGCCTCAACAATTGTGGGAGCAGGTTCGATCTGCATCGCTCTCAGTCGATGTGCTGATAAATAACGCCGGTTTCGGAAAGTGTGGATCGTTCCTGTCATACGATTATCAGAGCTACCAAGATATGCTGAACCTCAATATCAACGCATTGGTGAGTTTAACGCATCTCTTTCTGCCTGCGATGTTGAAGAAGGGAGATGGTGGTGTTATCAATGTCGCGTCAACTGCGGCGTTCCAGCCAATCCCATACCTCGCTACCTACAGTGCCACGAAAGCATTTGTCCTCGGCTTCTCAGAATCACTCTGGGGGGAGTATCACAAACGAGGCTTAACGGTACTCGCGCTCTGTCCCGGTAACACCTCTACCAATTTCGCTGAGGTTGCCAACGCTGACGTAACAAGGATGATCAAGGCGGAAACCCCTGAAACAGTGGTTGAAGAAGGCTTGAGAGCCTTTTTGAAGGGACGCAACTATGTAATTCCGGGTAGAGCCGTCAACTACCTGCTAGCAAATCTATCTCGGTTATTGCCGCGTCGCCGCGTACTCGGGATAACGTCGGATATATTCAAACCCGATCCATCCTCGTCAGATGTTCCCAAGCCCTGATGTGTGCTACCAAATCGGGCTACTGTGATTTCCCCCTTGCAGCGATCTCCCAAACATCCTCGACAATCCCATTGCGGACCGCGTAATACCGGTCATGGAGATTCACCGTTGTGCAGCAGTGCGTTGGTAAGAGTTCGATCTTGTCGCCGGGTCTGAGCACAACACTTGGATCCGCCGTCATATTCCCGTGCTCCTCCGACAACCCCCGCATTTCTAAGCCTTCAATCCCTACCGGTTGCGGCGCACCAGACTCACTTGTCAGCACTTTTGCCCCTGCATCAACGATGAGCCGTGTCGGATTCGGGCGACTCACAACTGTGGTCAACATGGTCAGGGCGCATTCAAACGCCGCGCCGATGCCTTCGACCTTCCGATAACTTGAATCGATAAAAACATAAGACCCCGCTTGGATTTCAGTCATCTCCGGGTAAGCGCCGGTGATCGCATAGGTTCCTGTGCCACCGCCGCTCACAATCTTGACGGGGACACCGTGCTGTTCGAGAAAGTGTTTGCTCCCGATCAGCATTTCAACGGATTCGCCCGTCAAACGTTTGCGTTCGGCAAAAGTCCGAGTGGTGACGGTATGCCCCTCATAACCCATTATCCCTTCAAACGTGAGCCCTTTCGATTGCAGGATATGCCGCGCCAGATCCAGCGTCGGTTGCCCCGGCTCGGTCCCACAGCGGTTCATGCCGGAGTTGACTTCGATAAGGACACGCAGCGTAACGCCTTTCGCCTCCGCGGCCTCAGAAAGTTGATCGACGTTATGTGGGTCATCAACGGCAACCATAATCTCCGAGTGTTTGGCAAGGTTAATCAGGCGCGCAATCTTCTGCTTCCCGACAATCTGATTGGCGATGAGCACGTCGCGGATACCCGCATGGATCATCGCTTCCGCCTCACCGAGCTTGGCACAAGTCATACCAATCGCGCCCGCCTCCATCTGTTTATGAGCAATAATCGGGGTCTTATGCGTCTTGACATGCGGACGGAGATCTGCATTGACCGTTTTGAAATAGTCTGCCATCTTCTGGATATTGGCTTCCATGATATCCACATCGATCAGCAGCGCTGGGGTATCAATTTCTTCTTTCGGGATGCCGATAAACACATTAAGGTTGGATGCTGACATCGGTTTATCTCCTATTCCTTATCGGATACTGGTGAAATCTTCATAGTTTACTACAATGACCGTATTCAGGCAGGCAATCGATCATCTCCTAGCTTGGCTGACTTGCATAACCGCATAATGTCAGAATTGCTATGACAGGGAGCGGCGTGTTCAGTCTCCTTTTTTTCGTGTATTTTCGAGCGCGCTTTCAAGTGCTTCTGCTTTGGCAAAGTCAGTCTCAGAGCGGGAATAATCACCTTGGTTCGCGTAAGCCCGTCCACGAGTATTATAGGCGACAGCAGCATCAGGTTTTAATTCTATGACTTTGGTATAGTCTGCGATAGCACGGGGATAGTCGTCTATTTTCACGTAAGTCCGTGCACGATTATTATAGGCGACGGCATAATCAGGTTTTAGTTCTATGACTTGGGTATAGTCTGCGATAGCACGAGGATAATCGCCTTTTTTATAGTAAGCCTCCCCACGAGTAGAATAGGCAACAGCAGCATAGGAAGGCAGTTCTATAGATGGTTTCAGTTCAATGGCTTTGTCATAGTCTTCAGCGGCCTGGGGATAATCGCCTTTTTTCGCGTAAGCCACCCCGCGATTATTATAGGCAGTGGCATGATCGGGTTTGAGTTCTATGGCTTTGGTGTAGTCTGCGATAGCACGAGGATAATCGCCTTTTTTCGCGTAAGCTACTCCACGACCATTATAGGCGGTGGCATAATCGGGCTTTAATTCTATGGCTTTGGTGTAGTCTGCGAAGGCACGGGGATAATCGCTTTTTTTCGCGTAAGCCGCCCCGCGATTATTATAGGCGGTAGCATAATTGGATTTGAGTTCTATGGCTCTGGTGTAGTCTACGAGGGCACGGGGATAATTGCCTTTATCCCGGTAAGCCCGCCCACGACCATTATAGGCGGTGGCATAATCGGGCTTTAATCCTATGGCTTTGGTGTAGTCTGTGATAGCACGAGGATAATCACCTTTTTTTGCGTAAGTCACCCCGCGATTGTAATAGGCATCAGCAAAATCGGGCTTTAATCCTATGGCTTTGGTGTAGTCTGCGATAGCACGGGGATAATCGCTTTTTTTCGCGTAAGCCGCCCCGCGATTATTATAGACAACAGCAGCATTGGGAGGAAGTTTTATAGATGGCTTCAGTTCTATGGCTTTGTCATAGTCTGCAGCGGCACGGGGATAATCACCTTTGTCATAGTAAGCCCGCCCGCGATTAAGATAGGCATCGGTTGATGCTTCTGGTTGCTGCGTTGGTTCCCCTGTGGGCTTTGACTCGTCGATAACCTCTGTAAAGTCATAGCTTGAGTGGAAAATTTCGGATTGAGTTTCCTTTCCGATTCCGTCAATAGATTCCACGAAGTCATTTCCTAGATTAACATTGCGTGTGTTGGATGAAACTGCTTGTTGTTCCGCAATCCTGTCATCTGTTGGGATCGGTGTCTTGTTGTGTCGTTCCAGTTGCAAAAGTTCTGCCGGAATCTCATTGATAAATCGTGAGCGATCGGGATAGTATAATCCCCGTGAATACGAATGGGTTAAGTAAAGTTGTTCTTGAGCGCGGGTAATCCCAACGTAACATAGCCGTCTCTCTTCTTCAAGTTCGGCCTCAGTGTCGCAAGAGCACCAGTGAGGGAGTAATCTTTCTTCCATCCCAACCATGAAGACGATTGGAAATTCCAGGCCCTTTGTACCGTGCAGTGTCATCATCGTGACTTTATCGCTTTTATCATCTTTGTCATCCGTGGCAGATGCCGATGCAACCTTTTCTAAGAAACTCGCTAATGTTGGCTTAGGGTCATTTTTTTCATGCTCTGTAACAGCAGCAATTAACTCACCGAGGTTTTCTTCGCGGCTCTGCGCTTCAATTGTACGGTCACGCCTTAAGACTTCGAGGTAACCGGAGCGGTCAAGTAAATTCTCTGCCGTGCGTGCCGGCGGATCGTTTGGATTGAACGACACGATCAACCGAGCAAATGCGCGGACATTGTTTTTCGCTGCATCACTAAGGGTCGGCACCTCCTCGACACGCTGAATCGCTGCAAATAGGGGGAGGCCTTCTCCGTGGGCGAAAGCCTCGATCTTTTGTACCGTTTCATCGCCAATCCCGCGGCGCGGTGTATTGATGATGCGCTTGATGCTTCCCGTGTCAGCGGGGTTGACAATCACCCGCATATAAGCAATGATGTCTTTGATCTCCATCCGCTCGTAGAATTGGATGCCTCGCACAATCTGATACGGAATATTTGCGCCGCGTAGGGCATCCTCAAATGTGCGAGATTGGGCGTTTATCCGGTATAAGATAGCTAAATCTTCATATTTTCTCCCGCACGCTCGCCATTTCTGAATCTGCTGTCGTACATAGCCCGCCTCGTTGGCCTCGTCAATTGACCTATAACAGGTGATTTTGCTCCCTCTTTCGTTCTCTGTCCAAATCTGCTTTGCTTTGCGTCTCCGGTTGTTGCGGATGACATGATGTGCGGCTTCGAGGATATTTTTAGTTGAGCGGTAGTTCTGCTGTAAGTGCAAGACTGTCGCATCTGGATAGTCTTTCTCGAAATCGAGAATGTTGTTGAGGTCCGCCCCTCGAAACAAGTAAATCGACTGATTATCGTCTCCTACGGCACATAAATTCCGGTGCTTTTGCGCCAACGCACGAACCAGTCGATACTGACTCCCATCGGTATCCTGATACTCATCAACGAGAATATACCGAAACAGGTCTTGATAAAAATCCAGCACCTTCGAGTTCGCGTCAAACAACTCGACTGTCAACGTAATCATATCATCAAAATCGATGGTGTTGTTTTCGCGGAGGAAGCCCTGATACTTTGGGTAGATCTGTGCGATGGATTTCTCAAAGAGCCCCTCTGCGTTGTCCGCGTACTGTTCAGGGGAGATGAACCCACGCTTAACTTTGCTAATCTCGGCGAGGACGCGTTTCGGGTCGTTCAAACGGATTTGGAGCGTCTGGATTAGTTTCTTGATAAGTTTTTTCTGTTTTTCGTCATCATAGATGGTGAATGAACTGTCATAGCCATAGCCAAGGTGTGTAATATGCTTCCGTAGAATACGGGTACAGCAGGAATGGAAGGTGTTCACCCAAAAGGGTGTATTTGTTTTACCTATGAGGCCGTTAAGACGAGTTTTCATTTCGTCCGCGGATTTTTTTGTAAACGTCACCGCGAGGATATTAGATGGGGACACGCCGTGGTGGCGAATGAGGTAGGCGATGCGATGGGTAATCACGCGGGTCTTCCCGCTACCCGCACCTGATAGGAGTAGTAGCGGCCCTTCCGTGTGCTGCACCGCTTCGCGTTGGACATCGTTTAGCGATTCGAGTCCCGTGGATTCCACAGGGGGTGTTTCGTCCTTCACAGTGTTCATGGTATTGTCAACTTTCACCGTATTCTAATCTTATCGGGGGACGCAGAGGATTGAGAGTTTTTTTATTTTCCCACGTCCTCTGCGTCCTTGACGTTAAATAAGCGTGTAACGACCTATTACAAATCTCTAAAGCTGTTTAACAGGGTTGGAGAGCTTGCCCAGCCCATCAGCCTCAATCTCCACAACATCACCGGGTGCCAACGGCAGATCATTCGGCACGATGATACCGGTACCGGTGGAGACAATCGTTCCAACCGGGACAGGGTTATCTCGGCAAAGGAATTCGGTGAGTTCCTCAAACTTCCAATTAATTTGGGAGGTATTCACATCACC
>JAKZSX010000172.1:0-13035 GCA_047517405.1 Candidatus Poribacteria bacterium | reverse complement strand
GCTGGTCAATCGGGTCACCGGCGTGAAAACAAATGGCAACAAGCATTTCATCGTGATTGACGGGAGCATGGCGGAACTCATTCGGCCGAGTTTATATGATGCCTACCAACATATCGACTTTATTGAACCCATTGATGGCGAAGTGGTAACTTATGACGTCGTGGGACCTGTCTGTGAATCGGCGGATTTTCTCGGCAAAGATCGGGCATTACCAACGCCTCACGAAGGTGCGGGACTTGTTGTTCATGATGCTGGGGCGTACTGTTACGCAATGAGCTCAAATTATAATCTTAAGATGCGTCCACCGGAATACCTCGTTGATAATGATCGCTTAATCCAAATCCGTCGTTCAGAAACGTTTGAAGAGCACATACGGTTATTTGAAGTGTAGTACGGCGATCCTCGGTAGGACTACGGAACTCAAAAAGTGTTGTCTTGACAAAAGACAAACGATCAATGTGTCAATTTGGCATAGAGAAGATGAGCAAACTTTCATCCTTTTCGGTCTCTATACCGAACGAAAAATTTGCTCAGATATGCCTGGTGTACATTTGCAGCGAAATCGGAGCGAGGAAAATTGTTTTGGCATGCCATTTGCTGATTCAATTAGGACTGACATTTCACACAATACACATCAGTGAGGAATAATTATGCGCATTGATAAATTTACACAAAAAGGTCAAGAGGCGCTCCTAGAAGCGCAGAATTTGGCACAGAAATACAACCATCCAGCGGTCAAACCGGACCATCTGCTCAAGGTATTGGTTGAGCAAGAAGGCGGGGTCGTGCTATCTGTCCTTAAACGGATTGGCGTGGATATCGATGTGCTACAACAGCGCATTGATGAGACACTGGATCGTCTGCCCCGCGCTACGGGTGCATCGGTTCAAATCGGAATGGACCAGGACCTGGCTAGCCTTATTGATGAGGCAGAAGCAATTGTCGATAAGATGAAGGATGATTACACGTCCACTGAGCATATTTTGCTGGCGATGGTGCAGTTGAAATCGGCTACAGTTCGCGAATTACTAGCGTCCTTCGGTGTCAACGAAAAGAGTATTATGAGCGCCTTGATGGGCATCCGCGGTTCCCAACGGGTCAGCAGCCAAACACCCGAAGATCAGTATGAGGCATTGGTCAAGTATGGTCGAGACCTGACGCAGGAAGCCCGTAAAGGGAAACTCGATCCGGTGATTGGTCGTGACGAAGAGATTCGGCGCACGATTCAGATTCTGAACCGGCGCACGAAAAATAATCCGGTACTCATCGGCGAGCCGGGTGTGGGTAAAACCGCTATCGTTGAGGGTCTCGCGCAACGAATCGTTCGGGGCGATGTGCCGCTCGGTCTGAAGGAGAAAAAAGTTGTTGCGCTTGATCTTGGCGCATTGGTCGCCGGTGCGAAATATCGTGGTGAGTTTGAGGAACGCCTGAAGGCAGTGCTGCAAGAGATTCAGAGTGCTGAAGGGCAAATCCTTCTTTTTATTGATGAAATGCACACCCTCGTTGGTGCAGGGGCAGCCGAAGGTGCGATGGATGCGTCCAATATGCTCAAGCCGATGCTTGCGCGCGGCGAACTCCATGCCATCGGTGCAGCTACGCTCGACGAATACCGCAAACATATCGAAAAAGATGCTGCGCTTGAACGCCGTTTCCAGCCGGTCTATGTGGATGAGCCTTCCGTTGAAGATACTATCAGCATCCTGCGCGGTCTCAAAGAGCGGTACGAAGTGCATCATGGCATCCGTATCACTGATAGCGCAGTGATCTCTGCTGCAACGCTGAGCGATCGCTACATCAGCGATCGCTTTTTACCAGATAAGGCGATTGACCTTGTGGATGAAGCTGCAAGTAGACTCCGCACCGAAATTGATAGTAAACCGGCGGAATTGGATACGGTTGACCGCGAGGTCATGCAGCTGCAGATCGAGCGGGAAGCCTTGAGAAAGGAGAAGGACGCTGCAAGCAAAGAACGGTTGGAAAAGATTGAAGAACAACTTGCCAACCTCGAAGAGAAAAGCACACAGCTGTCTGTCCGTTGGCAAGCTGAGACGAGTGCTATTGAGAAAGTGCGCGGTATCCGCGAGCAGATCGACCAAGCCAACCAGCAAATTGAGGAAGCGGAACGTCAGACCGATTTACAGCGAGCCGCAGAACTCCGCTACGGTCATCTCCCTCAGTTAGAGAGTCATCTTGCTGACGCAGAAGCAGCACTCGCTCAGCTTCAGCGTGATGGTGCATTGCTAAAAGAAGAGGTAGACTCTGAGGACATCACCGCCATTATCAGTAAATGGACAGGGATTCCGGCGAGCAAGCTGCTAGAAGGTGAGATTGAAAAACTGGTTCAGATGGAGAAACGGCTTCACAACCGAGTTGTTGGACAGGATGCTGCTGTCGAATCGGTGGCGCGCGCGGTACGGCGAAGTCGTTCGGGTTTGCAAGACCCTAATCGTCCGATCGGTTCGTTTATCTTCTTGGGACCGACGGGTGTCGGGAAAACTGAGCTCGCCCGTGCGTTGGCAGAATTTCTGTTCGATGACGAGCAGAACATGGTGCGGATTGACATGAGTGAGTATCAGGAACGACACACCGTAGCACGCTTAATCGGTGCACCGCCGGGATATGTGGGATACGATGAGGGCGGTCAGTTGACCGAAGCCATTCGACGTCGTCCCTACAACGTTGTGCTATTCGACGAAATTGAGAAGGCGCACCCGGAAGTGTTCAACGTCTTCCTACAGGTGCTCGATGACGGTCGGCTCACCGATGGCCAAGGGCGTACCGTTGATTTCCGTAATACGGTCATTATCATGACTAGTAATATTGGCAGCGACTCGATTCTGAACATCACGGATGACCAAGCGATGCGTGAGCGGGTGACGTTCGCACTTCGTGAGCATTTCCGTCCGGAGTTTCTGAACCGGATTGACGAAGTGGTATTTTTCCATCGTCTGGAAAGTAAGCACATTCGCCACATTGCCGAGATTCAGCTTGGCAACGTTCGTCAGTTGCTCGCCAAACGAAATATCTCAATCGAGATGACAGATGCGGCGATGGATCTCCTCATTGAGGAAGGCTACGACCCGGCTTACGGTGCACGTCCCCTAAAGCGGGTAATTCAGCAGCGCGTCATTGATCCGCTGGCGTTACAGATTATCCAGAACGAGGTGCGTGATGGTGATCTCCTGCTTGTTGATGCGAAAGATGATGAGCTCACATTCACAGTAACCGAGTCAGCTGTGGAAGATAGAGTTGCTGCGGATTAAACATAAAGTTGACAAACATACACAATAAACACGAACGCTGCCATTCCGAGCGTGAGGATCGCTATATATGTTCTCAAAAAATCTGCTACCCAACGCCAGTTTTGAGCTCGACTTCGGTGATACTGTACCGACGAACTGGGGGGATACGCAAAATGAGTTGACGTTGCAGCTGCATCTCGATTTGAAGCCTGATGAAACCGGGGCGACTCAAGTGCCGCAGGTGCCACCGCGCAGTGAAGCCATCGGTGAGGTAGTTGATGGTGAGCGTGCTGCGCGGGTTGAGACAGAAGCTGCGCTGAACCCCGATGAAATGGGTGAAAGTGGCAGCACTGCCGTAGGACATCTGCTCTCCCCGATGGTGAGTGTTGCACCTTGCACACCCCATACAATTTCGGTGTATGCGCGGAGCAATGAGGCATCGGCGAAACTAGAGATCGGCTTGTGGACGCGCCCCGTAGACTTTACAGAGTCCCCCGATTCGCTCAGTTATGCGATTCCGCTTTCAACGGAGTGGCAGCGTTTTACATTTACCTGCTGCACAGATGAACTGGAAGAACGCGCCGTCGTTGACTTTAGGGTTACGACAGATAGAGCAAGTGCAGTTGTTTGGTTCGACGCAGCACAGTTGGAACAGGGGTCCCGAGCGACGGAGTTCAAAACACGCCGGAGCGTCGAGGCGGCGGTCGCGGGATGTCCTGAATCCCGTCCTAATCAGGGGCGGCGGGATAGTTCGCTAATTCACCTCAACGATGGACCTCTCAAATTGTCTCTGACAACATACAACTATGCAGCCGAAGCGGGCAACGAACCGATTATATTAGAGGTCAGAGAGCTTGTCGGAGGCAGTGTAATTTTCGCCCATACAGTTACTGATCCTATTGCCTCCGGTCGAAGTGAACATAGACTCTCGCTGGACTTTCCGTTCATCGGTGAGTTCTGTGCTCGGCTTATCGCGGGAGATGGCGAACAGATCAGCGCGGAGGATTACATCTTTGTTAATTATCCGGTGTTTGAGGAAACATATCAAGGGGTGATGTACACGAAGCGCAGTGCTGTGCACCAAATACCGGCTGAACGGAGTGTACTGCCGTGGACCAACGACCGGAACTGGTATGCTGACACGCAAGCAACGCTGATCGTTACCGACGACGATGCGATCCACGCACAGATGAGCGATGGCCACACAGTGATGCGTACCTGTGACGGCGGGCGAACTTGGGACAATTTACAGGTGACCAAGTCGGTCAATGCGGTGTTGCACGATGGAACATTTCTAGCGGTAGAGTCCGAGGGCGAGATGTTGCGCGTATCGAGGTCAAGCGATCAGGGGAGGACATGGCAGCTGCTTGGACAGATTGAGGCATCGGAACATCCGCAGGTCGGGCAGACTGAGCAGCTGTGCGATGGGTCGCTGATAATACCAGTGGGTATTATCAGTCCTCATACAGCGGCGGGTCCACTTACTGTACATACGTTTGGTTCAACCGATGGTGGCATGACATGGTCGGTGGGTTCTCCAATCTGTCCGGGTGGTGAACCGCAAATCCTTGAATTGCAGTCGGGACGGCTACTTGCTTTCTGCCGTAACAATCCGCGGGTGCCGTCCAACGATTTCCAACGTCCGTTTCGCAACGAAGGTCCGTGGCGGTTGTGGCAGCGTTTTCAAGGTGCCCGCAATCTCTCCTCTTATACGAAGCGGATCACGATGGCTGAATCGGATGATGGTGGGAGCACGTGGCATAACCAACGTCCAGCGACGTTTCTGTTCGAAGAAATGCACGGGGGTGGCGTACAACTACCGGACGGGCGAGTTGTCTTTCTTTATACGCACCGGGGACCGACGTATCGCGGTGGCGAGCGAGCGAAAGTAAGTTGTGATGAAGGAAGAACATGGCGCGATGAGTTATATTTCATGACCGCAACGCCTGCGTACCCGGGTTACTCCGGTAGCTGCGTACTGCCGCCTCATCTGGCAGATGGCAAACCGGGGATGATTCTGTCGCTCGTCGGTGAACGATCGGAAAGCAACTGGGGCAGTGAAGGTCCAGCGACACCGGAAGGCTTTCAGTATATGCCGCGTATCCAAGCAATTCGTTGGCGACCTGTAAAATGAGCAAAAAGAGAAAAATTATCTATAGTGCACCACATCAATCTGATAACTGCCGCTGCAATACTGGACTGGGTCGATGACAAGTTGATCCATTTTTGTTGAAAAAAGTGCGAACTTAATCCAAACTTGTCTGCCCAAAGGAGCAGAAACACAAGTTTGCAGCCGAAGCCTACATATTATTGATGATAAATCCGTGGTTCGGCACTATTTCAACATTCATTTGAACGAAAGAAGGAGAGTTTACCATGAAACGCAGATGGTTCGTACTAACCGCCATTCTGGCAATGGCAGCAGTTACCGTTTTCCTCACAAATCAAGTTACCCAAGCCCAACGTCCAGATCGAGGCGAAACGCGTGATAGAGCCGGCGGTGAAAGGCGTGGTGGTGCCGGTGGAATGCGCGGGATGAATCCCACCTCAATTATTGACAACTCATGGACAGACCTCACATTTGCCGTCAAGGTCGATGATGACACACTCATCAAAGCCCGTCCAGTTTATCAGAAACATCGTGATAGTCTTGAGAAAGCTGTCAAAGAAGCCAGTAGCTCCGGGGGTCTCGCAGGAGCACGCGCAGCCATGACGGAAATTCGCGATGGGTTCCAGACAGATTTGAAGTTGGTTTTGACCGCAGATCAGATAGTCCAACTCGATGCACTCCAACAGGAACGGATGCAGCAGATGATGAATCGAGGTGGGGGCAGAGGTGGTGGCGGTGGCAACAGAGGCCGCTAAGTCACAATATAGAGACAAGGGGAGATATGGATTCGTCCATTCTCCCTAGATCTCTGTCTCGCCAACAAAGGAGGATAACCGATGCAGAAGAAATGGATCATTGTGATAGCGATCACTGTCGTGGTCCTCGTATCCGGTGGTTTGCTGCTGTGGGGGCAGCTCGCCAAGGCAACCAAGGATGAAGCTAGCAGTGTGCCTGAAATCAAGACGGCTACGGTTGAGCGGGGCGATATTGAGGTAACAATTGACGCCACCGGAACTATTGAGCCACTTAACATTATCGAGGTGAGCTCCAAAGCCAGCGGTAAAATTTTAGAACTCACTGTTGAAGAAGGGGATTACGTGGAACAAGACGCCGTGATTGCGCGTATTGAAACCACCTATGTTTCAGCGGACCTGGATCAGGCAGACGCGGATCTGCGCGCCGCCGAAGCACGCCTTGAGCAATCGAAGATTAATATCGAATTGCAGAAGGAGCAAACCGCGATCCAGATTAAGCAAGCCGAAGAAAAGTTGGCTGAGACAAAAAAACAGATGGAGCTACTCAGAGAACAGATACGGATAGAACATATAACCAATCGACGCCAGTTATCCGATGCAGAAAATAGCCACACGATGGCGCAGTTGCGATACAATCTCCTGACCTCTGAGACGGTACGGGAGGAGGACAAGAAGCGTGCAGAGGCAAGTGTGGTTCAGGCGAAAGCCAATCTCGAACTTGCCGAGAGGGAGTACAATCGAAAACAGCAGCTTTTCGAGAAGAAATATATCTCAAAATCGGATCTCGACGTCGCCGAGACGCAGCGTGACTCGGCGAAAGCACAACACGAATCGGCTGTGCAGCAAGCCGAGCTAGTTAAACAACCGGCAAGTCCAGAGGAGTTAGAGCTCTCACAGGCTGAGATTAAGAGGGCGGGGTACGCGGTTGATGCGGCGAACGAACAGATTGAGAAAGAGAAGTCTCGCGATCTGGAGATAAAGATTCAAGAGTACCGTATCACACAAGCCAGAGACGCTTTGAGTTTGGCGATTGCTAATAAAAAGCAGATTGACCTAAAAGAAAAAGACCTTGAAAGTTCCAACGCACAACTCAAGCGCAGTACGAGTGCCTTCCAACTCGCACAGGAGAGTTATGACGATACGGTTATTCGTGCCCCCCTCTCCGGAACGATCCTCGAAAGAAGGGTGGAGGAAGGGCAAGTAATTGTCTCCAGCTTTGGCGGGGGAGGCAGGGGAGGCTCTGTATCGTCCGAAGGTCAGGTGCTAGTAACGATGGCAGACCTCAAAAAGGTTTATGTGGCAACGGAGGTGGATGAAACCGATATCGGCAAGGTGAAGGTCGGTCAACCGGTGGCCATCACTATCGAAGCCTATCCTGATCAGCCGCTGCAAGGGGAGGTACTTCGCATTGCGCCGCAAGGACAGGTGATTCAAAACGTAACGACGTTCAAAGTCATCATTGAAATTAAGAATACTCGCTCAAGGGAACAAGGACGTTGGGGAAGAGGTGGCGGATTATCGGGTCGCGGTGGTGGCGGCGATAATTTTCGCCAAGGCGAAGGCGAATTCGCGCCGGAGCAGGGAGAAGGTTTTCGGCAGATGCGTCCGCAGCGACAAGGAGAACCGACAGCGTCAGAGAACACCCAAACTTCCGACGAAAATTCAGCGACTGCTGAACCCACAGAGGCACCGGATCCGTGGATGGCAATGGCGGATAATTTCTCCGGCGATCGAGGGGCAGGAGATTGGGCGCGTGAGGAGAGCCCATCTGAAGATACGGATACGCCTTTCTTGAAGCCGGGGATGAATGCGACCGTTGAAATTTCCGCCACGAGCAAGTGGAATATATTGGTTCTTCCTAATGAAGCGATTCTGAATTTAGGGAGCCGAAAAATGGTCCGTGTCATCGGTGAAGATGGTCAACCGGGCCGTCCACAGCCTATTGAGGCCGGCGTGAGTAGTTTCGACACAACAGAAGTTATCTCTGGCTTAAACGAAGGACAGGTCGTCGCCCTCGGCGGTTTCCAGCGCGGAGGGGGCAGGGACATGGATCGGTTTAGACGTATGATGGGAAATCCGGCTTCTACAATGAGACGGATGCAGCGAAACACCGGCGGCGGTGGAAGAGGGGGCCGCTGATAACAAAGGAGGGAATCACATAGATGGGAATGCTCGAAAGTTTAGCAAATGCACTACGCAGTTTATTAGCGAACAAACTGCGAGCGGCGTTGACGATGCTTGGTGTGATTATCGGCGTGGGCGCGATTATGACCACAACCTCAATCGGCGAAGGGGCAAAAGTGGACATCACGGAGCGCATCCAGACGCTCGGGGCGAACATTCTAGCTATCCGTCCAGGCCAGAGTCGTGTTCGTGGACGGAGCTCGGGGCAGGACCGTCAGAGCCTAAAGTATGAAGACGCCATGATGTTGAGGGAACGTGCAAAGAATATTCTCTATGTCTCGCCGGAAGTATCTTCACGCACTCAGATCAAGCATGGAAACAAGAACCACAATACTACGGTTGTCGGTACAACGCCGGAGTATCAGATTACGGCGAACTTTCCGGTTGAGAAAGGTGCGTTTTTTGCCGAGAGTGATGTGCGTTCTCGGCGTCGAGTGTGCACGTTGGGAAAGACAGTCGTTGATGAACTATTCGACGGGAGGGAAGATCCGATCGGCAAGACGGTCAAGATTCGCGGACTCAACTTCCGGGTGCTTGGTGTGATGAAGGAGAAAGGCGCGAGCGGTTGGCGGAATCCGGATGACCAGGTCTTTATTCCTGTGTCAACGGCGATGAAGCGGGTTTTTGGCAGGGATTACCTATCAAGTATCAGTGCCCAGGCAGTCAATAGCAATGCGATGGAAACGGCCGAAGCCGAAATCGAGAACCTCTTGCGGAAACAGCACAAACTCCCCACTAACAAGGAACTTGATTTTAACGTACGGAATCAAGCGGAGTTCCTTGAGACCTTGGAAGAATCGGGGCAGACGTTCACCTACATGATTATGGGTATTGCAATTGTGTCCCTGATCGTTGGCGGGATTGGGATCATGAACATCATGTTGGTATCGGTAACAGAGCGCACGAGAGAGATAGGTTTACGGAAGGCGGTCGGTGCCAAACGTCATGACATCCTGATTCAGTTCCTGATCGAGTCGATGACGCTATCGATCCTCGGTGGCCTGATTGGGATTGGCGTTGGGGTATTCGGGGCGAAGATGGTGCCATCGATCTGGGGGTGGCGGACAATTATTTCGCCGATGTACACGGCGTTGGCGTTTTTCGTTGCTGCGTGGATTGGTGTCTTCTTCGGTGCGTATCCGGCGTGGAAGGCTGCGAAGTTATCTCCGATTGAAGCACTAAGACACGAATAAACAAATTCAGCCCAAATACGTCAAACAGGCATTCTGGGGCACTTGGGCTAAATTTATCCCACTTTAACTGATTACACATCTCGTTTTGGGGGTCCTTCGGCAAGTTTGAAATCGGAGGTCGGAGGAAGGAGGAAAAGCAGACGATTTCACGTTTTACGCATCACGCATCACGCCTCACGTTTCACGCATTATGTCGTATCTTTCTACCTCTCCTATTCCTCATCGGTTGCGATGGGACAGACGAATCCCTGCGACAGAGTGAGGACCTAATCCGTTCAGGCCGGTATGATGAAGCGGTTGCTTTGCTAGCGCAGGTCATCGCAGCGGACGATCGGGATCCGAAAGCCCGGATTTTGATGGGGCAGGCTCATGAAGCGCTGGAAAACTACGATCGCGCGATTCCTCAGTTCAAAGCTGCAATTCGATTGTACGTCGCTCACCCCGAAGACCGGGCGATGGTCCGACTCCAACTAGCAAAAATCTACCTGAGATTGGGGGTTCGCGAGGAAGGGGTCAATCAACTGCGGGCGATTGTTCATTCCACATCGGATAACGCGATGATACAGCAGGTCGCAAGACTTGTCAGCGATGCCTACCAAGTGGTTCAGGTTACAAAGGGGAACCCAGACAACTACTCGCCAAGCTTCTCTCCCGATGGCAAACAGATTGCCTTTGCATCCTCCCGATCAGGTAATAGTGAAATTTATCTGATGGATGTGAACGGAAGCAATCTCCGACAGGTAACGTTCACACCGGATTTTAATGAAGATACGCCGGGATTTCTGGGTGATTCACTTTATCTAGTGCATAGCCGCGAGCCAAAAAGTGCTGGCGAAGTCCATATTGTCCTCCAGAGCGATGGCACAACGCCGGTCTACACAGGGATTTATGTCGCTCACCTCGATAGAGAAGTAACACACGAGCTATTACCACTTGGGTTGGGGGTTCGTGCACCATGTCTATCGTCAGATTGGAAGCGCGTGGTTTATGAGGCAAGTAGGGATAGAACCTTAGACCTATACACCCTAGATTTGCACGGCATCGATCTGGAAGACATGGAGGACCGCACAATCGTTCCTACACCCATCACCGATAGCGAGGCAGATGAGGGCAGCCCGACTTTTTTCCCCGATGGAAAACGGATCGCGTTTGTGTCTGCGGGTCCAGAAGGTACGGGTCCACGTCGTGCCGCACCTGGTCGTAGCAGACCACTTCATCAGATTTATACTATCAATATTGATGGCAGCGATGAAAAACATCTGAATCCTAACCCCTATGACTGTTACAGCCCGGTGATTGCACCTGACGGAAAAACCATTGCCTTTGTATCTGGACGGATGGATGACATTGAGATCTATCTGATGGATATAGATGGAACGAATGAGCGACGCATCACCAGTGGCATCGGTGTCTCAGTACAGCCTGCCTTTTCGCCAGACGGGCAAAAACTCGTATTTGTCTCCGACCGGAGCGGCAACCTCCAAATCTACCTGATGTCCTTTGACCAGCCGGTGACACGAGAGATGTTGATTCAGCACCTGCAAGGGGAATAATCTCTCGACCGTAACCACCAACCTTGAGTATTTGACTGCGTATTCGGGCCATCTAAAAAAGAAAGGAAAGATGTGTATGGATTGTCAATCACAAAGATGTTCCCCTTCTCAGAGGAAAGAATCTTACAAAATCTATCTGCTCATTTGCTTATTTGCATATCTGTTCGGTGTCACGATCCTTATGGTCAACGCAGCCGTAGACAACAGCGCATATCAGGCGAAGGCGCACCGGACCTTTGGCAGTATTGAGATTGATGGAGATCTCAATGAACCCGACTGGCAAGAAGCCAAACCTGTTGGACAA
Source organism: Candidatus Poribacteria bacterium (assembly GCA_047517405.1). Lineage (GTDB taxonomy): Bacteria > Poribacteria > WGA-4E > WGA-4E > PCPOR2b > PCPOR2b. Next base: position 1,694 of record JAKZSX010000172.1, on the reverse strand, counting down.
TTTAGGCAGGTCGAACCGGATGCGGGCGAGCCAATGTCCCAACCGACCGAAGTCCGTATCCTCTATGATGCAGAGAATATCTACTTCGGTTTTACCTGCTTTGATTCAGATGTTTCGAAGATAATCGCTAACGACATGCGACGCGATGCCCGTGAGTTACATGAAAACGACAACGTTTTTCTCATCCTCGACACCTATAACGATAAACGGAGCGGTGTTGCGTTCCGCCTTAATGCGTTGGGAGCGGTGCAGGATACTGCAATAACCAACAGCGGAGATAGTTTCAACCGAGATTGGGATGCCGTGGTGGATTGCCAAAGTCAGATTCATTCTGACCGTTGGACCTCAGAAATTTCTATCCCCTTCGGTCAACTCCGTTTCAAGGAGAGCGAGCAGATGACGTGGGGACTGAATTTATCGCGTGGTATCCGCCGAACCAATGAGGAGGGAACATGGGCACCGGTCCCCTCATCGTATGGTGGACGAGCAAAATACCGTACTGCCTATATGGGCAATCTATCAGGCTTAGAAGGAATTAAGCCGAAAAAACAGATTGAGCTGCTGCCTTACATTTTACCCGGGGTCCGCCAAGTCGAAGAAAATGGTGAAACGGATGGGGAATTTGAGATTGGATTAGATCTCAAGTACGGGGTGACCACGAAGCTGATCGCCGATCTGACATTTAACACAGATTTTGCACAGGTCGAAGCCGACGAAGAACAGGTCAATCTCACCCGTTTCAGTCTGTTCTTTCCTGAGAAGCGTCCTTTCTTTTTGGAGGGGGCGGGACTTTTTGATTTTGGCGTTCCACGCGCTAGCTTTCGTCGTCCGCCGCCGCTGCTCCTTTTCTATAGTCGTCGCATTGGCATCGAAGAAGGACATCCCATTCCAATCATCAGTGGTGGCAAGATTACGGGAAAAATGGGACCCTACGGGGTAGGATTGCTCAATGTGTTCACCAATGACTTTCAGACCGATGAATCGATTACCGACCCCGATGAAATTGTCGATGCGCCACGCACCAACTACTCTGTGCTCAGGCTGACACGCGACATGTTCAGCGGCTCTCGTGTCGGATTAATTGCCATCAACAAGCAGGATTCAGATAACTACAATCGCGCTGGCGGACTTGACTTCTCGTATCGTCCAGCGGACAAACTGGAAATTCGTGGACTGTGGGCCCGGACAGCGGATTCAGAGGATTTAGAGGAGGACGTCGGACAAGGGGATGCGTGGTATATCGGTTCGAATTGGCGTGATGACCACTTTGATCTGTCAGCTGGATACACCGACACCGGTGATAACTTCAACCCAGAAGTTGGATATGTCCGGCGGACGGGCAGCCGTCGATTCCATAGCGAGGCGCAATATACGCCTCGGCCTCGCAAATTTGGAATCCGCGAAATTCAGGTGGGACCGGAGGTAGACTATATCGTAACTCAGGAGAATGAGTTGGAAACTCGTGACATCACACTCGGTGGTCGGATTGAACTCAACAATGGTGGGCGGATTAACCTGCAAACTCAACTCACGAAAGAACGGCTTGAGGAAGATTTTGATATCTACGATGATATCATTATTCCCATCGGCGAGTATGAATTTACTACCTACCGCGCAACGATTGAAACCGATGAAAGTAAGATGTTCGCCGGACGGTTTGGGGTGGAGGTCGGAGATTTCTACGATGGAACGAG
>JAKZSX010000171.1:0-6315 GCA_047517405.1 Candidatus Poribacteria bacterium | reverse complement strand
GAAACCGAGTTTTTTCTTGAAAACTCGGTTTCTCTTAAAACTTTAGAAACTGAATTTTCCTAGCAACTGTTAGTCGAATGTCAACCCTACCTCCGAATTATATTCGGCTGTGACGCGGTAAGGTTCTCTCCCGTTTCTGGGTAGGACCTGATCGCCACTTCGGAGTGCGTGAAACCTTCCCCAACTGATCGGGACTAACAGTTCTCCGGCGCGGATTGGATCTTCCTCACTCATAGCTTTGTATTCATCATAGAGCGCATCCGGCAGCACCTCAAGTCCATCGAACGCCTTGTAAAACATTTCCTCAAGCCCCTCGTCCGCCGCAAAAGGACGCATTGTGCGTACACATGTTGCGTTAAAATTTTCGGCAGCGTTTTTGTATTCCTCCCGCCAGCGTACCTCGACTTCACCACTGTAGATCTCATCTAACCAAGCGCCGATTGCACCCTCATCAACTGGACGTTCGTGTTCGCGCTCAAGAATCGAAAGAGTGCGTTGCACCAGTTCGGGGTCATAAATTTTCTGCCCATCGTCAGGTTGGCGAAAGACATGAACGGGTGCGAGATCTTTCTGTTTCCTACGGCGGTTGATGCGACCAAAGCGTTGTACCAATGCCTCTAACGGTGCCGGTTCTGTGTAGATCGTATCCAAATCAATATCGAGACTGACTTCGACCACCTGTGTTGCGACGAGGACAATTGGTTGACGTTTATCGCTAGTTGCCCCCGTCGCATTCCGAATGAGTTGCTCTTTCGCAGAACGGTCTCGCATGTTGAAACGGCCGTGTAAAAGTTCAGTTCGGATATTCATCTCATTCAATTGGTCACGAATCCGGTTGTATGCTTCTTGTGCATGAGCAACGAGGTTGCATACAACCAACACCGATTTTCCCGCCTTCGCATCGTTGACCACATCTGTTAGCCCGGAGTCGGTCAATAACTCGCCATCGTGCAGTATCAGTCGATGACGGACAAATTCTCGGAACAACGTTGGATCCGCTTCAATTGTAGGTGGAGCATCTAAGGCTTCAGATAGCCACTCTTGGATAAGCTTCGGAAAGGTTGCGGACATGATGAAGAAACGTGCGTTAAAATTAACTCTCAGGTATTCGATGGTTTTGAGCATCATCGCCAATCGCTTGACTTCGTAGGCGTGAATTTCGTCAAATATAAAGGCAGCATTATGGTAATCGGTGAGCAATGCCTCGTAACCCTTGAGGCGATACATCCCTTTAAGCATCTGGTACGGGCTAAATACACGGACGGGTGGATAATTAAGCCGTGATAGATTCCGCGCCCATTTTGCGGTGCGAGCTGCTGCTTTTGGATGATAATCTTTTTCTAAGAGAAGCCGATAAAGCGCGAGCAGACTGCGGCCATGTTGCAAGCCGACGCGGTCTGGAAAACTTTCTTCTAAACGGCTCTGCATCGCATTCATGCTTGCTTGATAGGGGAGTGTATAAAAGAGTCGTGGCAATCCACCAACGATTGATGATTGTCGCGCCGCCCAAAGCAGTGCGGCTTCTGTTTTCCCGCTACCGGTTGGCGCGACCAAAAGGGCTGAACCGTCGATTTTTTTGGCTTCCGACTGGTGCCCAAAGAGACCTTCCGGCGATAGGTTACGGCTTGCTAAAATCGTGTCCGCGTCAAACTGGGGGAGTGGTATCGGTCCAGCGTGGGCTGAGGCACTGTGGTCTGCATTGATTATGTAGCCGCGAACGGTAATTCCCGGCACGACTGCATTAGGCGTATCTCTGTCTTCCAATTCACGGTTGAGTCGCCGATAAACCCGCAACCAGTGTCGGATGCGCTCAACGCCGTGTTGTTGAACGGATTCAATCGCGGTATGCCGCGCCTGCAACTTTGGCATTGAGATGCCAAAATCGCCTAGTCCGAGTTCATCCCGCCACGGGATACCGCAATCTGATAACCAACGCCACAATCCGCCCAAGGTTACCTCTGACACAGACGCAAGTTGTGGCTTCAGCGGGTCATCGTCATCCCAATCGGGGATGATGGGGTAAAGCCGCTGAATTTCCTCGAAATCTCGATGGTGTGAGACAATGCTGGCAACGAGCCATCGCTGCTCCTCTGTTGAAATGCCATCAGTCACCCAGTCAACAAACGCAAGCGAAAACACTTCGTGGCGGTGCCCCCATCTTTTCCCATCAGGACGGAGTTGGGTTTGAAAGCCTGCTAACGCCTTGCCAAAATCGTGAAGGAAGGCTGACCAGAAAAGGATGTGCCATAAACGTGGTACGTTGAGTTGTGTTGGAAGGTTGGGGCGTAATTGGATGAATTCTGCCAACCGTGATAGCACATACCATGTGTGCTGGGCTAAAGTTTCCGGTTGACCACCTTCACCCAATTCTGCGCTTTTTGCCCATACATCGTTTAACCAATCGGGATATGTCGAAGGTTTGCCCACCACATTTTCAATCGGAGATTGCATCTTCACCTCCTACAAAGTTATGGAAAACCAAACCGCGATAACTGCCTTGATATTCAGGCGTTAATGGGTCAATCCAATATTTGCTGTCCCCATTTGAAAGTGACACTCGGTCGGTGAGCACCGTGTACTGCGAAAATGTTGGACGCCGGTTTTGATTGTAATCCAGATAACGCGGCATTAGAACCGAGACACCACGCCCGATTCGCGGTCCCATCTCATGCGGAAGAATGGTATGCTCAAAGTAAGCCTCCTCGCTTTGCTGTAATTCAACAACGTTGATTTCTGTGTAGGTGAACAGGTCTTGCGACCTGCCCAACGAAACTGCATAGCGCGGACTTCGGAACGCTGGTCCCCATTCAGGGCGGTTGATGTAGAGCGTGAGACGGGGGTGAAAGAGCAATTCACGCTCAAAGGGATTCACTCTGCCCTCAAGTGCATTTGGGATTTGAGTCCCCGGCAACTTGCTACGGCTGGAAGTAGGTGGTGCCAATACAATAATGTGTTCAATATCTTGGACGTGTCCTTGATGTGTGAAATGGTAAGCGAATTGAACTCCGCTTGGATCAAACCATTCCCCCAATGCGCTACAGATATGCCCGTAAATTGTCGCGGGCGGCGGCATTTGAAAGCTAGGATGAATCTGTTGCATAAAGTGAGGATAGCGGAAAGAGGTGGTAAGTCCCTCCGCAACGATTTTGAGGACTTTCATAGAGACCCCCTGATTTTAAGGATGAGAAACCGAGTTTTGAAGAAAAAACTCGGTTTCTTCTGCGTTGTCAATCCAACCAATTCGCATTTTCCGATTTTTGTAAATCTTCAGCGAAAGCCTTAAATGCGTCGCGTGGATGACTCATTCTAATTTTCGCCCCGCAATCCGCCAAACCGGATGCGTCACTTAGTACCTCCTCAAACTTAGCCCGTTCTGCGTCGAGATAGCCCTTAGTCCAACCGACGTAAATATCTGAGAGAATATCGTCTTTGAAAACCGTCAGGGCTTCCGCAAGCGCGTCAATCTTCAGTTCCGGTTCATCCTGTCGATTTGCACCGATGACATGACCGAAAATGTGGTTGCCACCTTTGGTCACCGCGAAGATTGTCAATGCCGGACTCACATCTGTGTAGTGTAACGATTGCTTCGCGCCACCTTCGAGATGTGCCAGCCCGTCCAAAAGTGTGCTAATGCGCTGAACACGCGCCTCGTATGGGAGTCGATAGGATTTTTCAGATTCAAGGTGTTCAAGATCCTGTGCCTGTGCCAGTTTAATCCGCACATCGTCAAGGTTTCGGTAGCCCGTTTTATTCCGGTAAGAGAATGTTCCCGCCGCGTGTAAATCGAGCGATAGAAGCCCTTTGAGGGTTGCGCGGTAGAATTGGTGTTCGTGAGGAACTGGGTCGCCTTCATGACGTGACATCGTACCAAAATCCTCGGTAACATTTGTCGGCGCGATAGAAACCAGTGTACTCACGCGAAATGGTGACACACGAGTGACGGCATCCGTGGTTTCGGTCTCGTTTGCCCGCGACTCGTCTGCATCTCGTTTCTCTTTAGCAGATGCTCTTTTGGACGGTGCCCGCATGTAGCCGAAAAGATCATCGTCCCACCACTCGATTGGGTTAGCGTCGGTATAAGCGACTTTTTCCTCTCGGTAGATTGGGGCAGGTGTCCAACCCTGTTCACCGCCTTCAAGGGTTGTGCGCAGCCAATAACGAAACGACTGCGCTGACACATAGGGATAGGCCCCCTGCTTTGTGCGAATCATCTTGACCCCCACGGTGTTATCGGTGCGTGCGCCGGGAATGCTTCCGAGATTATTAAGTGCGGATGCCGGTGCGTCAATGAGCATCAAACCTGTTGCAAATGCCATGATGTAAACCTCCTTGAAATTTGTGATAATTCGTTAGCTGTTTTCATTCTCATTCTCTTGGGCGGTCTCCTCAACCAGATCAGGATTTTTGCCCAACCAGCCTTGCTCATGTAGCTGTTCAACCATTCGGATAAACACAAGGTCACGCGCCAACCACCAGTCTGGACTCTCTAACCCGTACCCCTCTTCAAAAACCTCGATGTACGGGTCAAGTGTGATAATCGGTGGATTGCCACGCCTGACGTGCGCCAGATTGGCACGAATCAGCAGTGTGCGTACGTTACTCGGTCTGCGCTGCTGAAAAAACTCACGAAAGAAGCGGCGATCGTTCTGACTACTGACATAGTTTGCCAGTTTGTCGCCCATCTTGCGAATTTCCTCAATCCGTTCTTTTTCCATATTAAATACCCTCCTTAAAAAAGATGCGGTGATGTTCCATGACACCAAATCCTTATCATGTGTTAATCCGTAGTTCGCCCGAGGGTCGCCTTGGTCGGCGCGGGCGTAACGGAATGCCTGGCGCAAAAAGTAGGTCCGTAAAAATGTTTTCGCTTTGTCCGGTAGCAGAAACGAACCATCATACAGTCCTAAGATCTCTTCATAAAGCCAATTTCGACGTGGCCGGAACGGCTTATCATCCGTCTTCTTGCTCTTTTTCTGCGGCTCAGTTTCCCATGCACGACGGACAATTCTAGTCCATTGCATACGATAATCTGCGCTCTCCATTTCACGCAGAAATCCAATAATTTGGAGTGGTAGGTGGTAGATTTTCAAACCGACTCCCTGCCCGCTGTTGGTCAGGTGATATGCCGTGAGCGAAAAAGGCTGTTCATCCTCACGCTCTTCCTGCTGTCTAATGTCAGCTTGAAGGAGCGTGTTGATTAACAGTGTGCCACGAGAGAGATGTGGTTCGTCCATTTTCTTGCTGCCCGCTGCTTGGGCAAGAACAATGGCTCTCTGATTTCTTTCTAGAAACGACCGGGCAAAATGCAGCATAAGTCTGTGGTTATCCGAATGCACCGCAAGTAGTCGTCCTGCGGACTTTGCACATCCAAGTGGAAACGCTTGAATGGCGAGCAGTGCTTCTCCTGAAACGGGCAAGCCTGCCTCACCATAAGCGTGGAAGTTGATAATATTCTCACCGGTGAGCAGTGGAATGTGTTGGCGAAAAGCGCGTCCCTGTGGCAGGCTTTCTTTTTCACCAAACGCAACAGCCACAGCAGGTTTGCCAGTGAAAACACACATCTCATTATCAAGCAGCGGTGTCTCATCGCTGTAGTTCCGCAGCACACGGGTTGCATACACCGAACGCTTTTCAGGAGTTTTATTGTACGCCGGTTGCGTGAAGCCTGAGTTCGGAAAAGCGACCGTCAAAAACGACTTGAGCGGATCTTGGACGTATTCACGAGTGATATAGTCCGCAACCTTGTCAAGATCGGCTTCGATCAATTCATCAGGGTTTCGCTTGTCAACAAAAGCGGTAATTGTTGCAATTCCCACATCAACAAGTGGATGTCCTGTGTATTTGAGCATTCTGTTTTAGCCTCCTTTCTTTTGAAGCAGTGAATGAACATTCAATTCATATTATAATTCCCATCACCGTCAGAACATGTCGGTGATCGGAAAATTCTGCGATTTTTCGGCAGATTTCATGTTTTTCTCCACGCCTTATCCAACCTGATACTTCCCCAACCCAAATGTTGCGTTTTTGCCGACGTGGAGAAACGCGCCCAACGCTACAAATGGCAGGAACGCCGCCAGATCTCCTGCATACGTCACATCGCCGACTAGTCCGCCGAGTTGCATCTTCTGATTTTGGCGCGACGAATAGCGCGTCCAATCGTGCCAACGTAATCCGCTCTGAACCGTTTGGACGGTTTCTGCCTGCGCGATGAGTCCCTTAAAATCGAGATCCAGCGATTCGCCACAGTGGAAATACCCCAACGCCGAGATGCGTCCGATCAGCCGTCGCCAGAAGAGGTGGAACGGGAGTTCGTCC
>JAKZSX010000170.1:0-14179 GCA_047517405.1 Candidatus Poribacteria bacterium | reverse complement strand
ACTTGGTGATGATTGCGTCGTCTATCAACCTACAATATCTTGAGGGATGCCCCTACATTGATCAATACATTCCGTGCCGATTAGAAGAGCTGATGAAGTCACCGCGGAAACTGATTGTATTTATTATGGGGTTGCGTCGTCAAAAGTTGGATTGGGTAATTGATTTTGAGCATTGGGCCCGGCTCAGTGCGTTAATCGCTTACGGGAGTGGTGCATCAAGAAGAGTGGGATTCCGATCGAAGGAGCAACATCGACACTACCTTTTTACGGATGTCGTCGAGCATGTGCCGGGACAACACGAGGTGGTCAATTTTCTGAAAATATCGCGGCTATTGGGGTGCCCGACTAGGAAAACGGATCTGGAGGTGTGGTTGAAAGAAGAAGATTGGGATTGGGCGAGGGGGTTCTTCGATGAGACGGGTATCGATCCGAACAGACCGGTTATCGCTATTCATCCGGAAGCGGGCAGGCGTAACGAACCGAGGCGGCGGTGGCCCCACGATAGATTTGTGGCACTTATCGATACACTTGTGGAACGGTATCACGCGCAAATTATCTTGACAGGTGCTCCCTCAGAGGTTGAACTTTCACAGCGGATTGCTTCACAAACCCGGTCCGTTTGCACTGTCGCAGCGGGCAAAACCCAAATCAATCAATTAACTGCACTGTTTGCCAATGCCGATCTCGTTATATGTGGGAACTGTGGGCCCATGCATCTCGCTGCTGCCGCTGGTACGCCGGTCGTTGCCCTACATGGACCGACAAATCCATCGCAATGGGGACCCTGGGGGAAGGGGCACACAATTCTTCATGTGGATTTACCGTGCAGCCCGTGTCTCAATCTTGGGTTTGAGTATGGCTGCACGGCACTTTCTGACGGGACTTCGCCCTGCATGCACACAATACAGGTCGACGAAATCCTCATGATATGTGAAAAGTACCTAGTCAATGAAGGTGGAGGGAGGAAGCGATTGGGTGAGCATAACATTGCTAACACAGAGACGATAAAATGCAAGCAGACCTTTTTGCCTGTTTCACGCTAGCGGCACGTCAACCTAATTACGCCTTCGTAAGGGGTGATAGGGGTAATCAGCAGGCGCGCCGTTTCCTGGTTCATTGTCCAATCATCATCAAAGCTATAGATCTTGTGCACGGTGACACCGCCATTAATCTCTATCTCATCGGCCCCGTTAACAATCCTTGCTGGCTCCTTATCGAGAAAAATAACATCGGTCTGAGACAGGTCATGTGCTGTCTCACCGATGTATAAATTTCCCGCTTTCCGCAATCCGAATTCAAGTTGAAGTGGAATCCGTGATTCGCCTTCCGTCGCGATACGAAGTTCCAAGCCATCTGAAATCGGTTTGATCTCTGTGAAAATCCGAAGATTCAGCGGAATGACTTCCCGCCTTGACGATGTAGGTTTGTACACATATTGGATAATGTGGTTCTGGGTGAGATAGTGCTTGTCGTCAATTGTTAAGCCTGCCGGTTCGTAATCTCGAAAACCGTGGTAGATATATTTAATTCGGAACCCATCGATAATCGCTTCACCGTTTCGGAGTGTAAACAGGATCTGCTTGTCACCGATTATTGTTAGACTCATTCGATCTTTTTGAATACGTGCGATGTTTGACTGTGGATACGTCTTCTCATACTGACGCGGCAGGGGGAGTCTGTCAATCTAGTCATTGTTCCGCTCGGATTCACTTGCAAGCAGTTCACCAATATCGGCGGTCATAGAGAAACGGGAAACGCCTCCTCCCTTGAAGTAACGGTTGGGATGGTTAAGGTTTGGACGAATAAGGCCATTGCCAATGCGACGAAGGTAGGTTGATAGCGTTAAGTCGGCTGCAGTTGCGTAGTAACCGTTGCGATCAATAATCGACATATTTTTCCAGACACTATAGCCTGTAGGCAATCCGTTCTCTCTGCCCTTATGATCAGAAAATTCAGTTGCTATTTCGCCATTAGGGTGGAAAGTATAAAGCCGAAAATTAAGGCTGCGCCGAACATACTCCAACAGGGCAGGACGATTTAACTTTTCGGCAAGACTGAATAGCATTGCATTGGATAACATACTATAAGCGGGACTTCGATCATCATAAACGCCCTCATTATTGATGTTGATGCCTTCTTGTAGGTAACTCTCCGCTCTTCCTGAAGCAGTACTATCTCCAAACTGTTTGTCAAATTCTACGAGTGCGGCGGCAGCAACCCAGCAATCGTGCGAAGTAAAAACAGGCTTGTTTTTAATTGCTTCTACACCTTTTCGAAGGAACGCCTCTATCCCTTGAAGCAATGCTTGGTGCCGGCTTTTACGAGCAATCCATCGGTGGGCTCGAAAGAGCGCATGTGCAGCCTCTGCCATCGTCGGAGTTACGCGTATTTCACCGCGAGCATATCCATCGATTGTACCGTCTGCGCGTTGAGAATGGGTGAGAAAGTGCATCGCCAAATGCAGCCGATCGGACAACTCTGAATTGTGATAATATTGAGAATCTGGAGTCATATAGAGAACTGCTAGGGAGGCAAGGGTATTTGCTGCTGCCAGTGGCTCGCAAATCCAGTGTTCCGGGCATCGGAATCCACCATAATCGCGCTCTGATGGGTCTAAGACCTGCAATCGTAGCGCTTGTGCGGCAAATGCTTCTACCACTGCTAATACAGTTTCATAATGAATTCTTATCATCAATTTCCCCTCTTAGCTTAATCGGGCTACTTTTATCGTTTGAAATATTTGGTATTCACCCTCCTCCAATGAAAACATTGATTGTTCTATTAAGAGCTATGAGAAAAAATCAACCGTGATGTAGATTCTCACAAATATAGTTATGACCTATCAAATAGTCCGTCCTACCTCTTATTTAGAAACGTGGAGTTGATTCATGAGTGAGGCACTATAGCCCCCTCCAAATCCGTTGTCAATGTTAACAGCAGTTACGCCCGAAGCACAACTGTTTAGCATACTCAATAAAGCTGCAACGCCGCCGAAGCTAGCTCCGTAGCCGATACTTGTTGGCACAGCGATAACCGGCTTATCCACCAATCCGCCGACAACACTCGCTAATGCTCCTTCCATACCTGCTACGACAACCAGAACGCGGGCTTGGATTAGTTTTTCATGGTTACTGAGCAGTCGGTGCAGACCGGCAACCCCGACATCGTATAGCCGTTCCACCCGGTTTCCCATAATTTGGGCGGTTTCCACTGCTTCCTCAGCCACAGGAATATCGGACGTGCCAGCGGATACGACCAAGATACCATCATGCAGTTCACCGGAAGGCTCACCAATCGTGATAGTACGTCCCAGCTCATTGAAGCAAGTGGATGAATCGAGGGATGTCAAGGCGTCGTAAATTTCTGGGGTGGCACGGGTCGCAAGTAGGAGATGACCGGCGGCGAGAATACGTTTGCTAATCTCCTTCACCTGATCGACCGTCTTTCCTTGACAAAAGATCACTTCCGGGAAACCTGTGCGTAGTTGCCGATGGTGATCGACTTTGGAAAATCCGAGATCTTCAAACGGTAGATGACGCAAAGATTGAATTGCCGCTTCAACGTCAACCTCACCGTGTTTAACCTCCTCCAAGAGATCGCGTAATCTGTCGAGGTTCATTTAGGGGTTGCTCCATATAAAGAAGCCACAGGCATCTGATGTTTCCACCTGTGGCTTCTGTGGTGGGTCAGTTTGAAACCGTATAAAGAAAGATAGGTTTCAAACTTGTCCCTGCTGCTGTGCAATGTATGGATTTTAACTAGACGTTTCCTCGGCTGCGGCTTCTTCCTCGTCTTTTTCACGGGAAAGGATATTCGCCAGTTCCGACTTCTTTTCGACAAAAGCGGTTTTCCCAGCCTCGACAACGGCTCTTACATTCTCCGTCGCATCATCGACTCGCGCTTTACCTCTATCGACGAGGTCGGTTACCGTTTCGGTAGTTGCCTCCCTTGCTCGCTGCGCGGTGGAGAGGGTTCGGTCTTTGACATCTGTAGAAGCATCACGAATCCTCTCTCGTGTTTCTCTGCCAGTCATAGGGGCAAAGAGTAAACCGAGAAGTGAACCGATTAAACCTCCGAGAAAAAATGCCAAAAGTACAACTAGCCCTCCATTGCCTTGTTTCTCGCCGTCCATTTGAATATCCTCCTTAGTTATAGTTAAGCGTTCAGGCGTATGTTTACGCCTCTTTTTACTATTTTTCCAATAATAACTTCCCAATGAACCCAACGTATGAGACGGATTCAGCGATACACCAAATTTCTGAACAGACACTGTAAAACCGCAATCTACTCATTTTGTTCCTTCTGAGTTGTATCTTCTGAATCCGATGTATGTGATTTTCGAGACTGGCTGAATACCCCCCAGCTTGCCTTAAGCGCACTCCATGCGCCGATGACATCTCCGACGGGTGAAGAAAGTTGATCGCGATAGTATTCCGCGTGCTTGATTGTTGTTTGTGAAAAATCTTTGACAGTGTCAACTAATTCATCGATTTTCGCAATGTTTTGGTTTACAGTTTCCGTTATTTGTTGAATATTATGTGTTGTCGGTTGGATTTCCGACTCGCTGATCTGCTCAATGGAAGCGGTAATACCGGTGATATTCTCAAGCAGCTGAGGGAGTTTTTGATTCAATTCTGTAACGGTTCCGTCTACAGATGTTAGTAAATTACTCAGATCGCTATGTATACCTACTAGGTGCTCAGTCGCTTTGAGTAGATTCGGAACGCTTTTATCTAGCAGGTTCTCCACTAATTTTAGAGTCTTCCCAATCCGAAATGCCAACCATATAAAAAAGATAGCGAGCACTAATAACAATAAACCTAAAGGAATTTGCCAGTAAAGCGAAGTATCCATATTAAGTAAAGCGTCCATATTTTATTCCTTATGAGGCTATGTCCGCCCCAATTTTATGGGGAGGTCAGTCAATAATTTAAGCCTGATCCGCCACAATTTTGATGACGGCATCAATTGCTTCTTTCATCTTACTTGGGTTTTTGCCTCCACCTTGAGCAAGTTCGGGACGGCCGCCGCCGCGACCATCGGCAAGACGGGTCACAGCTTGGATAATCTTTCCAGCTTGTAAGCCACGTGTTTTCACAAGATCTGAAGTAACGCCGGCAGCAAACGCAACATCGTTACCCGTCGCCGAAGCAAGTACAACAACACCCGTCGCGATACGATGTTTCAAATCATCAACCAGTTGCCGGAGCCCATTCCGATCTGTGTTTTCCAGGACCCCGGCAATCACACGAAAACCGTCAACAGTAATAGCACTATTCACCAAATCAACAACCTGCGATTGAGCCATCTGCGATTGAAGCGCATTAATCTGTCTTTCTAACTCCCGATTGGTTTGAAGCAGTGCCTCGATGCGTTCAGGAGTCGATTGCTTTGAGGTTCTGAGCATATTCGCTATAGTAGCGAGTGCCTCCTCTTCGGAGCGGATGTGTTGATAAGCACTAGCTCCGGTCAACGCCTCAATACGGCGCACGCCGGCGGCGATGCTGCTTTCACTGATAATCTTCACAAGCCCAATTTCGCCGGCTGCATGGACATGGGTGCCACCGCACAGTTCCTGGCTGTAGTCACCAATCCGGACGAAGCGCACAATTTCACCATACTTTTCACCAAAGAAAGCAAGCGCACCACGATCTTTTGCTTCCTGCAGCGGGAGATAGTCGGTTTCAACATCATTATTCAGGCGAACCCTGTCGTTGATATCGGCTTCTATTTCTCGTAGGTGTTGGGGGCTGACAGCTTCATAGTGCGTAAAATCGAAGCGCAACCTACCCGACTCGACAAGTGATCCTGCTTGACCAACGTGTGTCCCAAGGGCAGTTCGCAAGGCGTGATGGAGGATATGCGTTGCCGTGTGACTGACAGCGATGTCTTGACGACGTTCAGCGTCAATCTTTGCTTCCACTAATGTCTGTGGAGCAATTTCCCCTTCGATTACTTTACATCTATGAACGAACAGATCGGGAACAGGTTTTACAGTATCAACAACTTTAAGTTTCGCATTTTCGCTTTCGATGACGCCGATGTCACCGACTTGACCACCGGAGTCTCCATAAAACGGCGTCTGATTCAGGATAACAGAGACCTCTTCACCCTCATGGACACCCGACGCCAACTCATCGCCTCGGATGAGAGCGATCACTTCCGCTTCTGAACCGGATCGGTCATAGCCCAAAAACGTGGTGGTCTGATATTCTTTGAGGATATCCGCGTAGATTGCTTCTCCTTTGCCCTCACCGCCGGCGACCTTCCAATCCGCACGGCTGCGTTCTCGCTGCTGAGACATACTTGCGGCAAATCCATCCTCATCTACGGCAAAGTTGCGTTCACGTGCAAGCATCTGTGTCAGATCTAGCGGGAATCCAAAGGTGTCATACATTTCAAAGGCTCGATTCCCCGACAGAATAGATTGCTTCTGTGCTTCCAGTTCATCAAGCGAACCTCGGAGAATTTCTAGTCCACGGTCAAGGGTTTGATGGAACCGCCTCTCTTCGCCCTGGATAATCCGTTTGATGAAATCGTGGCGTGGCAGAACATCAGGGAAAACGGGACCGAGCAGCTCAATCACCTTATCCACAAGGTTGCAGATAAATGGCTCCTCCATACCCAACCGTTTGCCATACAGTACAGCACGACGTAGGATACGGCGGATGACATAGCCTCGTCCTTCGTTAGAAGGCATCACGCCATCGCCGATGGCAAACGTGAGGCACCGTATATGATCTGCGATGACACGGTGTGGCACACCGCGCTCGTCGTCAAAATAGTCTCGATTGGTGAGATTAGAGATTTCTTCAAGAATCGGGACAAACACGTCCGTTTTATAGTTAGAATCGACACCTTGCAAGATGGCAACTATCCGTTCAAAGCCCATGCCGGTATCGACATGTTTCTCCGGTAGCGGGTGGAGATTGCCCTCCGCGTCTCGGTTGTATTGGATAAAAACTAGATTCCAAATCTCTCGAAATCGCTCGCTGACATTGGGACCTGTATTGGGATCGTCAACTGATGTCGGATCCATCTCAGGACCGAGATCGACGAAGAGCTCAGAGCAGGGACCACAGGGACCTGTATCGCCCATCTCCCAGAAATTGTCTTTGTCAAATCGGCGGATGCGGTCAAATGGGATATCGGTCTCTTCAAGCCATAGTTTTTCAGACTCGTCGTCGGTGTCGTGAACCGTTGCCCAGAGGAGTTCTTTGGGGACTTTCCAGATTTCCGTAATTAATTCCCAAGCGTAGGTGATTGCCTCGCGTTTGTAGTAATCACCAAATGACCAATTGCCCAACATTTCAAAAAAGGTATGGTGTCCTGGGGAATATCCGACCTCTTCCAGATCGTTATGTTTTCCGCTGACGCGCAGCACCTTTTGGGTATCGGCAGCCCGTTTATATTCGCGTCGTCCCGTTCCCAAAAACACATCCTTAAACTGATTCATCCCGGCGTTTGTGAACAGCAAGGTCGGGTCATCCGCAGGTATTAACGGGGCACTCGGAACAATCGTATGTCCATGTTTTCGGAAGTATTCTAGAAAATTCGATCTAATTTCATCTGATGTCATTGTCCATTTCCCTTGATTAATACTCGCTCTATTACATTTTGAACTGTTTCATAATCGAATCCACGCCTGAGTAGAAAACCGTGCAGCCGGCGTTTCGCAACTTGTGGCGGGAGTGATTGGTAACGCTTTATCTGCTTTTGTGCCAACTGCATTGCCGCACTTGCTTCCTCTGCATCGTCGATCCCCGCAAGCACACGGTCTGCGGTAGTCTTATCGACGTTTTTATTAGCTAATTCATGCTGCAACATCTTTTCGCCTTTTGGTTTTGAACGACGGCGGCGATTCACCCACCTTTTAGCGAAATTTTCATCTCTGATATAACCTAGCTGCTCTAAGTCTTCCAAGGTTATATCGATTGCCTGCGGTACAAAGCCTTTTCGCCCAAGTTGGTCAATCATCTGACTCCTGCTATAACTCTGGTTAGAGAGCAGCTCAAGTGCGTAGTTTTTCGCTCGCATTCCTTCGTAGGCTGCGACTAACTTTTGAAGTGCCTCTGCCTCAATTTCTAGGCCAATTCGTAAGCCGAACTTAAGGATGCACCCCGCATTAACACTATCAAAATGCACCCCATCGAGGAAAAGGATTCGGTGAGAAGGCGTCTCTTCATCTATTTGGATGTCCGTGATTCGTTTTTTCATCAGTCAGCATCCCTGCCCTCTAAGTTCTGAACATGTCGACCTGCTGGGGCTAAAGAAAGGGTGCGTAAATCGCTCCTATAGATTCGCTTGGTTCTCATTCAATATAGTTAAAGAACAGAACAGCGACATCATTCAGGTTAATTTGGCATTGGCGGCAGATGGGATTATTCTATATTATTCACTCGGCGTTCCTGCCCAGAGTGCGCCTCGCTGCAGAAGTGTGTCGAACATTTTATGTTGGCAGGCGTTGGCATCGTGTCCCAATGCAAGATAGAACACTCGACCGTCTCCCCAGCTTTTTGTCCATGCGACGGGCATTGCATCGCCCTTCCACAATGCCGATGCGAGTACGTGGTTACGCAGATCGTAGTCGAGGATATACTGCTCATCTGTGACCACTGTCTCGTCGAGTCCTTCGGTGATTGGGTGCTCGGTGTCTACGATACTTACCTGATAATCTCGATAGCGTGGGTGTGTGGTAAAATAGCCGCCGACCATCGCTCTATACTCGGGACAACCTCGAAACGAATCGGCAGCGGAATGCACCCCGACATAGCCTTTGCCGGAGGCGATGTGATTCAGCAAGCCATTCTTTTGTGCGTCGGAGATCTCTCCAACGGTGTAATAGAAGACAATTAGATCATACGGATCAAGATTTGGGGCGACCAAGGCGTCAAGGTCTTCCTCCACCTTGGTAATTTCAAATTCTTCCCGTTGGGACAGTGTCTCAATTATTGTTTCGCTGCACCCTTTCCAATCGTGAACAGCACCGCCAGCAAACACCAGTGTATTAATCTTTCCCATTTCGCTTCCTCCTGATGAAGGGTTGAGAGGTTTTTAATTAACAATAAGTTACGATATAAATATAGGTTTATAATATCATAAGTCTGTCGAAAACACAAGCTAACATTCCCACGCAAATTAAAAGCAGATTTTCCTACCTCGTTCTTTTTATGATATAACGGAAATTTGGCTTTCGGATTGACAGAAATCCTCCACAATGCTATCTTATCTGATAAGGCGAGGTGGTTACGATGAAACTCTGGCTTAAAGGCACAATATGGCTCTCGGTTTTACTTCTCATGGGCTGTGGGGCAACCTATCAATCCGAGCCAACAGGCGAGCCACGGATAGTAGGGCACAGCAACCCATACTTTGAGCAAGGAAATATCTATCTTAAAAAGAAGGAGTTTCACAAAGCGATTGAGCAATATCAGCATGCGTTGCGGTTGGATCCGGATGCTGCAATTATCCACGCAGCACTCGGTTGGGCGTATTACAACGTGGGGAGGCTGGACGCAGCAATTGCCGCAGGTAAGGAGGTTATGCGCTTGGAACCGGATAACCCTGACGTGCCAAAGCTGATGGAGCTACTTTATCAGGAACGGAATCGACGCCGGTGAAAACTTGAGGAGATCTATTGGTTGATCCGTGGATCAATTTTTCAGGCAGTCAATGTTTTGACAAAGTAATCCATGAATCGAGCTGCATCAACGGAGACGCAGACGGAAGCGTTCGGCTCACCCGCTACCGGCACGGTTGATCCGCGCAGGTGATCCCCCCGTGTCTCGACCTCAATTCGCATCGCGTGTGTTTCGCAGAGGGTGGGATCAATGAGGGTTGCGACTGCCAATGGGTCATGAAGGGTTGGACGTGGTTCGGGGTTATCACCGCCCCATAGATGGATGAGCTCAAAGCAGATTTGGTTAAGTGGGCGATCTACTGCCCCTACGGCTTTGACCCGATCATAGCTCATGATACACTTCGTCGTGACATCAAGTCCGACCATCGTAATTGGCACGCCTGTACCGAAGACAACACGCGTTGCTTCAGGGTCACAGAGCGCGTTCCACTCTGGACGCACCCGGTCCGTTGCACCACCCATCATGCAAATCTTCGTTTTCTGTGCTAGACGTGGTTCCAAGATAAATGCCGCTGCAATGTTTGTAAAGGGACCGATGGGCACAAGCGTGATGTCTCCATCGCTTGCCATTATCGTGTCAATAATAAAATCAACAGCGCGCTCCGGTTTCGGTTGAATGGATGGCTGCTGTTTCTTCAAGACCTCCATCTGGCGCGGACGATGACTCGCTGCTACCTGTTCCCAATCCGGGATGGATTGAAGGAGAGTTTTGCCAATCCCTGCATAGACGGGAATATCTGTTCGATCCAATGCTTCCAACAGGCAGCACGCCAATTCCGCACGCTGCACCGCATTCTTGAAGACTGTTGTTACACCGAGCAGGTCAATTTTGCCGCTCATAATTGCGAAAGCCAAAGCGAGCGCGTCGTCAATATCGTCGCCAATATCTGTATCAAGTATAATTTTCTCCATCTTTCCTCCAATATGCGCTAAATTTTCAAGAATTTTGAAACTTTGGCCGGTTCAGTGATTGTGAGAAGTTTACCAGAAATTAACTAAATGATCCAGAAATAACTGCTCCATTAACGCTCATGCCCAAACAAGAAAAGGAGAACGACCTATGAAAATCGGTGCCTCGACAATACTGTATCGCGATCGTCCGCTGAGCTGGACACTCTTCCATGAATTTCAGCAGGCAGGCATTGAATCTCTGGAATTGACAGATTATCACCCCGAATTTTCGTACACAGATCTTGAGGCGTTTACAGCACTATATTTAGCGATGAGAGATTTATCGTTACATCTCAACTCGCTTCACATCCATCTGGAGATATTCGACGATTATGACCTTGCCACGCTCGACGGTGCGCAGCGGGATAAAACGCTGATTGCCTATCGTCAGGCGGTAGATGTCATGGAGGTATTAGGTGGTGGCATCCTTGTAACACATCATATTCAGATTCCTGAACCTGATGAACCGCTCCACTCAGAAAAACGGAGGGCATTTCTCGATAACCTGCACACCGTTGCAGAATATGCAGCCGCTAGAGAGGTCTCCTTTGCGATAGAAAACACACCGCGTGGCTATACCCGTGAACCGACACGCCTCGTTGAACTTATGACGGATTTGGGTGCCCCGAATGTGGGTGTTGTTATTGATACAGGGCATCGGAATATCGTCGGCGATCCGGTGGAAGCCTTGCGGGTCATCGGCGAACATCTGATTACTTTGCACCTGCACGACAATCACGGTGAGCAGGACGAGCATCTCCTCCCGGGCCTCGGCACCGTTGATTGGAATGGCGTTGTGGGCGCGTTAAGTGAAATTGAGTATCCTGGCGTGTTTATGTACGAACTGAGCAGGCCAGAAGATCTGACACAAATCCGCCCAAACGCAGAAGCACTCCTTAGTCATGGGAGGTAATTCACGGGGTTGTGGTCCATTTATTCTTGATCTATGGGATACCAGTTGATACAATGCCTCTCGTCCAAAAAAGGCTAGCATGGACACTAATTTTTGGACTGTAGAAATCAAAAAAATATCGGTCAACAGACCCATAGAAAACCGCATGATTTCGAGTGAATAAGGGATGAGTTCGTTGGAGACTCATCTCACTGATACTCAGTTTCACTTGAACGAAGACACTCGAGATAGCTTCAACTAGACGATTGGACCGATGATTTCGGTTTAATTGAGTATACTCGTTGCCATTATCGTTGAGTTGGTTACGGGCTAACGGAGGTTGTGATGGACGATATCCTGCACGCATCAATCGGGCAAATTGCAGCGCAGATCCGAAAACGGGAACTCTCCCCTGTCGAACTCATTGACATGACGATTAAGACAATCGATCAGTGCGAACCACAGTTGAATGCTTTTATTACGGTGTTTCGTGAGGAGAGCCTAGAAGGAGCTAGACAGGCAGAGGCAGAAATAAGAAGCGGGAAAGATCTCGGTCCCCTGCACGGAATGCCAATCGCCCTCAAGGATATCATCTGCGTTGAAGGAACCCGCAGCACAGCTGGTTCAAACTTTTTTTCGGAGGAGTCGCCGCAATTCGACGCCGCGTTAGTCTCCAAGCTGAAGGCTGCCGGGGCAATCATTATCGGTAAGACCAATCTGCATGAATTCGCTTTCGGTGTGACGACAGAGAACCCACATTTGGGGGCGACGGCTAATCCGTGGGATACCTCGCGGGTGCCGGGAGGTTCGAGTGGAGGTTCGGCGGCAGCTGTTGTTGCGGGATGCTGTGCTGGTGCATTGGGCAGTGACACAGGCGGGTCAATCCGTATCCCGGCGGCGGTATGTGGCCATGTGGGATTGAAACCGACTTACGGGCGAATCAGTGTTTACGGCGTGATTGAACTGGCACAGTCGCTCGATTGTGTAGGTCCGATGTGCCGCTATGTTCACGATGTCGCGCTGATGATGAATACCCTTGCCGGTTACGACCCTCGCGATGTACACAGCGAAAATCGACCTGTGCCGGACTACACCGAGGAGTTAGACCAACCCATCCGTGGACGTAGAGCAGGTATTCCGAAACAGCATTTTTTTGATAACCTGGATTCAGGAGTCGAGCGAGCAGTTGATGAAGCGATTAAAGTCCTAGAGGGATTGGGGGTGGAGGTTGTTGAGCTCGATTTGCCGTCTGTGGAGGCAGGACATGAGGTGACGTTGACGCTCTTGATGGCGGAGGCGGGCTACTTTCATCGCCAACGCCTCGCAGAGCATCGAGAGGATTATGGGAATGATGTGCGTGAACTGCTTGAAGATGGACTATCGTTCTCGGCGTCGGACTACATCAGAGCCGTTAGGGTAAAGGAAATTGTTAGACGCGAATTTGTGGGAGCTTTTGAAGGGGTTGACTGCATTTTATCGCCAACTGTTCCCGTTCCCGCTCCGCTTCGGAGCACACATGATCCGTCCGGCGGCAGTGAATCGAACCGCATTCGCCCGCGTTTGACGCAGAACACGCGCCTGTTCAACCTGCTGGGTTTACCGTCGATCTCTGTGCCGTGTGGCTTTGCGCAGGTCGAAAATTCCGATAGCGGAGAGGGTTTGCCCGTCGGGTTACAGATTTGTGGTCCGTGGTGGTCTGAACCAATGTTGCTGCACGTCGCCCATGCTTATGAGCGTGCCACGCCTTGGCATACTAGAGTCGTGAACCGTGAAACGTTTGCACTGGATAATTAACAAAGAATAATACGTAATACGTAATACGTAAAGAAAAGATCTTACACATTATTTTTCCTACCCCTACGGCTGGAGGAATGAGTGATGGAAGCAAAAGACAAACAAACGAAAACAACGGACATGACGGAAGAAGCGATCTGCTTGACGAAGATTGAGAAAAACTCACGTCTGCCGTTGCAAAAACAGCGTCGCTTTGATTTGCTTCGGGGAAAGCTACATGCGGAAACGTTGACTCAATCTGAGGAAATCGAACTGCAAAACCTCTGGGAAAGTGTCGAGCGGATGAATGCAAAGCGTCTTGAGGCGTTAATTGAACTGACCCAAAAGCGTAGGATACAACTCCGCGCCTTGATGGACGAGATGGGCATAGGGAAAAGCGATGCGGTTTTCTGAACGCCCTTCGCCTCAATTGAGACGGGATGTTGCCCATAGATGGCAATGTGCGTTATTTTTAAGGAGACCAGCATGTGTGGACGATTCACGTTGAAAACGCCCCCTGAGACTTTGACAGAAACTTTTCCCGGCTTCACAATGCCCGATGAACTAGCTCCCCGCTACAACATCACCCCCTCTCAGGAGGTCGCTGTCGTACCGAACAGCGGTGAGAATAGCGTAGAATTATTCCAGTGGGGGTTGATACCTTCTTGGGCGAAGGATCCTAAAATTGGCAATCGCATGATTAACGCGCGTGCCGAAACTTTGGCGGAGAAACCCTCCTTTCGGACACCCTACAAGCGCCGCCGGTGTCTTATCCTCTCCGATGGGTTTTATGAATGGCGGAGTGAACCGGGGAGCAAAACCAAAACTCCTATCTATGTTCATCTGAAATCTGAGCAACCCTTTGCTTTCGCGGGATTGTGGGAGGCGTGGTATCCCTCTACAGATGATGACCCTCTGCTCTC
>JAKZSX010000169.1:0-3022 GCA_047517405.1 Candidatus Poribacteria bacterium | reverse complement strand
TGCATGACTACACCATTGCTATCTTCAAGTTCAAAAGGTTCATTGACCTTGAACGTGGCAGGTTGGTTCTTGCCGCCGTCAATGGCGATGTTGTTGGCGTATAGGTAAGTTCTATTGCTTGTGTCTAGGATAGGGTTCAGTCGTCCTTCCAAGCCAGGAATATAGCCTGTACTCATGCAGATTACAGAACCCGTGTTTTCACTTGAAACCAAGGTGACGTTGATGTCTTCGGCGGGATCCCAAGAATTGACTACTGCCCCCGGAAATTCACGATGTGCTATCAAGAGCTGATAACGGCGCCTTGTCGCTATGATAAGATGTGCGACACCCTCTCGATCTGTTTTAGCTGACTTTGTTGTTGCGTTGTCTGCTATAGCCACCACAGTGGCCTCCGATATCGGGCATCCTTCGGTAGAGTAAACTGAAATACAAGGCATCTTAGGATCAACACGAGGCATTGTGGTTGTTGAAAAGAGAGACCTTCTAACTAAGTCAGACGGAACTGTTCTGCCACTGTCAATCAGTTTCTTGTGAATTATATCGACAAAGGTCGAAGGCGAATGGTGCTTTAGCGATATGTACGCAACAGTCGGCAGTACACCAGGAATTGGGGTGTCGTCAAAACGTGCGGGAAGTATGTATTCCTCATTCTCTTGAAAAGCTCTAGCTTGCATTGACTTTCGTTCGTGAGTGGGCCATAGCTTGTGCGCGTAATATTCAGAAATGAACATAATCGTATAAAACGCCTTATTCATGTAAATGTCAGACAAGTATTCGTAGAGGTCTTTGCCCCAAAGACTAGCTTCTTCAAACAAATCATAGAATACCCTAACACCGGAATTCCGCAGCAAA
Source organism: Candidatus Poribacteria bacterium (assembly GCA_047517405.1). Taxonomy (GTDB): domain Bacteria; phylum Poribacteria; class WGA-4E; order WGA-4E; family PCPOR2b; genus PCPOR2b. The sequence continues at coordinate 2,170 of JAKZSX010000169.1, read as the reverse complement.
TTCGCCACTTGATCTACATATTTCCGGTCCTCTCCAGCAAAGGAAAGTGCGATGTCAAATTCTCTGGAAGTGCTCATGGACTGTATTAATTCCTAACGATAACAATAACAAGTCCCATCACTAGCTGCAACAGTGGGCAGGAGTTGGTCTGTTTTGTTCTTCGGCTTTGTTGTTTAATTATCAAAGTCAGACTTTTCTTATATTTGCCTTTGGTTCATAAAAAAAAGTTTAGAACAGTTCTGAAAGAAATTACAGCGAAAAAGGGAGGGGCTACGTCCGCACTTGCCCATTCCCATAGATAATGTACTTATAACTCGTCAGTCCCTCAAGCCCCATGGGACCGCGGCAGTGCAGCTTCTGTGTGCTGATACCAACCTCCGCACCGAGTCCGAATTCGTAACCGTCGGTGAAGCAGGTACTCGCGTTGACATAAACCGCCGCGGAGTCAACCTCCTTGAGGAAGCGTTGTGCCGTGGTGTAGTTCTCCGTTACAATCGTGTCCGAGTGGTGTGAACCATAGGTTTCGATATGCTCCACCGCTGCGTCGAAGTCCGAGACGATCCGGATGGACAGGATGTAATCGAGATATTCTGTTTTCCAATCTTCCTCGGTGGCGGAGAGAACGTCTGGACATATTGCTCGGGTTTTCTCACAACCGCGGAGTTCAACCCCTTCGGCGACGAATTTTTCACACATCAACGGGAGGAAGTCCGGGGCGATTTTTTCATGGACCAGCAAGGTTTCCATCGCGTTGCAGACCGCGACCTTGTATCCACTCTTTGCGTTGATACAGATCGCCTCTGCCATCTCAATCTCGGCTGCCTGATCAACATAGACGTGGCAGATTCCGTCTGCATGACCGAGGACCGGAATCTCCGACTGTTTCATGAGATAGCGGACTAATTCATAGCTCCCACGCGGCACAATGAGATCAATCAGGTCAGGCAGCGCAATCATTTCGTGGACAGCCTGCCGGTCGGTAATATCCACAAACTGGATGGCACCCGGTATCCCTTCTCTTTCAGCAGTTTCGCTCAAGATGTTGCCGAGTGCTGTGTTAGAGCGAATCGCCTCAGACCCGCCGCGTAGGATAACGCCGTTGCCGGACTTGATACACAAAGCGGAGACCTCGACGGTGACATCTGGACGTGATTCATAGATGACACCGACCACGCCTATGGGGACACTAACGCGGCCTATTTGCAGACCGTTGGGCCGTTCCCGGATATGTGAGACCTCTCCGATTGGATCCGGCAAGGCGGCAACCTGTCTCAAATTATCTGCCATCCGCGCGATTTTCTTCTCATCCAACGCTAATCGCTGCATAAGCGGCTCGGCGAGTCCCGTTTTTCGCCCTTCCTCCAAATCAATCCGATTGGCTTCTTGGATCTTATTCTTGAATGTCAGGATACTATCCGCCATCGCCAATAGTGCTCCGTTACGCACATCAACGGAAGTTTTGGACAGTGCCCGCTTAGCAGCTTTAGCAACTTGGGCCTTTGAACGGATCATCTCTTGAATTGCTTGACTCATAATATTGGTTCTCCTAATCTTGCAGCTGCATAATAATATAGAGAGTTTTTTCGATGATTGCAGATTAGCCAGCGAACAAAAATCCCAGCCAAACACCCACACCGACTAAAACGATTGCTAGGCCGATAACAGCTAGCGCGAGTTTCCACGTCAAAATGTTTGGTCCTCCTTCCTGTTCCAATGCTTCCCAGAATACCCTTTCACCTCCCGTTGTACCCCCTTCTTCCTCTTTTCCAGTATTTCGTGCGATGGGGGTTGCTTCAGTCGGTGGTGTGGACGCTTCTGTCCCTGTTGGTGATTGGGAGGTTTTTTCCACATCGACGGTATTTTGTGTGGAACTGGATGCAGGTGCACCTCCTGCGGCAGCTGATTCTGATTGAACGCTCGATCCATCTTGGTTCGTTTCTTCGTCTTTAGTTTCTGTGGATGGGGGTTGATCTACTGTAATCAACGAAGAATCAGATTGCGGATCTGATGACGTGGTATCGGTTGAGTCCGTTGTATTGCCTGCCGTATCACCGGAAGATTCCACAGGTTGATCTGCCTCCGCTGTCTTTTCCTCAGAATCTTGCGATGTTGACTGCTTTCCTGACCACATTGCCTGACGTTGCGCCTTGTACTTTTCCTGCAACGCCTG
>JAKZSX010000168.1:0-6795 GCA_047517405.1 Candidatus Poribacteria bacterium | reverse complement strand
GTGCCGATATACGCGGAACGTGATGCGTAAGAGGATTCGTTAATTCAGAAAGGAGCGATGGACATGGCATTTTTGAGACTGCGTTTGACTTTCCCGCCGGATCTGATTACTGAGCCCATCATCCACAACATCGGTCAGCAGTACAATGTGGTCACGAGCATTCGACGTGCCGATGTCACGTCCGACCGAGGGTGGGTTGTTTTGGAAATTAGGGGTGAGCCCGACGAACTTGAGCAGGTCGTTGAGTATCTCAAGAACGTGAAAGTGCAAGTTGAGCCGATTGAGGGAGATGTAGTTCAGTAAGGAAAGAATCCAGCAACTATCGCACGGGGAGGATGAGTAAAGACTCAGGCAATTGACTGTTACTAATCTGAAACCATACACTCCCCGTCAACGAAATATGGACACAACGGACAATGTTCTCTGTTCTTTTCAAACCTTCCCACCCCGATTGCATCGGAATTCAAAGCAACCTGTATCTCCTCAATCCGTTCTATCCACGCTTCCTTAATATCTTGTAATTCTTCCCTCGTTACCTCCACCAAATACGCGGTGGCGAGATTCGTGAAGTAGATTGTCACCGGTATGACTTGCTGTTCAGGATAGAGCCGGTGAATAAGCAAGGCATATAGTTCAGCCTGTGGCTTGTAATAATCCGCTGGGTCGCCAAGTCCCGCCTGATTAATTCTATCCGTTTCGTAGTTGATAATCTGCCACAACCCCTTCGAGTCCCTGAAGAACCGATCCGCTATTCCATTGACTATATGGGAACCAATCTTGGCGTGAATATGCCGTTCACAATAACCCTCATCTGCGTTTAACGCTATCGTCCCAATCGTCGAGTTCAGAAAGTGCTCCACATCCTCACGAACTGTCTCAGTAGAAACATCTATGGACACAGCACGAATCAACGGTGATAAATCTCGTGCACAATCTTCGCGTGTCTGCAATCGTGCCAAGACTGCATGAACTGCTGTCTCCCTTGCGGTCTCCTCGGAATGGGGATCCGATATCGGCATCTGAATCTGGTGTTGCAAGTAGAACCGGGTCGGACAGCGGGCATACGCTATAAGGTCTACCACCCGGAAGGTTTTACCGATAGCGGAAGCAATCAACGGCTCGATATGGAACGCCGGAAATTCTGTTGACGGTGATGGAGTGAGTGCCTTCTCTTCAACAGAATCGGGCTCATCGAGGGACTTAATGATTCGGATCGGCAAATCGATTGATGTGGCTTTCTTTTCTGATGAAGCTTGAATAGTCATCGGATGTAAAAGTTCGCCCTCCAACGGTATATCCGAGATCTCTAGAGCATCGAATAGCCAATTCAACCAACATGTCGCATTTCCCCGCTTATCGGCTGTTCCTGATAAAATCAGGCGATCGCGAGCACGGGTTGTTGCCACGTAAAAGAGACGCTGCTCCTCTGCCTCTGTCTTGTTTTTCGCGCGCACCCTCATCAACTGTGTAGCCCCCGGATCGCTCTGTTTGTAGTTTTTTTCCGGATCCGCAGGTCTAAAACCGATCCCCAGCAGATCATCAATAAACGGTTCTTGGTCAGATCTGAACCCTCGATCTAGGTTAGGAAGGATGACAACCGGAAACTCAAGCCCTTTTGCCGCATGGATGGTCATTATCTCGACGGCTTCCGCTGTCAATTGTGTGGTTGCTTGTCCTTCGCCTTCTTCCTCCTCAATGAGTAGATCCAGTTGTTCCAAGAAATCGAATAGATCTGTGAACCCCAATCTTTCAAACCCTCTTGCAATCCCTAGCAACTTTTCGTAATTTGCCCACCGCTGTTCGCCGTTCTGTCCGACAGCCAGCACCCCAACCATCCCAGTGTCATTAACAATTTTTCGGATAAGTTCGCTCGGGGGGATACGATGACAGATTTCAAGATGACTCCGCAATATCCCAACCGCAGAATCTATTGGAGAAGCTGAAGGTTGGTCTGTCCAATCAACGTAATCTTGGACTTTCTGCCAAAACGATGTAGTGGAAGATGGTTGTGTTACTTCATACAATTCTACATCTGAAACCCCGAAGAATGGGGCGCGGAGAATCCCAGCGAGTGCCACATCGTTGGTAGGATTGGCGAGGAATTGCAGGTAGTTACCGATGTCGTAAATTTCTTGATGCTGATAAAAACCGATTCCTCCTGTGATTTTGTACGGAATCTCTGCATTGAACAAGGCAGATTCAATCTCCGGTAAGCGCGTCCGGGTGCGAATGAGGATAGCGATGTCACCGTATCGGATCGGGCGGGGTTTTTCACCATCTCCTTCGTCCGTCCAAATCGTTTCACCGGTCCCAACCAAGTGACGGATGCGTGACGCAACCAGTTTGTATTCATCAGCTGCCTGTTCCGTTGAACCGATAAGCAACTCTACATCACCGGGGTGATCGGTAGTTCTTCCTTGGATCAGCGGCTCATACTTGACTTCAAACTCATTTCGCCCTTTCATGAGCGGTTCAAAAACCAGATTGACGAAGCCCACGAGGTTTCGCAATAAACGGAAATTTTCGGGGAGATGAAGTTCGCCATGTTTCTCCGAATCACTTGCCTCAAGTGTTTCCTCCTGCCAAGCAAAATCTTGCATTAATTCTGACTGTTCGATCAATCTTGACTGGTAGTCAATTATATCCTTCCGTGTTCGATCGAATACCCGCACATCCGCCCCACGAAACCCATAGATACTCTGTTTCTCATCGCCGACGATGAACAGATTGTCCAATTTAGAATCTGAAGGCTTCTGCTTACGAGTATTCTCGTTGATAACAGCGAGTAAGTCGAGAATTTCGTATTGTAGCTGGTCCGTATCTTGGTACTCGTCAACCATAATGTAAGGGTATCTTTGGGCAATCTGCTCGTGGATTGATTCTTGTTTTAATAGGTCCCTTACCTTAATCTGAAGGTCATCAAAATCGAGTTGTCCGGTTTGGAGTTTGTAGTGTTCGTAGGTATGTCGAACCTCGTCATAAACAGCCAACAACGAGCGAGTCACATGAACAAGTAATTCATCATCATTGGTAATTGACGGGAAGGATAGGACGTGCTTTGCTGCGCGTACAAGAAAATCAATATCCTCCTTGATTGTGTCGATCTCGACACCTAATCCAAGAAAATCGCGTTTGCTAATTTTTCCATCTTTCGTTAGAATCAGTGGAGCAAGTTCCACGAAAATCGGAATAATGTTTAGTATTGCCAGTTCTGGAGAAATACTTCCCACCAATTCTAGGACTATCGAAGCATTTCTTCCTGTAGCAACTTCTAAGACTCTGTTCAGACAACGTAACCAGTCTTCGCGAGGGAACTGATTTACTAAACTCTGTGTCAATTGCGATTGTACATACTCGTGCCAAATATCCAACACCTCTGAATCTGTGTGGCTGTATAAGCCGCACATTAGGCGATCCACCGCTTCGCGCTGATTAACCAGTTCATTTAAGTGTCGCTCAAGCCGGGTTTTGCCAAAGATTCGCAGTAATTCTACCAGCTTCACACGAATCTCGTCCTCCTCGGGGCGGTCACCAATCTCCCTGAGCGTAGATTCAATGGTGTCACGGAGAGTCAATCGCTGTAGTATCCCTTGTAACTCCCTGAAGCCTGCGTCAACCCTTGCCTCAACCGGATATTCCCTTAAAATCCGCGCACAAAACGAGTGAATTGTCGAGATCTGTGCGGAGAGCATTCCTGTTTTGATACTTTCTAATTTTGTGTTGCTAGGTTCTTGCTGTAACCTTGCCTCGAGTTCTGTGATGATGCGCTGTTTGAGTTCCGCTGCAGCTTTCCTTGTAAACGTAATTGCAACGACCTGACTAGGATGTAGATCCGTTTCAAGCAAAATCTTGACGTAGCGATGAACCAATACCGCTGTTTTCCCGGATCCCGCTCCAGCAGTCACGCTAATATGGCGGTTGAGGTCATGCGCTTTCTTCTGGTTCCGTGTAAATTCCACGATGTAGTAACTCCAAAAAAAAAGAGCGATAGCACAAACAGAAGACCGTGATGCAGCGTGCAATCTCGTTTAGTTGCGGGTCAGTAGGGACAATTATGATTATCCCCTACTGACTGTGGGTCTACTTGTTTATGAGCTATCGCCCAATTTGTTTATTCCGTTTTTTTTGTTCGCTTCTCTAGCTTAGCGAGCTTTTTCTCTTTACGTCCTTTTTTGGTCGCTGTCTTTTTGACAACACTTTTATTTGAGCTGTCTAGTGATTTACTACCTTTTCCTCGATTACCTCTCATTTTTCATTCTCCTATTCTGTTTTTCTGTTAGCAGCTAACAAATTAGAATGGAAGGCAACCGGCCCTCACCTCACAAGCCTATTCCAGAACAACTGTTTCTGAGATTCCAGGGATGCTTGAAAACGATGGACTCAAACACAACTTGAGCCCAGCTATAACTTCAACCCTCTAAGTGGACCGGTAGGTCTGTAATGTGCGAGGCGATTCTGTGAAACCTATTTCTAATAAAAAAGTTCAATCTTTTTTCAAGCAGCTGTTGGCAGTATAGCATAAAAGCGGATAGATTGAAAGTGAAAATTTCTCTATAGCTCTTCAGTAAATGCTTCTTCCGTTAAGATTGGGATGTTGAGTTCGATTGCACGATCATATTTAGAACCCGGCGATTCCCCGGCGATTACGTAATCTGTGTTTCGACTGACGCTGGAACTGACCTCGCCACCGCGTTCCTTAATTTTTTCAGACGCTTCAGAGCGTGTCATCGTCGAAAGCGAGCCCGTTAAAACAAAGGTTTTGCCCGCGAAGATACTAGCAGAAGCATCTGGAAGTTCACTTGATTCGGCTGTCCATTGAAGCCCTGCATCTTTCAGTCGTTGCAGGAATCCTTGCACCCTCGGTTGTGAGAAGAAATGGAGAATGCTTTCCGCGATTTGTGGTCCGATGCCGTGGATGCTTTCGATATCCTCTATACCTGCGGAGGCGAGGGCATCAATCGAGGAGAAGTGGTCAATCAGCAGTTCAGCGACATTCGCACCAACGTGGGGAATGCCCAAGCCAAACAATACCTTTGCAACAGGAATATGGCAGCTCGCTTCAATAGCGTTGATGAGGTTTTCCGCGGATTTTTCCCCCAGCCGCTCAAGACTAACCAGATTCTCCCGCTTCAAACTGTAGAGGCCAGCGACATCGTGAATCAATCCAACCTCAACCAATTGGTCAACGAGCGCGGGACCCAGCCCGTCAATGTTTAGTGCATTCCGCGAGGCAAAATGTTTAATTCGCCGTTTCAGCTGTGCGGAGCATGCCACATTGACACAACGAACCGCTGCTTCATCTTCTGAACGCTGCACTGGCGTTTTGCATACCGGACAATAATCTGGCAAACGAAAGATCTTTTCATTGCCCTTGCGCTGCCCCGTCAATACGGCAGTAATTTTCGGAATTACATCTCCCGACCTTTCGAGAACTACCATATCCCCGACGCGAACGTCTTTGCGAATGAGCTCCTGCTCGTTATGCAGTGTGGCATGAGTTATCGTCGCACCTACCAACTCTACCGGGGAAAGAATTGCAACGGGTGTCAAGACACCGGTACGCCCAACCTGTACCTCGATCGCTTCAATCTGTGTCGTTACCTGACGTGCCGGGAATTTACAGGCAGTCGCCCAACGGGGACTTTTCGCTGTGGTGCCGAGAATCTCTTGTTGTTGAAGTGAGTCAACTTTCACCACAATTCCATCGGTGTCGTAAGGAACCGTTTCTCGATCGGTAGTCCACTGATCGCAATACGCAATCGCGTCTTTGATTGATGAATGTGCTGCGGTATAAGGGTTCATCTTGAACCCCAGCTCCGTAAGTAGGGCAAGTGCTTCCGTATGCTTTGTAATTTCGATCCCCTCTGCGTAGCCAAGGGTATAAATAAAAATATCCAACGGACGCGACGCTGTGATGGTGGAATCCAATAAGCGAACAGAGCCTGCAGCGGCATTCCGTGCATTTGCGAATGGTGCCTGATCCTCTGCAATCCGCTGCCGGTTCACCTCATCCAGTCGATTCCCCGGAATGAACACCTCGCCTCGGACTTCCAAAACGGTTGGCATCGGCTGGGTTGGAATCAATCTCAGCGGAATGGTGCGGATGGTGCGTAGATTTGCTGTCACGTCTTCCCCATACTCCCCATCCCCGCGTGTTGCACCGCGTACCAGCCTTCCGTCCTCATAGAGCAAGGCAACCCCCAATCCATCAATTTTCAATTCCGTTACGTACGTAACCGGCTGATCAGGCAAAGCCTTCCGCATGCGTCGATCAAAATCGTATAATTCTTCGGGACTATACGTGTTATCAAGACTCAACATCTGTCCGCGATGCGGGACACTAGTGCCGAGAACTGCTTCCCCGCCGACCCGCTGTGTCGGTGAGTCAGGTGTGATGAGCTGAGGATGCGCGGCTTCAAGGCGCTCCAACTTTTTCATCAACCGATCATATTCCTGATCTAAAATCTCCGGCTGATCCTCGATAAAATACTTGCGTTCGTGGTGTCGAATCTGTTCCCGCAAGGCTTCAATCTGATTTTGGATAGACTCGTCTGTCATATCACCATGCAACATTTACGGTTACCGATTTTATTAGACTAAATGCCCATCGTGCTTCTGTTGGGAGGGAGGACACCTATCTTGCCTGATGCTGAAGTTGAATTCATCAAATCACAAAAGAATGTCCACTTTGAAAAGTTGCCAGAAAACGATTTTCCATACCGAATTCTCTTTGTGGAAATCCATTTGGCATTCAACGCTAATTTCTCTTCTATCAGGTCGTGGTCCCTTTTCGCT
>JAKZSX010000167.1:0-29372 GCA_047517405.1 Candidatus Poribacteria bacterium | reverse complement strand
GGTAATACCATTGGCTTCGCTGCCCTGCGATACCCCCGATGTGAGGATAATGAGTGCGGTGACGGTGCAGACAATAAGTGTGTCGATCGCGGGACCAAGCATGGCGATAAGTCCTTCTCGGACCGGCTCGGTGGTCTTGGCGGCACCGTGAGCCAACGCTGCCGTACCGATACCTGCCTCGTTGGAAAAAGCTGCCCGGCGTATACCGGTCATGATAACGGCACCAATCGCTCCACCGGCGGCAGCCTCCCCCGAAAAAGCGTCTGTGATAATCAACCAGAGGCACTTCGGTATATTGGCGTAATTAACAGCAAGAATCCACACAGCGGCAGCCATATAGAGTAGCAACATCCCCGGCACCAGCTTTGAGGCGACGGTGCCAATCCGTACGATACCGCCAAATATGATCAGCCCAACCAATCCAGCGATGATGATACCCGCTATCAAATCAAAGGTGAAGTGCGACTCACCGATCCAACCGTTTGGGACAAAGATCACGTCACGGAGAATCTGAACAAGCTGATTCACCTGGAACACGGGCAAGGCACCTATCAGACCCGCTACGCAGAAGAACACCCCCAAAGGTCTCCATTTTTTCCCGAGCCCTTCTACGATTGCATACATCGGCCCGCCCTGTGCCGTGCCCCGACTGTCTGTCCCTCGATACATAATGGCGAGGGTACAGGTGAAGAACTTCGTTGCCATGCCCACAATGGCACTAAGCCACATCCAGAAGATGGCACCCGGCCCCCCCACCGTTACAGCAACCGCCACGCCGGCTATATTTCCTACCCCAATGGTTGCTGCTAGCGCACTAGATAGCGCCGCAAAGTGCGAGATATCCCCAGGATCGCTGGGATCGTCATATTTACCGCGCAATATGTCAATGCCATGCCTGAAAAATCGAAATGGCAAAAACCGCGAATAGCAGAGAAAAAAGGCACCGCCGCCCAGGAGCAAAACCAGTAGCCAAGGTCCCCAAGCAACATCAGCAAAGCCAATTATGATTTTCTCTATCTGTTGCATACTGTAAGTCCTTTCTCATGTTGGATTGCGTTTCGTACTTTTACCGTATAGTTGAGTTTAATGTGTGACATCTGTTTTCCGCTGCATTCCCCGTGTCTGAAGATAAGCATTGACACAATATTTTATCTATGCTACGATAAAAAAACATCTAGTGGTAAGATACGCAGGTAGATATACTACCGTTTATCAGCCTCATCCCCTTTTTCAATCGGTAGACCCGCCGCTTTCCAGCCTCGGAATCCTCCTGTCAATACGGAAGCATTCTTGTATCCCATAATCTGCAAGGTATGCGCAGACAGTGAGCCACGGGTGTTGCCGCCGCAATGCGCGACAATGTGCGTATCCTGATCGGGGACGAGTTCATCGATGTCTAGCTCGATAGCTGCGCGGGGTAGCGAGATCGCACCGGGTAGGTGCTCGGCGTCATACTGTTCTTTGTCACGCACATCGAGGATGACGACAGCTTCGTTGTTATCGATGGCTATTTTCAGCGTTTCTGCGGAGGTATGTCCGATCTGTGCTTGGGCTTCGGCGACAAGTTGTTCTAAGGTTTTTCCACGCATAACTTTCACTCCTTATATATTACGTGAGTTTGAGGCACATCAAGCGAGGAAGGTGATGGAACCAGGCACAATAACTTCACTTCATCTATCAGTAATAGATAACGGCATTTTAGCACAACTCCCAAATATGGTCAAGTAAGCCTGAAAATTTTTAACTTCTTCGAGAGCGTTTCGCGGAAGATTTCTACCGCGCTTAGTACTGGGTCAATGACATTTCCATCAATGGAGGTATTCCTATGATACAGTCACTTCAACAATCTGTTCAATCGGTGATCGATGAGGGCAGAATTGGCAGCCCCGTGTTTTTGCGCTGCATTATACAAGCACCAATCGAAGCAGCGGACACCGTGGGTGGCATCGCCACCTTGACCGAGATCGCCAATAACTGGATGCCTGATCCACCAGAGCAGATCTACGTCCTAGATAGTGCAGATTCAACACAGATTACCGCTATGGTGAAGTATACCGGCGGACAGTCCGCACTGCTAAGTGTTAATCGTATTCCGGCGGGTGGGGAGGTATCGGTCGATTTAAGGTTAGTTGGCAACAACGGTATCATCTATCACGAAACGCCCACGGGACCGTATCGCCTGATGAATTCCCCACTCAACTTCAGTGGTGGAGAAGATTTGGTGGATGCAATCCGTCAGGGATTAGAAACCAAACAGCCGGTCAAAGTGATGGAGGGTTAAAATGGAAAATGGAAAATATGGTGTATTGGTGCTCGGTGGGCGACGGACACATCAGGAGAGCTATGCCCACTGCTTTGCCGAAGATGAGCGGTGTGAACTCATTGCAGCCTCTGATGAACTTGACGCACCCCCTGAATATGTTAAGCTGAATCGACAGCTTGCCGAAGACCTACAGATCCCTTATATTCCCGATCTGAATGAGGCACTAGCACGTGATGATGTCCATATCGTCAGCTCATGCGTCCAAAACGAGCGGCGGGGGCGTGTGAACGTGAAATGCGCTGAAGCAGGGAAGCATCTTTATCTCGATAAGCCGCTGGCTATGAGTGTTGAGGATGCCCAAACGATTGCAGCAGCGGTGCAGAAAGCCGGTGTTTGTAACCAGATGTTCAGTAACATGCACACCCCCTGGGCGCAAGCTGCCAAAAAAGCGTTGGACAACGGCGAAATCGGAGAGCTGCGTGCTATCCACTGCGATGTGCTTTTCGCCAAGGGGCGTGTGGGGACTGCACCGGTCGGTCGCAAAAGAGTGGAAAAGCCGACCGTTGACAGGTATACCTTCATTGAGGCGAAACGGGAGATGTTTGATGTTGGCGTCTACCCTGTGTCGATGATTAATTGGCTGACGCAGAAACAGGTCAAAACGGTGTTCGGCACAACTGCCAATTACTTCTTTGAAGAACACATCGCATGTGATATTGAGGATTTCGGCGCACTGGTGATGACGCTGGAGGATGGCGTTGTCGCAACAATCATCGGTGGACGCGCCGGCTGGATGAGCCACCCCAAAGGCGGGGTTCAGCGGCTGCACCTAATTGGCACGCGTGGCACACTGGCATTTGATGGTTCGCAACCACGTCTTGAAGTGTTTGCTGACGAAGAACCTTTCCGACAAACGCCGCCGCATCCAATGGATCCAATGGGAATGTGGTCCACCACACAAACCGAATCGGGCATGATCCCGAAACGCCAGTGGGTCGGCGTGGATCAAGCGGGCGAACAGCAGGGACCAGATATGAGAGGGTTTGTGGACTGCATCGAAGCGGGGAGAGAGAGCGAAATGAACGCCGCATTTGCCGCACAATCGGTCGCTATTATCCGTGCCGGATACCAATCCGCAGCGAGCGGTGAAATTATTACGCTCTGAAATTCAGCCGTTCATTTGCCTGTAAAACGCCAACCCGCTCTCGGCTCATGAAAAACTGAATTTGCGTTTCACATGCTACCTTTTACGTTTCACACGAATGGAGTATTGTCATGCGAACTTTTGGTCCCAATGTTAATGGCTACTACGACGTTTCATATCAGATGGTCGATAATCTGCGCCGCCGGGCCGAGGCACATTTCCGGCGGCAGGAAGCGGAAAAAGCGGAATTGACATCGATCGTGGCTTTTGAGGAACACCGCAAACGGGTGCGCGACCACTTTATGAGAGCTATCGGCGGCTTGCCCGAAGAACGCACACCGTTAAACGTCGAATGCACGGGTGCTCTGGATCGCGGCACATTCACAATTGAGAAGTTAATCTATGAGAGCCAGCCGGAATTTTACGTCACAGCTGCGCTGTACGTCCCGAAAGGCATTGCGTCACCCCAACCCGCCGTTGTCTTTGTGCATGGACACAGCGATCTCGGAAAGTCTTATCCGACCTATCAGGCGGTCTGCGTCGATCTTGCTGCCAACGGTTTCATCGTGCTTGCGGTCGATCCACCTGGACAGGGGGAGCGATTTCAATACTTTGACCCGGAAAACGGGGAACGGATTATCGGGGGATGCACAACAGAGCATACCTACGCCGGGTTACAGTTTACACTCGGCGGTGCCAGCATTGGGCGACATTTTATCTGGGATGTCGTGCGAGGTATTGATTATTTGGAAACGCGACCAGAGGTTGACCCAACACGCATCGGTTTAACCGGTAATTCGGGCGGGGGAACGCAAGCTTGCCTGCTGATGATGAGTGAACCGCGCTTTGCAGCATCCGTGCCGTGCACCTTCATGATGACGCTGGAATCGTACATGAAAACGGGACAGGCGCAGGATAGCGAACAGATTGTGCCGCGCTGTTTCGCCAATGGGCCCGACCACGACGATTATATCACCGCCATGGCACCAAAGCCGGTGCTCGTCGGTGCGGCAGCTTACGACTACTTCCCAATTGAAGGGGCAATGGAAGCTGTAGACAGAGCCAAAAGGATCTATGCCCTGTATGGCGCTGAAGACAATGTTGATATCGCGGTCGCTCCGACGCGGCACTCCTATTCTCCTTATCTGCGTGAAGCGTGTGTCAACTGGTACAAGCAGCATTTTCGCGGTGAGTCCCCCGACTTTACAACGGGTGAACCGGAAACCTTGCCTGATGAGGCACTTTGGGCAACGCCAAATGGCCAAGTACTCGATCTGTATCCGAACAGCAAAACGGTGTTTGACCTGAACCGGGAACGCTTAGAGATATCGCATGTCTCCCAATCCGCGATTAACCACGACACAGACCAGATACGAGAAACGATCAGGAAGGTCCTTGGAATTCCCGCGCAGCGCAATCAAACCATTCATCCTCGAATCGTCGCCGAAAACGTTGTTGATGGTTACCGGACTGAGGAGATCTTTTTCTTCAGTGAATCCAATATCGTCGTTACTGGAACCTTCATTCATCCACTCGAAGGAACTACAGTTGAGCGGACCGACCTGATTCTGTTTGAGAACGGCACAAACGACAACCCGGACAAATGGGAATGGCTTGAAAGCCGACTCGCCGCCGGACGACAGTTGTTTGTCTTTGACCCACGTGGCATCGGCGGTGTGCAGGCGCGCCCATTCAGTCGAGGTGGCAATCCGCATGGGGGCGAATATAAACTCGGCTCGGATGCGATGATGCTAGGCATCTCAACGATGGGATTACGCGTCTTTGATGTCCTGTGCGGATACAACTATCTTCGCACACGGTCAGACGTAGATCAGATTGGACTATACGGAATTGGCAGCGGTGCATTTTACGCTTACTTCGCCGGTGCGTTAGAGGACGGGTTTGTATCGCTCGAATTTGAAGATCTGCTCTATTCCTATCGCAACGTGACGGACACACGCTACTACGACCAAGAACGTTACAACCTTAAAGTGATGGCGTGGAATCTCCTGCAAAACTTCGATCTGGTGGATCTGACGCCGTGTTTCGGTGAGCGACCCAGCCGATGGATTTCACCGAGAAATGCCAAAGGGGAAGCCTTGACAGATGAAACCTTTGATCGGGAATTTCTTACCATCGCGATAAAGCGGGGATATTTGGGTGAAGGGACGAGGACGTGAATATTTCCGCCCAAAAGGGAATAAGTCATTGCTGGTGCGTTCGCCAATTTCCTGTTGACGCCCGCTTAGAGGAATGCTATACTTCTCTAAATCGCTGAATCGAAAATGGAAAGCCGTTATCAATCTACCACCCTACGAACAAATTCAGGGCTTCCATAACGCGGAGGATGTGTCAACTACCCAACCCTCAAGGATTGGGCATGTAGGCCGTCCAACCCTTGAAGGGATTTCACAGGTTTCGCGCTTCCTTCTCTCACGAGGTTTTCGAGGCTGTCTACTACCAGCACATCTCCACACGAACATAAGAGAAAAGTGCTAAAGCGGGTGTTTCCTCCCAAGTCTAAACGCTTGCGTTTCCACACCTAAAGGGAGTTTTTGATGAATCGGAAGTTTATCCTGCTTTTAATGAGTTTTTTCCTGTTATGGGGATGCCAGTCCCAGGATCAGGATACGCAGCCAACCTCAAAACCGAAATCCTCATCGGAATCCCAGCCGAAAAGTCAACCGATTGTTTCCCCCGTTCCTACCCGTCCTGAAGATTGGCCCATGTTCATGTACGATTTGTACTTCTCTGGAAGGAGCCCTGATCGGACACTCAAACCGCCGCTCAAGTTGCTTTGGAAATATAAGACTGGGGGACCAATCCAAGCGAGTCCTGTCGTTGCCAATGGCACGGTGTACGTCGCCTCCACAGATCACACACTCTACGCGCTTGACGCAAAACAGTGGGGATTCAAATGGAGTTTCAAAGCCGGGGGTGTGATTCGATACGCACCCGCTGTCTGGAATAACCGTGTCTATTTTAGTGCACGAAACAACCATGTGTACGCCCTCAATGCGGAAACCGGTGACTGGCTTTGGGAATTTCGATCGGATACATGGATGGATTCCCCACCGATTCTGTCAAAGGGAAGACTATATATCGGAGCGTATACCCAGAAGATCCACGTTATTGATGCAACAACCGGTGAACTGGAATCGCAGCCAAGAGGACGGGTGTATATTGATGGAGTTGAATACGTCTGTTCACAAGGACAGTTACGTCCCATCGCACCCCAACATAATGTCAACGCTTGGCGAGAGCTCACGCCGCTTACTTACAGTTACCCTGCAACCGCCAACGGCGTGGTGTATATTGGTGCACGAGACAACCAAATTCATGCCATAGACATTGAATCTCGGAAGGAGATTTGGTCCTACCCAACGAACGGATATATTGATGCTGCGCCCGCCATTTCCGATGGGGTGCTTTATGCAACATCGGATGATGGATATGTGTATGCCTTTACCAATGAGGAGGCCGAGGATCGTCAAGCGTTACCACAAGAGGGTGAAGCATCCCAAGTTGCACAGGAGGAACGTCCAATCGGCACGGTGGTGCGCGATCAGGCCCCCGTTTATAAGGAAAAAGATGCGCAATCTCCTATCAAACTAACGCTCAACGATGGCGTAGTGCTCCCGATTCTGAATCAAACGGAGGGATGGTATCAAATTGAGCTTCCAAACGGCGAAGTCGGTTGGATGGATGGAGGCGGGATAGGCACGTTTGTAAATACTGGTGATATCCTTCTCAATACGGCAATCTGCAAGCACAACCGGACATTGGAACTGATTGAAGGGGCAGAATACCCTCACTGGTCACCCGATGGAAAAAGAATTGCGTTTTTGAAACGGACCAACCTGTCTGGACAGTATTGGCACGCGAGCGAACTCTGGATTTCGGATGCGTGGGCAAGAAAAGCGCGGAGACTGCATCAGGGAGTCTTTTATAACCCCCATCTTTCTTGGTCGCTTGATAGCAGCTTTATCGCGTTTGAGGCTTACAATGAGTCAAACGAGAGTTATATATGGGCAATCGATTGGCAAACGTGGCGACTCATTAGGTTGATACGGGGAGACGCGCCCGCATGGTCACCGACCGCAAATCAAATTGCGTTTAGGCGTTGGGAAGAAGGGACCGACATCGTTTATCGGATTAATATCGATAAAACAGGCCTTACGGCAATAGCACGTGTTCCTATTGACGGACGAATTGTGCCGTTCAGCTATCTAGACCCACCATCGTGGTCTCCCGATGGCAAACGTATCGCGGTTGGGCTAGACCACCAGCATTATCAATCAGGACATTCTCGGATTCGTATTCATAATGTAGACGGAACCAAGTTCGGGGAAATTCCCACGAAATCTCAGCGTGTTACACAGATTGCATGGTCGGCGGATGGCTCCCATCTGGCTTACGTTCTTCGAGGCAATCCCAGACCGGATCCTGCACTTGATAAACAGCTCCATATTGTTGACGTTTCCGCGATGAGGTCCGCAAACGCCACGGGCAGTACGCAAATTCTAAAGCATACTTCCCCAGCATGGTCACAGCAAGGAGATCGACTCGCATATATGGAACGTGAGGATTGCATGGGACTACGCTGGAAGGTGTGGGTCCTAGATCGGGAAACCAATCGAAGGCTGCCGGTCGCGCGGACGACACTCACTTTGACTGCCGTCACTTGGTTGCCGGATGGGAAGCATCTGTGTTTATGGCATACGTCAGAATATCTGCGCGGCGGTGAGTACAAACCTGCCAAGACGAGAGGCTGGATTGTAGAAATAAATCAATGAGCCAATCGTGAGGAATCCAAGCGCCCAATAACGGAAAGGATTCGCAATGAAACGACTCATCTTCGATGACATCTACAGTTGGTCGATTTTTAGCGAAATGCGTCAAATCGATTTCAACGGACATTTATGGGTTCGACCTGAAGGCAATATTCTCATAGACCCTGTACCTATGATTGATTCGGATCTGAACCAGTTTGATCAACTTGGTGGAGCTTCGCTGATTGTGCTTACCAATCAGGACCATGAACGAGAAGCGGAGTTCTTTCGCAAACGCACAGGGGCAGAAACTGTAATTCACGAGGCAGATGCAGCTGCGCTCGAGGTTGCAGCTGACCGTCAAATCACCGATGGAGAGGAGATCGCGCCGGGTTTGCGGGCAATCCATCTCCGTTACGGAAAGAGTCCCGGAGAGATCGCGCTCTATTTCTCTGAAAAGCGTGCTGTGCTGTCGGGCGATCTCATCGTTGGGGAGCCGATTGGCTCATTGACGCTGATAGCGGAGGAAAAGTTGGAGAATCCATCAAAAGCGGCGTTGGAACTGCGAAAAATCCTCGCTTTGCCCTTTGACGCAATTCTGGTTGGAGATGGTCACTCGGTTCTCCAAGATGCGCGTCAGCGGTTAGCCGAATGCCTCCAACGGCGCACCGATATTTACATTAATCGAATTAACATCGATGAGATTGACTGGGGCAAACGGGATGCACCTGAACCCTACGACTTTGAAGATAAGGACATCGATCCGCTCATCGGAGCACAACTGTTGGGATATCGGCTCATCCGCTTACAGCCCAACAACGCCAGCTTCCCAATGCACTTTCATCACTTCAGCGAAGAAATGTTCTATGTCGTGGAGGGCTCCTGCACGCTCAAAACCCCACGTGACGATCTGACCATCACAGCGGGGGATTTTATCGCCTTTCCGCCGGGGGAGATAGGTGCCCATAAACTAGTCAATACGGGAGACGCGCCGTGCACGGTGCTTGCAGTTGGGATGAATCAACCTCACGGTGTCAGCGAATATCCTGACTCCAACAAAGTTTTTCCCTACGTTTCTCGGCGGCTCTTCCGCAAGGACGAAAATGTGAGCTACTGGGACGGCGAGGTAGAAGAATAAGCAGCTATTCAAAATCTTGGCTGGGGTTTAACCCTTCGGAAGGCTAGTTGCTACAGGTCATATATTGCGTTCCGTTTTGTCCGCTGGGCGTGCAGAGAGGTCGGTGCGAAGGGGAATATCCCACGAAATATAATCACATACCGGGCATTGGAGTTCTGCTTCAACAAGATTCCTAATCTTTCCTGTTTTTCGCGGCTTTCGTTGGGTACTGCACCGTGGGCAGCGCACAGAGCGCAAATCGTGGGATTCGCCGCGTCCGAAGTGGACCAAGAGATAGAAGAGTCCAAAAACCGCTCCGACGATAGCAATGCAGCAAAGGATAAAAAGTAGGAAAGGAATAATTTCCATTCTCTTAAGCCTTTTGTAGATGCAGCACACTCAAACCGTAAATAATCACGCTTGGAATGGTGAAATGGATCCGCTCCCCAAGCGTTTCGTGATGTAGAATGACCGAATCTCGCTTCTCTGGATAGAGCCATTCGACCTTTTGCACCACGTAGCCTTCCGGTACCTTGCAGTCTACCTGAATCGGTCCGACCGGCTGTGGCGTTTCGATGTCTGCTTCCTCATCCTGCCGGTAGTTCACCCAATGCAAGACCAACGCCTCATGCCCTTCGGGCAACCAAGCGCGCACACGGACGAACCACGGGGCATCAGTCTCTAGGTATGCCTCCCCAAGCAAACCTTCCAAATCCCTAACAAAATCTTCCCCGAAGAGATCATCCTCTAGAGACGGATATACCGGTAATTGTAAATCAGTTCGCACTTCCACTAAATCGGGCTTCCACTCTCCCCTTAGAATATAGCAAACCCCCTCCGATTTTGAACCCTTGCGGTTTTCGTCCGCTTGCATTTCCCAACCTGCTAGCAAACTTTCAGGATAACGTTGTCCGTCAAGCTGATATTTGCCAGTGTCCCCCGTAAAGACGAGTTTTCCGCCTTTTTCGACGAACTGTTTGAGGTGTGCTCCCTCTTCCGGGGATAGACGTTTCACATCGGGTAAGATGAGGGTGTGATAGTTAGTCGCACACTCAAGGAGCTGTTCATCGAGAATGATGTCAAAGAGCAGATGCCTATCCTCCAACAATCGACCAATTCGCTTAAGCGGTTCTAGACAGTCGGATTCGTCCTCTAACTCAGCGCGGCGTGGATAGACCAATGCTATCTGTGACCAAGGGTGGGCGGGATGCAGGAGCGATTCGTGGTCGGCGAGAAAACGCTGATAACGGATGACGGGACCGTAGTAATCCTCAACAGCAAAATTCGGATCTTCATCATAGCCCCAATGAAATGCGAGCGCTGCAGCATGGTTTGCTGCGGCTTCAGAAATCGACAGTCGTAAGCGACGGGAATCGTATTTGTTAATCACAAAAGGCTTGCCACCGCCAGCTGCATAGATAAACCGAGCGGGCAGCCCCATATCCGCCAAATAGCCGTGCTTGATGAAACTCATCCCCTTATATCCACCTTGGCTGTACCAGATATAATCCTCATCTTTTGCCCATAGCGCACTCGGCAGGAGGCTCCGCTCGTCGTGCGGTTGGAAATCGTATTTATGATACCACTGCGCTAGCAGTAGATCGGGATTCAGCGCGCGACCATGCGCGATGAATATTTCGTCTAATGCCTCTTTGCGACGGAGGTGGGTTGCACGGTTGACGGTTAACTGAAACCGCTGTTGTAGATCTTCTGGGCATCCTTGGCACGGCGTTAGGAGATCTGTGACTTCGGCGAGGTCTCGTCTGCCAAAAATTCGTCGCAAGTCTGTAATGTCGAAGGTTACCTGTAGTTTATCTCGCACATAATCCTGACAATAGCTGCACTGACAGAAGTTCTCGAAATTATGATGCACATTGAATCCGTTTATCCCTAACTCGATGGCTTTTTTCACCATCGGCTTCAGGGTGGCAAGCCAGTACGGATTGCACATACAACCACTATACGTCAGGTAAGGACGTCCTTCGATATCCCAACGTCGCAATGAGCCGTCCGCAAGCCGTTGTTGAGTATCTTCTGCGCTCGCACAGGGCGCATTTCCAAGAAGGTCCTCCGTCCAGATTCTGTCCCACGCACCGAACAACCCCTGCCCCTTCTCGTGGTTTCCGTAGTTCCATGCCATACTCATCTGCCCAACAACCTTCGCCCCGGCTTCTTGGAGTTGGGGGATGAGCGCTGCCGCGCAAGCAAGGTTTTCTTCTACACCAATCAGTGGCATCCCCACCCAATGACGATTGACTTCAGGGTCGTCTGCCAAACTGTAGAACATCGGACCAAAGGTTCCCACCTGCACGACCTGTAGCTTCGCCCTTCTCACATGTTCGACTAGATCTAACCGCTGCGGGATACTCCAATGTTCAGCCATGCGATTGAACCAGAAATTTTCTCTCATGTTTCCTCCTTGACCAAATCTTGGGACAGAAAGGGAGCATATTCTGCCAATACAACTCACCTGAAGCCTGAGTCACATCTCACGCAAGTGCTTCTAACAAACGGGATACATCTTCTTGGTTATTGAAGACAGACGGGGAAATTCGCATCTTGTTGCCGTAGCGCATCGCAACATGAACGCCGGCGTTTCTGAGTGTCGCCATCGTCGTCGCGGGATCCGGTGCCGCAAAACTCACAATAGGGCTTTCGTTCCCCTTGGGGGTGATGGCGAGATACCCGAGCGCGGGCAGCTCCTCCATCAGCCGATCGGTGAGCGTGCGGACATGATTGCGGATATTGTGAACCCCCAACCGGAGAATGTATTTCAGGCTTTCTTGTGCACAGATGGCACCTTCATAAGATGGGTAGCTGACTTCGTAACAGGTGGGTCCGGGGGTTGGCGTAAAGGTGAGCTCCGCGCTAGCCGGATTCGGCTCCTCAACCCAAGGGGTATAGTTAAAACTTATGCCGCCGCAGTGCTGGGTAGGTTTCACCACAGTACCTTGGAGATCTGATCGCACGTAGAGAAAGCCAAACCCCTTGACACCCATCAGCCACTTAAAGGTAGAGCACGCAGCGAAGTCAATCCCCAGCGCTTCCACATCGACGGGCACAGCTCCGACCCCCTGAATTATATCGACATAGAGATACGCGCCATGTGCGTGGGCGAGATCACTGATAGCCTTTACATCTGAGAGGCAGCCGTTGACGTTGGAAACTAATGTAATGGAAACCAACCTGGTGTTACTATCAATCGCACGCTCCATGTCGCTATAGTCGATCTGCCAATCGCGGTGTTTGACGATACGGAGACTCTCACAGTCATACCTTGTATTTCGGGTGTTGCTTACGTCCCCGATGCGTGAGAACTCAGATGCTTGTTCCCGCATTTTGTAGTTGTAGAGCGACGCAGCGTAGTGTAGGTCGTGGGTGACGATGTTGCCGCCGGCGAGGTGCTCCTGCATGCCGTTCAGCAGGTTGCTCTCCGCCTCGACAGCACTACGGGCAAAGGCGATATCCTCCGATTGGGCGTTGATAAGTTTGGCGAAGAGACGTTTCGATTCATCCCGTGGTGCCGCCCACGGGGGCCACCACGGCTCACCGACCTCGTGCGTAACCCAGTCGATATAACGATGCAGGGCTGCGGCGGAGTGAACACTGAGCGGGTGTGATGAGGCGTTATCGAAGTATGCAGCGGTCTTTGCTCGCGGAAAATCGCTGCGGACTGCATCGAAGTCGGGTGCTCCGCCCGGCGGCGCAACGGGGACCGCTTGCTCATCTATAGAAGGAGTTTCGCGTTGATTCATAATGGATCTCCAACACTGGGTTGAGGAGGTATCGTATGCCAACTAAGTGAGATAATCTCACGTACTCACTTTCACTAGGCGACAAGTTTGCAGCCGGTCTTTAGCGTTTTTGGCACCTGCTACGTTGTATAAAGGGTCACAATATCCATGTCCGACAGAACATGTCCTTTTCCAACCTGTTGACCGGGAAATTTCACGGAGCTTCCCCAAACTTTGGCGTGTTTCAACTTTTGGGCTATATCCTTGTGAATCTTACCTGCAAAATCTTCTATGCTGCTATTAGTAGGGATTATCACCGGTTTCTCATCTGGCGAATTTCCAGCCTGATTTGAGCGTGGGAACACACGAATCAATCCTGTAGCTGCTCGCATGGCTTCTTTTAATGCGTCAAGGTGCAAATTCTGCTCGGCTGAGACCGCAACACTTTTGAATTGAGCATATCGCGTCTGTACCGTTCTTAAACGGCTTTCGGCATTGGGCACATCCATCTTGGTGTATACAATTAACAAAGGTTGGGGTAATTTCGTCTTAGACAACTCCGTTAAAATAATGTCCAATTGTTGCGGATCCGCAGTCAGGTCATGTGCCGCTATTAAACCATCGGCATTAGCTGCCACACTAAGTAAGGCTTGCCCTCGACCCCGTCCTTCCGCGGCTCCTGTGATTAGGCCAGGGATTTCAACCAATTGAATCCACAGTCCGCCGCAATCAACCCTTGCTGGTATGGGTTTCAACGTGGTAAAGGCGTAATCAGCGACTTTCACCTGTCTGCGAGAGAGTGCCTTGAGCAATGCAGATTTTCCAGCGTTAGGTGCACCCACCAGCACCATTTGAAAGTGCCCTTCCTTCTCAACAGCGAGAGTATCTTTGTGTTGTACCTTTAACCGCTGTTGCTGCTGGTGAATCTCTTCGTTAAGTGATTTGCGAAGATCAGCATAAGGCCCACTACGGTAGTTAGGTAACTCTTGGAGAATTCTGTGGAGCTCATCCTGCTTTACCTTGCCTGCTTTTCCCTTCAATCGCCTTTTGATTTTCCGCTGCATTACTTTATGAGACATCGGCATAGTGCCTTCTCCTTATCTGGAAATTGCAAGTATGGCTCAACTGAATGAAACTCGCTTCAGGGATAAAAATTCAGATGGATAGAAAAAGGCAAATCAACTTCACGCACCTAGTTGCTCAATTATCTGGCTTAAATATGTCCAACTTTTGGACGTGACACTAGCACCCGTGCCCGAAAAACAAGGTTTTTGTTCTGAAGTTTCCACGGTTATTTTATCAGTGTTTTATCAATTTTACAACAAAAATACAATGGACATATCATCCCATTGTTTTGTCGCTAATATTGAGAAAGAGTGGTATAATAATCCAAGTTGCCAGCTACAGGAAACGTTGCAAACTAGTGCAGGAGCCAACTACCGCTCGCAGTGGATTGACAAATCCACTGCACAAGATACCTAGCATATTGCGCAACAGTTTTGGCTCAATCAGCCCGGAACGTTACATTAGAGCCCGGGTATTGAAGGCTTGCAGCTATCTATCCATGTCTTGGACTCTCGGCGAAGTCGGAACCGAGCGGGATTGATAAACATGACGCAATGCGAAACACGAAATGTGTAGCCGGGAATTCCAATTTCTGACGCTTCGTTTAGCAACTAGCAACTTGTGTTATAATAAATATTGCGAACTCCTTATCGCCACACTAGTATCTATTCATCATAAAAAAAACTCGATATACCACAACGGAGGTGCTTTTATGCCATTTGGAGGCAATGATTGGCTTGCTTTAACCCCGGAACCGACTTTGGAACCGGAGATTCCTATTTGCGATCCCCATCACCACTTCTGGGACTTTCGGACGGAGCGCGTTCCTTATCAACAATATTTGCTCCACGAGCTAGCCGATGATGTAAACAGCGGTCACAACGTGCGTTCCACTGTGTTTGTTGAGGCAAGAGCAATGTATCGCGCTGACGGACCGGAGGAGAGGCGTCCCGTCGGTGAAGTTGAATTTGTGCAAGGACTGGCGGCTGCCAGCGCGAGTGGGCTATACGGGCCCTGCCGGGCTGCCGCGGCGATCGTCGGTCACGCCAACCTAAACCTAGGCGATCAGGTTGAACCGGTGCTGCAAGCACTGCAAGCAGCCAGTCCCAACCGCTTTCGTGGTATCCGCCACGCCGTAACTTGGGACCCCCATCCAGAGATCGAAAACACAAGTGCTCACAGAATGCAGGGACAGCTGGCTACCAACAGTTTTCGGGCGGGTGCACGGGTGCTCGCACGTATGGGATTATCTTTGGAAGCTTGGATGTATTTCCCGCAGCTGCCCGAATTGGCAGATTTCGCCAAGGCACTGCCTGATTTGACCATTATTCTCAACCACATCGGCGGACTGCTACAGGTAGGTCCTTATGCAAACCGGGACGATGAGGTGCTCGCCACTTGGCGGAGCGGCATCGCTGCCGTCGCAGAATGTCCCAATATCAACGTCAAGTTGGGTGGCATCGGAATGCCTCGTACCGGTTTCGACTGGCACGCCCGAACAACACCCGCTGGCTCGGAAGAACTCGCATCGGATATGGCACCCTTGATGAATTACTGCATTGAGCAATTCGGACCTGACCGGTGCATGTTTGAGAGCAATTTCCCGGTGGATAAGGTGTCATACTCCTACAACGTAATGTATAACGCTTTCAAACGGCTGTCATCAGGTTACTCAGATTCCGAGCGCGCCGCTATGTTTCATGATACCGCCACTCGTGTATACCGGATAGAGCTATGACGCGTTTGATGATGGAACCCACCACGGCATTCATTAGCTATAATTACCGTCAGTTGATAGTAGTAGGCATACTCCGTATGCCGTAACGTTCGTATACTAGTTGGTTAAGCTGCTTATTTTAACCTGATAGTTGTGGGTCTCCTAGCCTGACCCTCAAAGCCCCAGCGGGGCAATATGTCTATAGAAACTAAACCGACCAACACCCAAGCCCCAGCGGGGCGACATGTGCGTCGCATTGCGGTGATGCACAATAAATCGAGAAAAACAATGCTCCTAGCACAACATCCTTTTAGTATTTGTCGAATATAGAAACTCGGCCTACGAACGCTCTAGCAACTTGGATTATAATTCCCCGTTTTACACACTTCTCAGTGTGGTAAATGCGAGGTATAAAGATATTATGCAAACAAAAAATCCGTCAGGCATCAAAAGCAGCTTGACCAACTACGGAGATCCGGAGTTCAGCGTCTACATCCGTAAGGCCTTTGCGAAAGCGATGGGATATTCGGATCAAGAGTTGGAACGCCCGATCATCGGCATCATCAACACCTTCAGCGGTTTCAATAGCTGCCATCACAACTTTGGTGACCTTATCGAAGCGGTGAAGCGGGGGGTGTTATCTCACGGTGGATTGCCGATTGAATTTCCCACAATCTCGCTTGGAGAGATGTTTACAGCACCCACCACAATGATGTTCCGCAACCTGATGGCGATGGATACGGAGGAGATGATTCGCGCTCAACCGATGGACGGCGTTGTTCTGTTGGGCGGATGCGATAAGACCGTTCCCGCCCAATTGATGGGGGCTGTGAGTGCAGATCGTCCGGCGATTTGTCTGGTTGCAGGACCGATGATTACTGGGGATTATCAAGGTGAAAGACTAGGGGCGTGCACCGACTGCCGCCGATTCTGGGGTGAACATCGCGCCGGTCGTTTGGACCAAGACGAGATAGATGAGATTGAGAGTCGGTTGTGTTCCAGCACAGGGACCTGTATGGTGATGGGCACCGCCAGCACCATGGCAGCACTGGCAGAGGGGCTCGGCTTGATGTTACCCGGTGGTGCCGCTATCCCTGCGGTGATGGCGGAACGGCGTCGCCATGCGGCAGCAGCAGGCAGAACCATTGTCTCGATGATTAAAAACGATCTCCGACCGTCGAAAGTTCTGACACAACAGTCCTTCGAGAACGCAATCCGCCTCCTAATGGCAATCGGCGGCTCAACAAACGGCGTCATCCATTTGACGGCAATCGCCCGACGACTCGGCATTCGACTTGACCTCACCGACTTCGATCGAATCAGCGATGAAACCCCGGTCCTCGTAAACCTCAAGCCGAGTGGTGATTATTACATGGAAGATCTCTTTAAGGTAGGTGGAATCCCGGTTGTGATGAAGGTGCTCGAAGATGTTCTCCACCGAGATGCCCAGACCGTGACGGGGAGCACCATCGGAGAAAATCTTTCGGGGGTAACTCACCCACCAGCGTGGCAGGATGTCATCAAGCCCAGAACAGCACCCCTGTTTGAATCCGGAACGCTTGCCAGCCTCTTCGGGAACTTAGCACCGCAGGGGGCAGTGATTAAGCGTTCGGCCGCTTCGCCCGATCTATTGACACATCGCGGACCGGCAGTCGTTTTTAAGTCGCTGGAAGACCTCCACAATCGCATTGACGATCCCAATTTGCCCGTTACCAAGGATCATATCATTGTCCTGCAGAACGCGGGACCTATCGGTGGGCCGGGGATGCCGGAGGCAGGCTATCTCCCGATTCCAAAGAAGCTCTTGCGGGCTGGCGTTAAAGATATGGTTCGCATCTCCGACGCTCGGATGAGCGGAACGGCATTCGGCACGATTGTGCTTCACATCGCCCCCGAAGCCGCTGTTGGGGGACCTTTGGCGTTGGTAGAGGAGGGCGATCTGATTGAGTTAGATGTCCCAAACAAACGGATAGAATTGTTGGTGGACGAGACAATATTGGCAAAGCGGAAAGAGCAGCTCGTTCTTCCTGAACCGCACTTCCAACGGGGCTATGGGTTGCTATATACCCAACACATTGAGCAGGCGCACTTAGGCTGTGACTTTGATTTCCTTTAGTTATACCTGTGCTGTCAAATTATCGAAGGAGAAAAATAGAATGCTCGAAGAACAATATCAAAAAGGTGTTGAACAGTTTTCAAAAATGATTGGCACTAATAAAATAGACGAGTTAAGAGAGAAATTTAGATCGTTATCTCCGGATTTTGAAAAGTGCGTGATGGGAGTTGTTGGCGGCGAGATTTGGAGCCGCCCTAACCTAGATTTAAGGACACGGAGTCTTTGTAGCATTGCGATTTTAGCCGCGTTAGGTCGAGTGAATGCGCTAGAACTGAACGTTCAGATGGCATTGAATAACGGCGCAACAAAGCCTGAAATCATTGAAGTCTTTTTTCAAGTCGCCGCGTATGCTGGCTTTGCTGCCGCATGGGACGGGTTAGAAAAAGTCAACGAGATCTTCAAAGCATAGCCACCTATTTTTAAGGAAAGTTCTAGCTACAGGAAACGTTGCAAACTAGTGAGGGAGCCAATTACCGCTCGCAGTGGGTCGACAAATCCACCGCACACGCGCAAAGATGGCTTGCTATCCAAGCCGAGCAGGATTGATAAACAGAACGCAATGCAAAACACGAAACGTGTAGGAGGGAATGCCAATTCCCGACTCTTGCGTCGGTTTCTGACGCTTGGTTTATCAACTAGCAACTTGGATTATTTTTAAGGAAAGGACGTTTTTATGAGTCAACCAACTCGCGTTGCGATTCTCGGCCTTGGACAACGCGGACTCCAGCATTTGCGAGCCCTTTGGAAACTTCAAAGCGAGGGGCTTGTCAAAATTGCAGCCTTAATCGACGTTTTTGAGGACAACCTCGCAGAGGCAAAAATTCAGAGATATGTGGATGGGTTTCACATTGACGACCTCCACACCTCGACAGATTTTGCAGAAACCCTCGCCTCCGTGCCGTTGGACGCGATCTATTTCGTGCTTCCCCCTGGAGTCCACAACGGTGAGATCATCCAAGCGGCGAATGCAGGCGTGCACATTTTCGCTGAAAAGCCGATGAGCCTCTACCTGAACGAAGCCGTTGACATGCAGCGGACGATACAGGAAAACGGTGTTATCTCCACAGCGGGGTTCCAACAGCGGTATGATTCGCGTTACGAAGCCGTTCACAAATTCCTCGCGGATAAACAGCCCGTAATGAGCACCGTTATAGCGAACGGTGCGCTTGAGGGTCATTCAATCAAACATACCAAAACCGAAACATTGGGCGGACCTGCCAATCGTGTCTGGACAGCAAACTATGAATGGTCTGGAGCGACCGTTGTGGAAGGAGGGATTCATCAAACAGACCTGATGCGGTATTGGTTCGGTGACATCTCATGGGTTGAGGCAAATTATATCCACCGTGATGCGTCGGACATCGTTAATGGCGGGAATAACCCATATGCCTACAGCGTAAGATTCGGCTTTGAGTGCGGTTGTATTGCCAATCTCATCCTATCCCGTCTGCGCCAAACTTACTATAGCGATAGCTATGAGAGTATACTCTGGACGCACGGGCACCTGAAGTTTGAGGGGGATGACGTGGTCGCATACTACTACGATGGCCCATATCCGCCGGCACAAACGCCGTCGGAGGAAGCAGTTCGCCATCTACTTCCGACGCCCCATCGCGTGGACCCAACAGAGCAGATCAGTCGCGCTTTTCTCCGCGCGATTACGATGGAAGATTCAGGGCAACTTCGGAGCACCTTCGCGAGTAGCATGAATAGCCTTGCCGCTGTGCTTGGTGCAAATGCTTCCGATCAGCTGGACGGTGAACGTATATATCTCAAGGATTTTCTTGTGGATGCAAAGTATGATCGTTTCCGCCGAAAACCTACCGACAGATAGCTTGCGTTGATCTATGTAGACCTCCTACCACAACTCAATCTCGCTTGCAGACGATAAGCGGTGAAAATAAAAAAAAGGCATATACGTTTACCGAATGGAACATCCGTAGATAATCCATAAGGCAAACATATATGCCCTCTAATTTAGGTTTGGGTGGCAAAATATGCCAATGCTACCATCAATCACTGTCACAACGCTAGTCAGGTCAGTTAAATTCCTCTGTTCCGAGAGTATTCGACCTATCGTTGAGTGCTGTGAAAAGTGCGAATCTTATTTTTCCGTTGCCGTTTCATTTCTAAGCGACGTCGTTTTTCGCTCGGCTTCTCATAGAAGCTACGCCGTCTGATTTCCGTAACGATACCTGCCTTGCCGCATATCTTCTTGAAGCGAGCAAGAGCTCTATCAATTGTTTCGTCTGGTTCGACTCTAACATGAATCATTTTATCAAACCTACCCCCCTTTCAATTCTTGGGACTTTAGTAACCGTTGACAGGTTATGCAGGAAGTGTGACACGAATAATCATGAAAAGGCGTAAATGCAATACCTGCACAGATACCGGCGGAACAGAATCTTGCCGGCATCCTTCCCATATCTCAATACAGACCAAATTAAACTGACATCTAATCGTGGATACGAAATAGTCGTGTACCTGCCTTACCAAAATCCCAAGTAGAGTTCTCGGAATACAGCTTCCTATTATACCAATTTATACCGTTATTCTCAACAAAAAAATTCGAGACAGGCAATATTAATTCCAAAAATCGGAACAGGATATACCGACGGGTAAGCTTTAGATTCAATTTTCGACGAGGTAGTTTTCCAGATTGCCCAATCAGTGAGGAGAACAACATGGCATTAAAATGGGGCGTGCTTGGCGCAGGAAGTGTTGCACAACGTCGAGCTATCCCGGCAATAAATAAAGCGAAAGACGCGGAACTCCATGCGCTGTTTTCTAGAGATGCAGCGCGTGCCCAACGACTTGCGACAGAACATGGCGCGCAAATGTATTACACAACGGTCAAGGATCTCCTGTCAGACGAAGCGTTAGATGCAATTTACGTTTCAACGCCTGTGTATCTGCACTGTGAGCAGGTGATTGAAGCTGCCGAGCAGGGATACCATGTCCTCTGTGATAAACCAATGGGGATGAATACAGAAGAGTGTCAACGGATGATCGATGCCTGTGAAACCAACGGCGTGCATCTGCAGATTTGCTTCCTATTTCGCTTTCACTCCTGTTTTCAAGGGATAAAAAACTGGGTGACAGAGGGACGTTTGGGACGCATTGTTCAAGGACGGATGCCGTTCCTTAAACCGTTTCCGATCCCGCCGGGGGCGTGGCGTGGTAACCCGGATCAGAGCGGCGGTGGATGCCTGATGGATCTCGGGGCACATGGAGTCGATCTCTTACGCTACATCGTCGGCGAAGTGAATCAGGTCAGCGCATTCTGCAGCACAGTTCTCCAGGGGTATGATGTTGAAGAAACCGGAATGATCATGATGCGTTTTGAGGACGGTGCTCTAGGGGTCGTTGACACCAGTTTCTCTGCCGCTGGGAGCGATCTTGTCATCGAAATATACGGTACCGATGGGTGGGTGTGGGTCTACAATGATGATGGTTGGAAAATTAAACTCTCCGCTAACGGCGAGTCTCAAATCATCGATTCCCAGTTTGAAGACCTTTACCAGAGCCAATTTGAGCATTTTGCACGGTGCGTAACCCAAAGGGAGGAACCGATTGTCACCGGGTTGGATGGATTGCGCACCAATGGGATTCTTGCAGCTGCCTATGAATCAAATCGGACAGGGAAAGCCGTTTCATGCCCTACGAAGTATCCAAATGGTTGAAGCAGCTCGTATACCTGAAGGGGAAGGGCAAATTGGCTAATGTCAAAAGAAAGTGCGGAGCAGCTTAGAGAGACCGAGTCTTTTCGGAAAAACTCGGTCTCTTTGCGCTATTTCTTAACATGAGTGATTCTCGTGAACAGGTTCTCAATCAGACCATGACAAAATGACACGATTGCAACAAAACACAGTCATCAATGACATATTGGCTCGGTTTTAGGTGTGCCAATATGTCATTGAAAGGCGAAGAATCCAGTAATAGCGGGTTGGCATATCTATTGCATAATGTAAGGGTTGTAGCATTTTATTAACTTCAACCTTAACGAAAAGGAGATTAAGATATGGCACTCATTCCCTTAGGCGATCGGATTTTAATCCGGCGCACTGAAGAAGATGAGCAGACAACCAGTGGCGGGATTATCATTCCTGACACTGCCAAAGAGAAACCCCAAGAAGGGGAAGTTATCGCTGTTGGACAAGGTCGCTTGCTTGACAATGGTGACCGGCAAGCCCTTGATGTCGCCGCTGGAGACAAAATCCTGTTTGGGAAATACTCCGGTACTGAAGTGGCGTATGACAATGAAGAATTGCTGATTCTGCGCGAAGATGACATCTTAGCAAAAATTAGCTAATTTTGGTAGATCAGAGAATTAGGAGAAATAACAATGGCAGCAAAACAACTGGCATTTAATGAAAGCGCGCGTAACCAAATTAAAAATGGGGTTGACGCACTTACAAATGCTGTAAAAGTAACTTTAGGACCAAAAGGAAGGAACGTTGTTCTCGATAAGAAATTTGGCGCGCCAACAATCACCAAAGACGGTGTGACCGTTGCAAAAGAGATCGAGCTTGAGGACCCGTATGAAAATATGGGTGCCCAGATGGTAAAAGAGGTCGCCTCCAAAACCAGTGATGTTGCCGGTGATGGAACAACGACTGCTACCATTTTGGCACAGGCAATCTACCGCGAAGGTCTAAAGAACGTCGCCGCAGGACGTAATCCAATGGCACTCAAGCGCGGCGTCGAGAAGGCGGTCGAGGCTGTTGTAGACCGTTTGCAAAGCGTTAGCCGAGAGACTTCCGAGAAAACAGAAATCGCACAGGTTGCTTCTATCTCCGCTAATAACGACCAGGAAATTGGAGACCTGATTGCGGACGCGATGGAAAAAGTAGGTAAAGACGGCGTTATCACCGTCGAAGAAGCCAAGAGCCTTGAAACGACGCTTGATGTAGTCGAGGGTATGCAGTTCGATCGTGGCTACCTGTCGCCCTACTTTGTCACCGATCCAGATCGTATGGAAACCGTGCTTGAGGATGTATATATCCTCATCCATGAGAAGAAGATTAGCGCGCTCAAAGATCTCGTACCGATGCTTGAACGAGTCGCCCAGCAAGGTAGACCTTTCCTCATCATCGCAGAAGATGTGGAAGGTGAGGCGTTAGCCACCCTCGTGGTCAACAAGATTCGCGGAACCATCCGTGGCGCTGCTGTCAAAGCACCCGGTTACGGCGATCGCCGGACCGAAATGCTTGAAGATCTCTCTATCCTCACGAATGGACGCGTCATCTCCGAAGACCTCGGGATTAAGCTCGAAAACGTGAACCTGAACGATCTCGGTCAGGCAAAGCGGGTTGTCATCGACAAAGACAACACAACCGTTATCGAAGGTGCCGGTAGCACCGAAGCTATTCAAGGTCGGATCAATCAGATTCGCAGGCAGATTGACGATACCACCTCCGACTATGACGGCGAAAAACTGCAAGAACGCCTTGCAAAACTCGCCGGTGGTGTTGCTATCATCAATGTTGGCGCAGCAACCGAAGTTGAGATGAAAGAGAAGAAGGCACGCGTTGAAGATGCAATGCACGCGACCCGTGCAGCCGTTGAGGAAGGTATTGTTGCAGGCGGCGGCGTTGCTCTTGTCCGTGCAACATCTGCACTTGATGACGTCAGCCTCGAAGACGAAACGGAGCAGGTCGGTGTTGATATTGTACGCCGTGCCCTTGAAGAACCACTTCGTCAGATCGCACACAATGCGGGTCAAGAAGATTCGGTGATCCTCGCAAAGGTGAAAGATGAAGCCGACAATGTTGGTTACGATGCCCTGAGAGATGAATTCAACGATATGTTCAGCGCAGGTGTCATTGACCCAACCAAAGTGGTCCGTGTTGCCCTTCAGAATGCTGCCAGCATCGCTGGTCTGATGATTACCACAGAGGCATTGGTCGCGGACATTCCTGAGAAGGATGCACCCCCAATGCCGGCAGGACCTCCCGGTGGTGAAATGGGCGGTATGTACTAAGCGTCTGAAATTACAGACAGATATGGAGGGCAGAGATTCTCTTTGCCCTCCATTTTTTTTCTCTCCAGTATATCCAATCTTTTTTCCAACCGTTAGTGGCTGCGCAATTTATTGTGCGTTACATATCACTTCACTCCGCTCTCACCATAAAATCACGCAAATCGATCCGAATTTAGAAATTTTACCCTTTATTAGAATTAATCGAAACAACTGGAGGTTGTCTAAAATATGGACATATTGACGATAGTGTTGATGGCTGTCGCGTTAGTATTTGCGTTGCTGGCATTCATTGCGTATAAGGCAAATGCTCGCAATGCTGAGGCATTGGTGAAAATGAGTGCTGACAAATCAACGGCAGAGGCTGAACTTCAAATGATCCGCGATAAGTTGGAGGAAGCCGAAAAGAACCAAATTGATGTACGCGAGTTTCAGGTCGAGAATGCGAAACTTCAAGAAAATCTATCCAATATGGGGAAGCTGCATACGCAAGTATCAGGGGAATTGAATTCGGTACGCGAGAGGCGAGATGAGTTGCAAGATCGTGTGCAGGAGCTTGCTGCGGATGTGTCAAGGCTTGAGGCAGAACTTAAAAGCCGCACGGAGGCATTACAAAAAGAATCCAACGAAAAGAATACGTTGGTAGTTGAACACGACGGTTTGCAACAGCAGCACCAAAAACTGACGGAAGAACGAACACAACTGGACGAAAGGGTGAAGAACGCTGAGAAACAGTTGATTGAACGGGAGGAACTACATACACAGATAACAGGGGAATTGAATTCGGTACGCGAGAAACGGGATGAGTTGCAAGATCGTGTGCAGGAGCTTACTGCGGATGTGTCAAGACTTGAGGCAGAACTCAAAAACGGCACGGAGGCATTACAGAAAGAATCCAACGAAAAGAATACGTTGGTAGTTGAACACGACGGTTTGCAACAGCAGCACCAAAAACTGACGGAAGAACGAACACAACTGGATGAGAGGGTAAAGAACGCTGAGAAACAGTTGATTGAACGAGATGAGCTGCATACGCAAGTATCAGGGGAATTGAATTCGGTGCGCGAGAAACGGGATGAGTTGCAAGATCGTGTGCAGGGGCTTACTGCGGATGTGTCAAGGCTTGAGGCAGAACTCAAAAGCCGCACGGAGGCATTACAAAAAGAATCCAACGAAAAGAATACATTGGTAGTTGAACACGATGATTTGCAACAACAGCACCAAAAATTGACGGAAGAACGAACACAACTGGATGAGAGGGCGAAGAATGTTGAAGAACAGCTGATCGAACGCAATGGGTTGGAGAAACGTTTTTCAGATGCATTCAAAGCATTGTCATCGGATGTCCTGAAAGCTCAGGGGGAGTCGTTCAAGTCGAATGCGGAAGAGTTGCTGAAAGCACGGGAAGAGGCAGTTGCCAAGCTAGTTAAACCTCTATCAGAGAGAATTGAAGAGTTGGACAGGGTGCGGGCGGATAATGCCGGTGCTCTGCGTGAGCAAATCACGATGCTTACGCAAGCCAATAGAGATTTAGCCTCTGAAGCAAACAAATTGTCATCAGCATTGACCAAAGGGCCTCAGACACGCGGCAGATGGGGTGAGATGCAGGTTGAACGTGCGTTGGAATTGTCAGGTCTTACCAAAGGCATTCACTATACGGTGCAGGACTCTGATCAACAAGGCGGACGAACTGACTTTATCGTTCACCTGCCGCACGAGCGCGATATCATTATTGATTCAAAGGTGTCTTTGGTTGCCTATCTTGATGCCGAAAACGCGACTGATGATGAAGAACGCGCTGTTCATCTTGCCCATCATGCCAGGCACATGAGAAATCACGTAGATGATTTGTCCAAAAAAGAGTACTGGCAAAATCTGCCGTCCACAGCAGATTTTGTAGTGATGGCAATTCCCGACTTTGCTTTACCGCCTGCAGTGCAAAACGCCCCTGATTTGATTGATTACGCATTGCAAAAACAGGTGGTATTAGTGACCTTCTCTACTCTCGTCCCACTGTTGAAATGTGTTGCGATGGGTTGGCAGGAGAGAGAGGTTGAACGTGGAGCTCTGAAAATTGCTGAGATTGGTAGGGAACTCTACAACCGTCTGTGTGTTTTCGCCGAACACTTGGAAGGCATTGGGAACGCACTCGAGCGAGCTGTTGGCAAGTACAACGACAGCGTGGGCTCATTCGATTCACGCGTTCTAGTACAAGCGCGGCGCTTTCCAGAATTGGGTGTACAAACAACGCGTTCATTGCCAGAACCCCCAACAATCGATCTCTCCGCTCGTCCTTTACGAAATCAGCCATCAGAAATAGATGAGAGCGAAACCGATGCGCCTGTCATGGAATGAAATCCGCGCCCGCGCCGCTGCATTCTCTCAGGAATGGGCAGACGCAGGTTATGAAAAGGGAGAAACCCAACTTTTCTACCAAGAGTTTTTCACTATCTTTGATCTGCCTGTGCGCCGGGTTGCGGCGTTTGAGGAACCTGTTAAACTGCTCGGCGATAAGCGCGGCTTTATTGACCTGTTTTGGAAAGGCGTGCTCCTCGTTGAGCAGAAAAGTGCCGGGCGCGACCTAACAAAAGCCAAAACCCAAGCTTTCTCCTACTTCCCCGGTCTCAAGGACGCTGACCTACCACGCTACCTGCTGTTGAGCGATTTCCAGACCTTTGAACTATACGACCTCGACGAAGATGAAAGCGTTGCCTTCACTCTTGCTGAATTGCCCCAACATGTCGAAAAGTTCGGTTTCATCTTGGGTGTACAGAAGCGATCCTTCAAGGATCAGGATCCGGTCAACATCGAAGCCTCCGAGCGCGTTGGACAACTTCACGACGCGTTGGCAGACGCTGGCTACACGGGTCATGATCTTGAACAATTTCTTGTCCGCATCGTCTTCTGTTTCTTCGCGGACGACACCGGCATCTTCGAGCCACGCGACATTTTTCTTGATCTGTTAGAGAACCGGACACAGGAAGATGGCTCAGACCTCGGCGGCTGGTTAGCGCAACTGTTTCAAGTGCTCAACACACCCGTAGACCGCCGCTCCACAATCCTTGACGAAGACCTCTCCCGCTTCCCCTACGTCAACGGCGATCTGTTCCGCGAACAACTACTCATCCCGTCATTCAATTCCGAGATGCGTCAGCGGCTCATTGACGCCTGCCATTTCAATTGGTCGGAAATCTCTCCAGCAATCTTCGGTTCGCTCTTTCAGTCGGTGATGGACAAGGATGAACGCCGCGCTAAAGGCGCGCACTATACCACCGAAAAGAACATCCTCAAGGTGATTGAGCCGTTGTTCCTTGACGAGTTACGTGCTGAGTTCCAACGCCTCCGAGCCCGCAGGGACAACCGTCGCCTCCCCGAGCTAATCGCCTTTCAGCATAGGCTTGGCCGGTTGCGCTTTTTTGATCCAGCGTGCGGATGCGGCAACTTCCTGATTATCGCCTACCGTGAACTGCGAGCGTTGGAAATAGAGGTGTTAAAGGAAATCCGTCCGCACCGTCAACTTGATTTGCTCGCGCAATCGCTCTCAGTGGTCGATGTGGATGCGTTCTATGGGATTGAGTTGGGAGAGTTTCCCGCGCATATCGCCGAGGTTGCCCTGTGGATGATGGACCACATCATGAACAACCGCCTGAGCTTGGAGTTTGGACAAACTTATGCACGTATTCCGTTGGAAAAGTCTCCGCATATCAGACACGGGGATGCATTGGAAACGGATTGGACGACACTGCTGCCCCCAGAAGAATATTCCTATGTGCTCGGAAATCCGCCGTTTGTGGGCGCGAAGTACCAATGATCACAACAGCGCGAACAGGTGCGCCGCATCGCTGCACTGGGCAGAAGCGGCGGCACCCTCGACTATGTGGCAGCGTGGTTTATCAAGGCGGGTGAATACATCCAGCAGAGTAAGGCGCAAATCGGCTTTGTGGCGACCAATTCCATCACTCAAGGCGAACAGGTGGCGCAACTTTGGCCCATCCTGTTTGACCGTTCCGCCCTAGAGATTGCTTTTGCCCACCGCACCTTCGCTTGGGGTTCAGACGCTCGTGGTATGGCGCACGTTCACGTCGTCATCATTGGGCTGGCAAAACGGGAAACCACATCGCAGGAGAAACGGCTGTTTTCCTACGACACCCCCAACGGTGAGTCGCACGAGAGCCGTCACGCTGCCCTTTCACCTTACCTGTTCGACGCCAGTGGATTGACTGATTCGCGGATTGTCGTAAAGAAGGAATCTCGGCAGATCAATGGACTGCCGAAGCTAATCATCGGTTCCAAACCCATCGATGGTGGACACTATATCTTCAACACCGAGGAACGTGCCGCCTTTTTGCGAGAAGAACCTGACGCCGAGCCGCATCTGCGGCCCTTCGTCGGAAGTCGTGAGTTTTTACAGGGTGGAGAACGCTGGATATTGCGCTTGGCTGATGTAGCACCTCAAGTGCTGAAGACGCTGCCGAAGGTCCGCGAGCGCATTGCCGCTGTCCGCAGCTATCGGCTATCAAGCAGGAGCAGACCTACCCAGGCACTTGCCGAAACGCCGACGCTCTACCATGTCAACGTCGTTCCTACCGCGCCGTTTCTAGTCATACCGAAGGTGAGTTCTGAGCGGCGGGAATATGTGCCGATTGGCTGGTTGGAGCCGCCGGTAATTCCAAGCGATCTTGTCTTCATCGTCGAAGACGCCAGTAAACCCCTATTCGCGTTGCTTACTTCTGCTATGCACATGGCTTGGCTGCGCCATATCGGGGGCCGCTTGGAAAGCCGCTATCGTTATTCTATCGGTCTCGTATACAACACCTTCCCGGTGCCCCCTGTCTCCGCGGAACGGCTGCAGCGCCTCGAACCTTATGCGGACGCTGTCCTCGCCGCCCGTGCCGTCCATCCCGACGCGACCTTGGCAGACCTCTACGACCCCGATCTTATGCCCGTCGAGCTCCGCAAGGCACACCGCGCCTTGGACAGTGCCGTTGATAGGCTCTACCGGCGTTCTCCATTTTCCTCAGACCGTGAGCGGGTTGAACACCTATTCGGGCTATATGAAAAAATGATGGTGCCGCTGGCTGCGAGTGCCACACCGCGGCGGAGGCACCGGCGGAGATAATGGGAAACTGTGTCAGCCACCGCTGAGTCTTAAAAGGTCCTTCTCAATTTCACCAATTTTTCTGGGAGGAACAGAAATGAGATTTTTACTAATCTTTGCCCTGCTATTCCTGTCTGCTTGTGGTGCGGAGGATGCACTATTTCCGCTTGTTAGCGACGAGGAACATATTGAGATTATCACGCTTGGCCCCTACACTCAGCGGTGTCACGGTGCTTTTTTTGAACAGGATTGTTTGATGGTGTACAACGAGGACTCCGGTAGCTGGGGGTTTCTATTCGATGGTGTCGAAGGTTTTGATTTTCAACCGGGGTTTATTTATATACTTGAGGTTAGATTGGAAGACCT
>JAKZSX010000166.1:0-31645 GCA_047517405.1 Candidatus Poribacteria bacterium | reverse complement strand
AACCTACCCCAAGACCAAAAACCTCGCTGACATCAACAGTGATGGCAATATCAACGTCTTGGATTTGGTGTTTGTTGCTAGGTTCTGTTGACATTTGACCAATTGAACCAATATCGGCTTCTATAGGCGCAATCCTTGTGGCTGCCCTGCTGTAGGTCGATTTTCCCAAATCGACATCAATTTCGCAAAAAGTGTTAGATTCTGTTAGATTCTGTTAGATTTTGTTAGGTTATTGTGGATAACTTACAAATTGAACTACCTCTGATGCACTTGAGACGACTTCGGACTTCAGTTTTTGTCAGATTTTCCGAGTCTTTGCCAAATTGGTGACACCAAAATGTCAACACGCCCTAGGTATCCTAGTTAGTCAAGTTTCTTATTTTAACTCAATACTTGGCAGGGCAGGTCTCCTAGAGCACTCCAAGCTTCTCCATAATTTGTAGGTCGAATGTCCTTGCCCGATTCTCGAAGTCCCAGCGGGACGATAGTGGATCTACTCCTCCCTAGGAAAGGTTAATCAAAAGGGACAGTATATAGCGAATAGGGTGGTGATATACCAGCCGGATCGTTTAACTGAGCACCGGGATCTGGGGGAACGGGTCCATGTAAAAGTGGGTCATCCGTCTCAAGCATCCAACGGTCGAGCCGATGACGCATGTCCTCAAGCACGGGTGTCGTAACCGAATCGTTGATCAAATTGTGAGTTTCGTTTGGATCGAAGATTAGGTCGTACAGTTGTTCTGGGGCAACATTTCGATCTGGCCAACTATGTCGCATCCACACATCTTTAGTCGGACTTGCATCGCAATTGGGAAGCACCGGCTTCTGCCGATCGCTGTAGCGTCGGATATATTTCCAGCGCTGTGTGCGAACGGCACGTTGCGGCTCGTAGGCAGCGTGATAATTGACCTCGGCAAAAATTTCGTCGTGAATAGCTTCCACTTCCCCTCGAATCAACGGCATCATCGAGCTGCCCTGTACTCCTTCCGATACAGCAATCTCCAATAGGTCGCAGATTGTGGGAAGAACGTCGATGTGGGAAACCATCGCATCGCAGACCTGTCCACCGGTAAATCCGCCAGGACCACGCATTATCAGCATTACGCCGATGCCGTGATCAGTGAGATTACACTTCATGCTCGGAAATGCAAGTCCGTGGTCGGTCGTGCAAATGACCAATGTGTTCTCTGCCAATCCGCTTGCGTTGAGTGCGTCCAAGACTGCTCCAACACTATTATCCAGGATACGGGCACTTGCCTTAAAAGCCGCCATGTCGTAGCGATTTTCAGGCGTATCGGGTATGGGGGCTGGTGGCAGACAGTAGCGCGGATCTTCGTCCGGACCGGGTTCTGGAAACTCACGATGAGTCACACCAAACCCAACATCAAGAAAGAAAGGTTGGGGTGGGGTATGCTGCAGAAACTCGACCGTGCGTGACACAATCTTTTCGGGACCCCGCTCGCCGTCTAGGATTTGATTGTAGCCGATCTGGTCGGGATCTTTGGCGACATGTTGGATGCCCCCCAAAACCGAGTAATAACCGGCACCATCTCGAAGGGTATGAACGATATGCTGGCTATAGTCAGGCAACGAAAAACCGCGGTTGACCAAGCCAAGCATCCCGCAGCTGTGCGCCCATTTACCGGTCAATAGGCTGGCGCG
The DNA here is from genome assembly GCA_047517405.1 of Candidatus Poribacteria bacterium. Classification (GTDB taxonomy): domain Bacteria; phylum Poribacteria; class WGA-4E; order WGA-4E; family PCPOR2b; genus PCPOR2b. Next base: position 29,983 of record JAKZSX010000166.1, on the reverse strand, counting down.
AGAAGGTGAGCATGTGGGATTGGCGCAAAATGCCTGCCGAAAGAGAACTCCTCCTTCAGCGAGGTGTTGGATATTCGGCGTTGGCACGGCGTGACCATAGGGCTGAACATAGCATCCTGTGTCGTGGGAATGGATGTATAGGATGTTTGGGTATTTCATGCAATAGGCTTTCCTTCTCCAGTGAATAAGGGCAACATCTAGTCCCTCCACAGAGCGATACCGCCCAATAAACCGGCGACGTTGGGCACTATTTTGACATTCGGAGGAAGGTCAAACGTAAGCTTCCGGGCATTGCCGCCACCGATATAAAGGGTATCATAGTTAAATAAGTGTTCGAGAGAGGCAATCGCTTGCATCACACGCCGTTGCCATTTTTTTCTGCCAACTTTTTCTAGCGCAGCACTTCCTAAATGCTCCTCGTAGGTCTTACCGCTACGAAATGGGTGATGTGCAGCTTCGAGGTTGGGGACCAGCTTTCCATCAATAAACAGGGCAGATCCGAAGCCGGTCCCTAGAGTGACCACCAGTTCCATACCCTTGCCGGAAATTGCGCCGAACCCCTGAACATCAGCATCATTCAAGGCACGCACGGGTTTGCCAAGTCGTTTGGATAACTTTCCTTCCAAATCAAACCCAATCCAATCCTTGTGAAGATTCACTGCCGTTTCAGTCACGCCTTTACGTATCACACCGGGGAAGCCAACCGATACACGGTCAAAGTCCGACTGTCCCTTGGCTAACTTCAGGATTTCTCCGAGGACGAGATCTGGTTTAGCGGGTTGCGGTGTTGGGACGCGTGTCCGGTCTCCTATCGGATTTCCTTCTGTGTCGAGAACCATTGCCTTGATGCCACTGCCGCCTATATCAATTGTCAAAGTTTTCTGATCTGCCATTGTTATCAAATCTCCCTTTGAGTTTATCGAAAAATCCGTGGAAGGATAGGCTGCGTCAGACGCTATCAGAGTTTGGGATTCAGCCACCGACGTCCGGGGTCATCCCTTTCAATAAGATCATTAGCGGGACTGGGCCCCCATGTTCCAGACTCGTAGTTGGGAAAATCGCGAGGTGGCAAGGCTTCCCAGACATCCAAGATAGGGGTTGCAATTTCCCACGCTGCCTCTACCATATCCGCACGATGGAATTGCGTAGAATCACCGTTCATGCAGTCGTAAAGTAGCGTCTCATACCCAGTTGCGGGACTACTACCCGCCAAGTCTTCATAGCGAAAGTCCATATCAACCGGGGTTAGACGTACTGTCGGTCCTGGAATCTTTGCTTGGAATCGGATGGTAATGCGTTCATCGGGTTGGATGTGGAGGACAAGCCGATTTGCCTCCAACTGCTCTTCTGCACTGCCGCGAAATAAGAGGTGCGGGACGCTCCGAAATTGGATTACAATCTGTGTGTCGCGCTTGGCTAATCGTTTCCCAGACCGCAAGAAGAACGGCACACCTGCCCACCGCCAATTCTCTATAAAAAGCTTCAATGCCGCATAAGTTTCTCGTGCCGAAGTGGGCGAGACCCCCGGTTCCCCACGATATCCAATGACTTGTTCGCTCTCCACTATCCCCTCGCTATACTGTCCACGCACCGTATTGTAGATGATTTCTTCGGGACGCATCGGACGAATCGCATTCAGCACCTTTACCTTCTCATCTCGCACTGCATCCGCCTCGAAAGAGATTGGGGGTTCCATCGCCACCAACGTCAACAGCTGAAACATGTGGTTTTGAATCATGTCACGCAGAACCCCTGACTCTTCGTAATATGTGCCACGTCCTTCGATGCCGATACTCTCAGCGACCGTGATTTGCACGTGGTCAATATAGCGGCGGTCCCACGTCGGTTCAAAAATGCCGTTGGCGAACCGAAAAACTATGATATTCTGTACGGTCTCTTTCCCCAAGTAATGGTCAATCCGATAGATCTGTTCTTCATCAAAGCTTTCAAGCAAACGGCGGTTCAAGACCTTGGCGGAATCTAGGTCATGCCCGAACGGTTTCTCAACGATAGTACGTCGCCATGTTGCATTGTTGTTGGATCTTGCGAGTCCAGCCCCACCTAAATTGTCGGCAATCGCCTCGAAGGAACTTGGGGGAGTCGAAAAATAGTAGAGATAGTTGCCGTTTGTTCCCCATTGTCGATCCAACTGCTTCAGCAATTCTGAAAGGCGGTTGTAATCGTCTATATTATCGTAATTGCCTTGATGATAATAAAGCCGTTTCTCCATCCGTTCCCAGAGCGATGGATCAAACGCAGTTGTGCCAAACACTTTAATTGCTTCGGTCATCTGGATACGAAAATTATCGTGGCTGTTTTCCCGGCGTGCGAAACCGACAACTACAGCGTTTTCGTTCAACAAACCGTTCTGAGCAAGGTTATACAGTGCTGGCACTAATTTGCGTTTTGTCAAATCCCCTGAAGCACCAAATATGACCATCACGCACGGATCCGCAACCCGTCCTTGATCGGTTTTGATGTTTTTACTCATAGCACAATTACGGTCTGGCAATTGATGAAGTACCACGTACACTTCCTATGGATATCTAACCCCTAATTCTTTGTTTTTATAAGCTGTTTACACTCGCTAGCATTTAATCACGAACTGTATATGCTGTCAATAAAAAAGCCTTACTGTGCGTTTGTATTGGTTGTGCGTGCCCTCCAACGAACCGTCAAGCGGGGACGATATGTGCTCTTTCGGGACGAAGATGCCTTTTCAACTCGCGATCATAAATGCGTTTAGTCTCCGCCTGATTCTGGGGCAGACCAATCTCTACGTCCGCCGCTGTGAAAGTAATAACCATCGCCTTACGGGGAGCGGTGTCTACATTGATTGATGCGCCATGTACCATTGCAGTGGTAAGGACAGTTACCTGTCCTGCTCGTGCCACCACCGGGATTGCATCGGCATAGCCAAGCGCAGAAAGCCCAGCCAGCGAAACGCCTGCAACGAGCGGGATATTATCTTTCAATTCCGGTTGGTTCTCCCTTTCTTTAGCTATCAGGCAATGGCTGCCGGGACGATACATCAAGGGCGCACGTTGTTCCGTCACATCGCTTATCCAGAGAAAATAGCTGCAAACCATACGTTTGGGAATCGCGTCGAGATCCGAGAGGCAGTACTGAATATCCACATGCTGGTCGAAACTGAAGGGCGTGTTTGGCTGGGGATAAGTTGTCACAATAGCAGTTTGAAAGAAACTGACTTCATCAGCTCGCAGAACTTGTTTGGCTACCTCCTCAAAAAATGGATGCTGGATGATGTCCAGCAATTCCCGGTCGTAGAAGGTGCACGTTGTGCCGACTCGGTAGCGCGGTTGTTCCCCTACCTCTGGCTCACGGAAAGGCAGTAGGCGATCGAACACGGCTGATACCGCTGTGAGCTGATGTTGCGTCAGCGGCGTATCAATCGTCACTGCGCCAATCTCCGAAAACTGTTGAATCTCTTGATCGGTAATCATATCGCCTCTGTTTGTCTCTTATTTTTCGGATAATCTTGTTGAGTAAAATCCTAAAACATTGTACAATTCTACTGCTATGCTACATTATCTCACACAATTGTAAAAAAGATATACCATATTTTTAACTCAAACTACCACTGTAAAAAAATCACAGAGGTGCAATATGAAAGGTCTAACGCCAGAACAAAAAGCACAGTACGAACGAGAGGGCTATACCATCCTTAAATCGGTCTTTTCCAAAGCGGAATGTGAAGCATCTGTTGAGCACATGATGGCACTACATTCGGGACAAAAGACACTTAAAGGTTTCGCCCCCCGCGAACCCGACGATTGGGGTCGTACGCACAATCAGCATTTATACGATCCGAAAGCACTTGCGCTGCTGATTGATTCACGTCTGCACCAGCCACTGGAAAACTGCTTTGAAGACAAAGTGGAAGGCATACAAACCATGTATTTCTACAAAGGTTCTGAAGGAGTGCGTCATCAAGACCAGTGCCCCCTCCCCGGCTGCATGTCCGCTTGGCTGCCTTTGGTAGATGTCAACGAAGCAAATGGCACCATCTATGTGCAACCCGGTTCCCATAAAGGGCAACTTGTGACGTACTGGGAGACATTGGATGAGAACGGGAAGATGGATTACGAATATCGCCATAAGAAGACCGAAGCGATCTTTGAAGAGAACAACCGCACTGAGATTCCCGTGATAGCCAATCAGGGCGATGCGGTGTTATTCCATGGCGGGTTGATTCATCGAGGGGGTCCAATCAAACAGCCCGGCGCCTTGCGCCACGTCATGGCAAATCACTATATACCGTATCAATTCACGGATTGGCCCCACACAAGCTGGCCCCGAGTTTCTTTCAACGGTAGCCAACGCTACACCGATTGAATTGAGTCTCATGTAGAAATTCATCCGAGATCCGATGCCAAGATTTCAATGCTAGGAGTCGTTATCCCCAAACTGTGCTTTGTAAAGTCGCGCGTATAGTCCATCCTGTGAAAGCAGCTCAATGTGTGTGCCAAGCTCGACAACTTGATTGTCTGCCAATACGGCGATTCGATCTGCAAATCTGATGGTCGCCAGCCGATGAGCGATAATCAGCGTGGTGCGTCCATGCAGTAGATTTATCAAACTCTGCTGGATCAGTTGTTCTGATTCCGTATCAACAGAGGACGTCGCTTCGTCGAGGATGAGGATGGGGGGATCCTTCAGAATGGCACGCGCAATCGAGACCCGTTGTTTCTGTCCACCGGAGAGACGCATGCCGCGCTCCCCAACAACGGTGTCAAAGCGCTCTGGTAGATCCATGATGAAGTCATAGATATTGGCGGATTTCGCTGCCATTTCAATTTCCATCTGTGTTCCGTTCAGTTTGCCGTAGGCAATATTCTCACCAATTGTTCCGTTAAATAAGAACGTCTCTTGTGGCACAAGCCCAATCTGACTTCGCAACGCCTCAACTTGCCAATCCCGCACACTGACGTCATCAACCTTCACCTGTCCCCCAGTTACATCGTAGAATCTCGGCACAAGACCGACCAATGTGGTTTTGCCAACACCGCTGGGGCCGACAAAAGCGATTGTTTCCCCCGGTCGGATTTTGAGGCTCACCTCTGTCAAGATATCTTCGTTCGTGTACTTGAAAGAGACATTTTCAAACAAGACCTCCCCTTTAACCTTACCTGTCCAAGCGTTTAGAACATCTTTAATCTCAGGTGCTGTGTCTAACAACTCCATCATCCGTTCGCCAGCAGCGAGGGCTTTCTGCAACCGTTCGTTTTCGTGGCTTGCCATCTCAATCGGCATGAACAGTCGCCACAAAAATCCAAGAAAAATAAATAGTTGCCCAACGGTCATGTCGCTGGATCCATTAATCATTTGCCAACCGCCGTACCACAGAATTGCTGTCCAACTCACGCCAAGCAAAAACTGAACGGCAGGATTGAGTCGCGCCCATAGACGCACCCCCCGAATGATTGCGTTACGGTAATCGGCACATTGAGCCATGAACCGCCCCTCCTCGTAGGGTTCGCGGGCAAAGGCTTGAATCTCGAAAATTCCCGAAAGGTTATCTTGCAAACGCGCATTGACATCCGCCAGTTTTGCACGCACATCGCGAGAAATGAGCCGTAGCTTTATGCCGAAATGGACAATCAGGGGTCCCAAAATCAGGATTGGAACAATGGTCAGACTCGCCATTTTCAAGTTCATAGCGGACAGCAAGATCGCAATACCGATAAAAGTCAACGCCTGCACAATAATGATATGTACAGTATGCGCGAGCATATCTCGCATTGCGTCGATGTCATTTACCACACGCGACATCAGGTCGCCGGTAGTGCTGTCCTTGTGAAAACGGAACGAAAGTTTCTGCAAGTGGCTGTAGATTTGCGTCCGCATATCGTAAATAATCTTTTCAGCGATTTCATGGGACAGCCATTCTGCCAACATCACCCCGATGCTCTTTACGAAATAGATACCAAGCAGCAGAAGCGTGATCCAGTGCAGACGACTAATATCTCGCTGTACGATTACCTCATCAATAACAATTTTCCCCGCAATCCATGTCGGAACGAGATTGCCGATGGACACAATTAGCATTGCTAGCAATGAGACGACTGTACTTTTCCAGTAAGGCTTAACGTAACTCAGTAAGCGGAGATATAGATTCATTTGTAGTTATCCTTGCGTGAAACGTGAATCATGATGTGTGTATTGCGTAATACAACGTAACAATTTGGTAGAAAACCATTCCATGAGATGTTAAAATTAGAAACCTAGCACGGATGAGCAATCCAAAATAAGCGACTGTCGATCCCCATCTATTTGCAACCTTCAGGAGAAAATATGGAAACAGAAAAACTTAAACAACTCGCAGCAGAACGGGCTGTTGAAGAGGTGGAGGCCGACATGATTGTCGGACTTGGTACAGGTTCAACGATTTACTATGCACTGCTAAAACTCGGCGAAAAAGTTCGGGAAGGGCTCAATATTGTCGGCATTCCGACCTCCAAACAGACCGAAGAAATTGCAGTTCAGCAGGGAATACCGCTCTCAACAGTTGGCGAGCACCCTGTGATTGATTTGACCATCGATGGTGCGGATGAAGTTAATCCCACCCTCGACCTCATCAAGGGGGCAGGTGGGGCGTTAGTCCGAGAAAAAATCATTGCCCACGCCTCCGAGCGGTTAGTCATTGTTGTTGACGAAGGGAAGCTAGTTGAACAATTAGGCTCTAATTTCCCAGTCCCGGTGGAGGTTGTCCCATTTGGGTGGGGTTCAACCCAACTCGCGCTCAACCAAATCTGCCGAAGCTCGGTCCTGCGTCCCGATTTTGTCAGCGACAACGGCAACTATATTCTGGATTGCGCTTTTGACGGCATTCCTGATCCGGCTGCCACTGAGAGTATCATCAATAATCTCCCCGGCGTTGTTGAAAACGGACTTTTCATTAACCGCACCGACCAAGTCATTATCGGTGCCGCTTCAGGTGTTCAAATCTTAAAGCGTAAAGAATAAAACCGACGGCGATGTTCCCCTGCCGAAAAAACAAAGTGATAAATTTGCCACTTACACTTTGCGTCATGTTTCCTGCGTTTCCAGTTCAATCCAAACTGTTGTGCCGATCCCTTCTTCGCTTTCGATGAAGATTTGTCCATCGTGATCAGTGATAATGCGCTGAACAATCGCCATACCAAGCCCTGTCCCTGCATTCTTTGTCGTATAATAGGGTTCGAAAATCTTTGCTCGCGTCTCTGGCGACATACCGATGCCTGTGTCCTGGATCTTAATCTTAATCTTCCTCTCACTTACTGATTGAGTCGAAACGTTCAGTGTTCCTCCGTCGGGCATTGCTTCGATTGCATTTTTAATCAGATTCACTAACGCCTGCTTAATCTGCTCCGAATCAAGAGAGAGGGGCGGAAGATTGAGGCCGAGACTCCCCTTAATCTGGATGTTTTCGACGGATTCCGCGAACAGGTTTACTACGTTCTGCACAACTTGATTCAGATCGGACAACTTCCGTTTAGCATGGGGCATTCGCGCAAATTGATTGAACTCATCCACCATTCGGTCTAGCCGTTCCACCTCTTCGATAACTATGTCGGTGCATTGCACAAAAATTTCCTCAAACACTTTAGATTGGTTCCCCTTACCTTGATAGGCTCGCCGAAGGTTTTCAATCGAAAGCCGAATTGGAAATAGCGGGTTCTTAATCTCGTGGACAACCCAATGGGCAGCATCTCCCCACGCTGCACGTCGTTCGGCAGCAAGCCGTCTCTCTAGACTTGTCTTCAGCGCTGCCGCCATTTGGTTGAAAGTGCTAGCCAATCTACCAATCTCATCTTGACTCTGGATGGTGACCTGCTGCTCAAGGTTGCCTGCAGCAATTTTAGCTGCTCCCGCTGCCAACTGATTGATAGGTTTTGCCATTTGAAGCCCGACGATATAACTGACAATGTATACCAAAGCTAGCCCAACCCCACCGATGATAAGTGAGATAAACATGAGTTGCTGCCGTAATGCGATTTCATCCCGTTGGGAGTAAGCAAGAATCAATTCTGTCCCAACGGCTTGCGATTGCCCTAGTGTTTCAACCGGTATCTCAATATTTGAGGTTAAAATTGGGATACGACTAACACTGTGCGGCACACCTATTAGCTCAATCTCTTGGAAAGACTGATTCGCGTCGTCTGCAAATGCTAGGAGCGATTTCCGTTGGTACTCTGGGATTGTATCGCCAGGCGTATTTAGCGGTACGAGGCGATCGCCTTCTTTGAGAAAGGTTGGGTGAAGCGTCGAATATTTCAAGGCTCGGTTGAGGTGTTTATGTAAAAAATAGCCGCCGGTAACAAATCCCAAAAATTCGCCTTCTGCTTGAATCGGCAATGTAATCTCGATTGCGGTTCGGGCTTCCAGTGTTCGGAGCCTCAATGCCATTGACTTCAATTTTCGTGCCCGATCCAACGCTTCCAAATCTTTTACTCCATGGCGCAAGTTCAAGGAATAACGGTCATTATTGACTGCTTTACTCGCAGTGATAATGCCTTCGGAGGTCCCATATTCCAAGATATCCAATACACTATCGGCGAGACTAGGTGGATACGGCTCACGCTCTCGAATCGCCTGAACGACACGCCAGTCTTTGGTTTCGCGTCGGACTTTCTCCTCAATATCTTGGCGAAGCAAATTTATCGTGTGGGTGAGTCGTGTTCTGACTTCTTGGGCATCCGTTTGAATCTGCCGATCAAAAGGCTTTACGATAAAAAAACGCGCAACCACAAAGATGCCAATGATTATGATGAGGAATACAGAACTATAAGTGAGGAAGATTTTGTGATGGAGTTTGTTAATGGTAAAGATCATTTACGATTTGAGAGTCCGCTGTTGGATGTTTCAGTGCTAGGATACTACAGGGTCTAGTGTAAATTGTGTCCGGAGGTCGAACCTTTAGGTGATTTTTTCAGTGAGTGTGTCGGTTCAAGTTCCGGCACCCAGACCGATTTTTCAAGAAATTCATACCAATTATCAGGTATAGAAACGTTCAAACAGTTTAGCAAAGTTTATCGTTGAAATCAAGAACCAATTTTTTTACCGCTTTTTCGCTTGATCAGGGCTATCAATCCTGATAAAATACCCACAACCGGACATTTTTCAGAATACATAGCAGCCAACATAAGAAATATAGTATGCAACAAAAACGCACAAATATTGTCTGTACAATCGGTCCCGCTAGCAACTCGCCAGAAATGTTACGTTTACTGATTGAGGCCGGGATGGATGTCGCAAGGGTTTCGTTCTCACACGGATCACACGCCGATCATGCGCAAACTATCGCCCATCTGAAAACCGTATCCAAGCAGCTCGGTGTGAGAATACCAATTTTGCAGGATCTCTCGGGCCCGAAGATGCGGATCGGCAAATTCTTGGACGAGCCGATCGAGCTATCCCCCAATGCGAGGTTCACCCTCACAACACGGGAGGTAATCAGCGACCTAGATGCCGTGTCAATCAACTATCCCGAACTGGTAGCGGATGTTAAACCAGGGAACCGTATTTTGCTGGCGGACGGAGAGATCGAATTGTCCGTGATTTCGACCACAAGTACGGACATCATTTGCAAAGTCATCGCCGGTGGGCTGCTCCGTTCAAACAAGGGTATCAGCGTTCCCGGCATCTCATTACAAACCCCCATTCCAACCCCAAAAGATGTCGAAGACCTGCGCTTTGGGATTGATCATGGCGTTGATTGGATCGCCCAATCCTTTATCAGAAGTGCCGCAGACCTTCAGAACCTTAAATCAATCCTTCAACACCACGATTCCGATATACCAATCGTTGCCAAACTGGAGAAACGTGAGGCATTGGACGACCTAGATAACATCCTTGTTGAAGCAGACGGTGTGATGGTTGCTAGAGGGGATTTGGGGTTAGAGGTGCCGCTGCCGGAGGTGCCGCTCATCCAAAAAGAGATTATCAAACGCGCAAACCTTGTGGGCAAGCCAGTCATCACCGCAACCCAGATGCTTGAATCGATGATCGTCAATCCACGTCCCACACGTGCAGAGGTCACAGACATCGCCAATGCAATTTTCGACGGCACGGACGCCTTAATGCTTTCCGGGGAGACTGCTATCGGTAAATACCCCTCTGATGCGGTTCGAACAATGGCTGAAATTGCTATGACAACTGAAGCTACAATCGACCATGTAGAACACTTCAAACGCCAGCCAATGACCCTTGAGGAGAGCGTGCCGGACGCAATTGCACACGCCGCCTGTCACACCTCTATAGAAATCGGTGCGAAAGTAATTATCTGCTGTACACGGACGGGGCAAACTGCGAGGCTCGTAGCAAAATACCGTCCGCCTGCGCCGATTGCGGTTGTTAGCCCTTGTGAAGCCACCCTCCGGCGGGTAGGGTTCTTTTGGGGTGCATTCCCTATCTCAATTGAATTCGCACCTGACACGGATACGATGATTGAAAGCGCAAAGCAAGCCGTATTGAAATCAGGGCTTGCTCGGATAGGAGATCGAGTGGTCATCATCGCGGGGATACCGGCGGACGTGCCAGGGAGCACGAACATGATTAAGGCGGATATTCTCTGAGATAGCTCGCTTTAACGAAAGGACAAAATCCGTTTGGAAAGAGTAGCACTTAGACAATACGTTTCACTCCTCACCCACTACCTCAAACCTCAGTGGTTTCGGGTAATTCTGCTTGCCGTTTTCATGTTTGGTGGGATTGGCTTAAGCCTGCTCAACCCGCAAATTCTCCGTTATTTCATTGACACGGCGAAGGCCGGTGGGGCACTCCAAAATCTGCTTATCGCTGGTGGACTTTTCCTCACAGTTGGTATCTTTGGACAAGTTGTCACGCTGATTAGTTCCTATCTAGGTCAGGATGTGGGTTGGCGGGCAACCAATCGGATGCGCGGGGATTTGGCATTTCACTGCCTCAATCTTGATATGTCCTTCCATCAGCAGTATACCCCTGGAGAGATGGTCGAGCGTGTGGATGGTGACACAACCGCACTCTCAAATTTCTTTTCGGAATTTGTGCTGCAGGTCGTCGGTAGCACATTCCTCCTAGCCGGCGTCGTCATCATGGTCTCTCGAGAAGATTGGCGAATTGGTGTTGCACTAACAGTGTTTATAGTTATCGCTTTTGGTATCTACAACTTTATACGAAGCATCGCTGTTCCGGCGTATACCGCCGAGCGGGAGGGCTATTCCAAACTGTACGGATTTATCGAAGAACGGCTAATTGGAATCGAAGACATCCGGACAAACGGCGGAGATGCCTATACAATGGATCGGTTCTACGATGTCAATAGCGATGCCTATCGACAGGTGCTGAGATCGCAGATTATGGGCGAGATCGTGCAAGCAATCACGCGGATTATGTTTGCCCTAGGGCTTGCGATTTCAATGGGTATGGGCATCTACCTCTATCGGGAAGGGGGGTTCACCATCGGCACGGTCTTTTTGGTCGTCCAGTATACCGCGATGCTCCGGCATCCCCTTGACCAGATCGGTCGTCAACTTAACGACCTTCAGAGAGCGACAGCAGGCTTACAGCGAATTGAAGCCTTGCAACGCACTACCTCTCGCATTCAAGATGGAACAGAAACGCTGCCCACTTCGGGCGCAATCTCAATTGAATTCGATGACGTAACATTCAACTACATTGAAGGCGATCCAGTCCTAAAAAAGGTCTCCTTTAACCTAGCACCGGGCAAAGTTCTCGGACTGTTGGGACGCACAGGCAGCGGAAAAACAACCATAACCCGATTGCTATTTCGGCTTTACGAACCGAATATGGGTGAAATCCGGCTGGGTGGCATGCCAATAGCAAAGGTGCAGCTGGATAACTTACGTCAGCATGTGGGATTGGTCACACAAGATGTTCAGCTCTTTTATGCGACGGTCCGAGACAACATCACGCTATTCGACCCCACGATTGCCGATTCACAGATTTTGGTGGTCATTGAAGACCTCGGTATGTCAGTATGGTACGAATCTCTCCCAAAAGGACTTGATACTGTGATTACTTCCGGAGGACTTTCCGCTGGAGAGGCGCAGTTACTCGCATTTGCACGAGTATTTCTCAAAGATCCGGGAATCATCATCCTTGATGAACCTTCATCTCGGCTGGATCCAGCGACCGAACAACAGATTGATCGCGCTGTTCAGAAATTGCTTCATAACCGAACTGGTATTATCATCGCCCATCGTCTCGGTACTGTTGAACGGGTCAACGAAATTATGATCTTGGAAGATGGTGAAATTCGAGAATACGGAGATCGGGAACACCTTGTGCAAAATCCGAATTCACGATTTTCACAATTGCTCAAAACAGGACTAGAGGAGGTAATCGTGTAATAGACTTCCAATGTTGTGGGGTAACCTGAAGGTGTGAAATGTGAAGCGTGGAAATTTGATATGGTAAATATCTAATGCCTCTGGCAGATCTCAGCGATTTTCTTCGGGAATTGGAGCGGTTTCTCCCTATATTCAGTGAGCTATTTCCTCTCTCGGTTGACTCTGAGGTGGGTAAAATGTATAATTAACGTGTCTTAATTCAAGTTACTAGTAGTAGGCATACTGCTTTGAATCCCGATCCATCGGGAGGGAGTATGCCGTAACCCCTGTGCCAATTACAGCGCGGCGGAGCATTGCTACTGTGCATGGAGAATGCAGGTCTTACACATTACGTTTCACCTTTCACGTTTCATGCCTAATGGGTAACAGATATGACAACCGACTTTAACCTCCCCCAACTCGGAGAAGACATTGACGCCGGCGATGTCGTTGCCCTGCTAGTATCTGTCGGCGACACAATAGAGGTGGATCAGCCGGTGCTGGAGATCGAAACGGATAAGGCTGCCATCGAAATACCTTCTCCCGTCAGCGGCGTCATTACGGCGATCCACGTGGAGGAAGGTGGAATGGCGGAAGTCGGGAAGCCGATTCTCACGGTTGATGCGGAGGGAGCAGACGAAAGGACGACCAAACCTGTAGAGACACCTGAGAAAACCGTTCCCGCCCCCGAAATAGCGCGCCCTGTGTCTGCCACTGTGGAAAAGCGGGAGGAGACGCCGGCTATTGCGGCAGCCGAAACACAACTGACCACTGAAACCGCTGAACCGTTACCAGATTTCTCAAAATGGGGTGGAATTGAGCGGGCGACGATGGGAGGGATACGCCGTGCCACTGCAAAGCACATGGCTACTGCTTGGGCGACAATTCCACATGTTACGAATTTCGATAAAGCAAACATCACAGAGTTAGAGAGACTCCGAAAACAGCACACCTCAAAGGTTGAAGCTGCCGGCGGCAAACTCACTATCACGGCAATACTCCTCAAAATTGCTGCAGGTGCGTTAAAACAGTTTCCGCAGTTCTGTGCAAGCGTGGATATGGAAAAAGCGGAGATTATCTACAAGAGATATTATCATATCGGTGTGGCAGTCGATACACCGCAAGGGCTTCTAGCTCCCGTCATCCGTGATGTTGATCAGAAAAGCATTATCGAATTGGCGGTTGAACTCAGCCAAGCAGTGGAGAAGGCGAGAAATAGGAAACTCAGCTTGGAAGATATGCAAGGTGGAACCTTCACGATAAGCAATCTCGGCGGCATCGGTGGGACAAACTTCTCCCCGATTATCAACGCTCCCGAAGTTGCCATTCTCGGTGTTGCTCGTAGCCAGATTGAACCGGTATTTATCGATGACCAATTTCAACCGCGCCTGATGTTACCGCTCGCACTGTCCTACGACCATCGTTTGATCGATGGTGCGGATGCAGCCCGCTTTTTGCGTCGGTTGGTTGATGTACTGGAGAACCCTTTCTTGCTCGCCCTAGAAGGATAAATAAAACGTGTAAAGTAAAGGAAAGGAGGCAATTCCCTCAGAAGACGCTGCTAAGGATATGTTATGAAAGATTACGATATTGATGAATTAATTGAACAGTTGGAATACGATGAAGATCGAGAAGTAGCAGTCTCAGCGTTGGCCCAGATTGGTGAACCCGCAGTGCCTGACTTGATAGCAGCATTAGAAAATGTCATTTGGGATGTGTGTGATGGCGCAGCTGACGCCTTAGCCCGAATTGGAGAACCCGCACTCCCCGCTTTGATAGATACATTTGCCCATGAATTTAGGCATGTTGCGCTCAATGCTTCCGACGCAGTCGCTCGAATTGGAGAACCTGCCGTGCCGGCTTTGGTGGAGGCATTAAACGACACCTACGACCCCGTCCGCGAATATGCCGTCCGTGCGTTGAGCGCGATTGGAAAATCTACCCAAGCTGTTGTACCTGCATTGATTCAGGCACTCAGCGACGATGAAGTAGATATTCGCACCTACGCTGCCGTTGGACTGGCAAACGTAGGTGAGGCTGCAAGCGATGCCGTGCCGGCTTTGATAAACGCCTTGATGGATGAATCCGGCTTGACGGATGAATCCGAACGGGTTCGTCAACATGTTGCTTTTGCGCTGTCAGAAATCGGGACACCAGAAGCAGAAAAAGCGTTAAGTGAACTGTGAGGTAAAATTGTCGCTCAAAAAGAAATTCCCTCGACAAAAACATGAGATATAGTTAATTGAGAGAATTCATTTGAAAAATAAGGCATGATGTGGTATTCTTAATATGATTTTCTGCCGCCTATATTTTATCCAACCATCAAGAATTGGTATATTGGCTTAATTGATTAATGAACTTTTGAACCCATGCACTCCTGAATTTGGTATAGTCAAAAGCAAAATTCTCATCTCTCATCATGTAGAGGAAATTTGGCTTTGTCAATCTGCGATTTTCAAACAGGTGGAAACCCTATGATAGAAAGGATATGAAATGGAAAATTACGATTTTGCCATTGGTATGGGTGGGGCACCCGGCCAGGGGATTGAAAGTAGTGGACCCCTGCTGTTGAGGATTTGTGCGCGTCGTGGCATTTATGCGTTCACTTACAGTGCTTACCAATCTCTCATCCGTGGCGGCCACACCTTTTTAACCATGCGGCTCTGCTCCGAACCCATTGCAAACCATGGTGATAAGATCGACTTGGTCATTGCATTGAACCAAGACGCAATGGACAAGCACCTTCAGAACATCGTCCCCGGTGGGGCGATTCTTTACAACAGCGACAACACGAAGCCCGGAGCGGATGTTCCAGAGAACGTTCAGTTATGCCCGCTCTCCTTTAAGGAACTGTCCAACAACAGCCGAAACCGGATCATGCTGAACACCTTGTTACTCGGTGCCACGCTTCAAATGATTAGCGCGGGCTTGAAACAGTTGGAAAATATTTTAACGATCCAATTCCAGCGAAAAGGACAAGCTGTTGTTGACGAAAACGTCGGCATCGCCAGAGCAGGATACGACCATGCTGCTGAACATTTCACCCCGTTTCCAACATCATTACCTATCCAAGACAAGCCGCTCGCAGTGGCAACTGGCAATGACGTGATGGCAATGGGCGGAGCGGCAGCCGGTGTCAAATTCTATTGCGCCTATCCAATGAGCCCTTCGACCGGTGTGCTGCACTGGATGGCTAATAACGCCCGCGATTTGGGTATCATGGTACGGCAGGTTGAAGACGAAATCGGTGTTGCAAATATGGCAATCGGTGCTGCTCACGCGGGATGTCGCGCGATGTGTGCCACCTCCGGCGGCGGCTTCGCGCTGATGACGGAGGCCATCGGCAGTGCCGGGATGATGGAAATTCCGGTTGTTGTTATTGATGTCCAGCGTGGCGGTCCTTCAACCGGGCTGCCGACCAAGACCGAACAGGGCGACCTGTGGCAGGTGCTGGGAGCCAGCCAAGGAGACTTCCCGAAAATTATTGTCGCGCCGACCAGTATCGTTGATGGTTTCGATGTGATTCCAGAACTCTTCAATTTGGTTGATAAGTACCAGTGTCCAGGGATGGTGATTTCAGATCTCACCCTCTCCATGGGATACACGAATGTCGATCCGGCTGACTTTAAATGGGACCAGGAGATTAACCGCGGCGAGGTCATCACTGAAGGCAACGATACAGACGAAAAGTACCTGCGTTACAAGATTACCGACAGCGGAATCTCCCCGCGAGCGCTGCCCGGAACGCCGGGGCATGTTTATGTTGCGGCCACTGATGAACATGACGAGGATGGTGGACTGATTAGCGATGAATTCACGAACCCCCACATACGCCGAGACATTATGGAAAAACGCCAGCGTAAGATGGACGGTATCGTTGCTGAGTTACCGCTTCCCTCCGTTGAGGGGCCTGAAGATGCAACGCTCACCTTGATCGGTTGGGGGTCTACGAAGAGTGTCATTGGGGAAGCTGCCAGCCTGTTGAGAGCAGAAGGGCACAACGTCAATCATATCCACTTCAAATGGCTTTACCCAATGAGCGAAGAAAAGATCAATGAGATTCTCTCAAAGTGTAAGCAGTCAATTATCGTCGAGTGTAACTACACAGGTCAATTTGCACGCTTCCTGCGTAGCGAAACCGGCTTCAAGGCTGATGGCCATATTCGCAAATATGATGGTGAGCCATTTATGCCACACCACATTGTTGATGGTGCTAAAGAGATTGAGGCGGGTAAGACCGAGTTGTATATTCCATATCAAGAAATTGTAGTTTAAGGAGGAATAAGATGGCAAAGGATGGAAAACCCATAAAGGCGGTTCCAACAGCGAAGGATTTTAAGGGGAGCGTTTCCCCAGATTGGTGTCCCGGCTGCGGGGATTTTGGCGTATTGAGATCCCTTGAAATGGCTTGCGCCAAGACCGGACGCGAGCCGCATGAGTTCGTCACAATCAGCGGAATTGGCTGTTCGTCTAACTTGCCCGGATTTTTTAACACCTATGGGATGCACACCCTTCACGGTCGATCTCTTGCTGTGGCAACGGGCATGAAACTCGCCAACCACGATATGCAAGTGATCGTCACCGGAGGCGATGGCGATGGCTTCGGTATTGGCGGAAACCACTTCATGCACACCATGCGCCGCAACATCGATCTCCTGTATATCGTGATGGACAACCAAATCTACGGATTAACAATCGGTCAAGCCTCACCCACTAGCCGAATGGGTATGAAGACCAAAAGTACACCGTTTGGCAGTGTCGAACAACCCATCAACCCGCTCGCGTTGGCGATCGTTTCAGGTGCCACCTACGTCGCCAGAGCGTTTAGCGGCGACACGAAGCATCTCACCGAACTGCTGTACAGGGGTATGGAACACAACGGGTTTGCGTTCGTGGATGTCTTCAGTCCCTGCATCACCTTCAACAAGGATAATACCTTCGCTTTCTTCAAACAGCATGTGCGGAAACTCGAAGATGAAGGGCATGATCCGACGAATACGCAAGCTGCTCTCGAGCAAGCCATGATTTGGGGAGATGAGATTCCCATCGGCCTGTTTTATGAGGATACAACCCGTGACTCGCTGGAAGACCTCGAACCGGTCCTACAGGACGGAGCGCTCGGTAGAAAGACAGATCTCGCCATTACAAAAGATCAAGGCGAAGCAATCCTCAAAGTAATGATGTAAACCAGTCCGCGAAGTGCTCAGCGTAATCTATATCAATCACACTCAGAAAACAGCCTGAAATTTCCAAATCAATTTCAGGCTGTTTTTCTTTCTGCTCTTGGGGAGTTCCGTGGTCGGTGAGTTGTTTTGCGTCCCGGTGTAATTGGAACTAACAGGAGAGAGCCACGATGAAACGATTAAAGGTAGGATAGCAATTTTTGGCGGCAAAACTCACAGCGGTGTGGGTATTGGCGAAGTCAAGGCGATAAACAGGAAGAAACCCTAAGAAAGATGGTGGGGCGTACTGGATTTGAACCAGTGACTTCTACCGTGTGAAGGTAGCGCTCGTACCCCTGAGCTAACGCCCCAGATCGGATGGAGAGGAAGAATCAAGATGGGAAATAGTGGTGGGCCCACTAGGATTCGAACCTAGGACCGGCCGGTTATGAGCCGGCTGCTCTAACCCCTGAGCTACAGGCCCCCCTTGAATTGCACAAGTATTATAAAAGTTTGCCGTAGATTTGTCAACGGAAATCTCAATATGGCCAGTGCCTTTTGACCTTGAAACCATTTAACCATCAAGAAAGCCGCGTAACTGCTGACTCCGGGTTGGGTGACGCAATTTTCGCAGTGCCTTCGCCTCTATCTGACGTATTCGCTCGCGGGTAACTTGAAACTCCGTACCCACCTCCTCTAGCGTCCGGGGGTATCCATCCCCTATCCCAAATCTCAAGCGGATGACCTTCGCTTCACGCTCGGTCAGTGTTCGAAGAACCTCTTCTATACGCTCTTTGAGCATCGTAAATGTTGCTTCGGCGACAGGAGATTTTGAAGTCTTGTCCTCAATAAAATCTCGGAGTTGGCTGTCCTCATCCTCTCCGACCGAGGTCTCCAAAGAAATTGGTTCCTGTGCAATCCGAAAAACCTGGCGCACCTTGTCAATGGGTATATCCATCTCACCGGCGATTTCCTCCGGCAGTGGTTCTCTGCCTTTCTCCTGAACAAGATAACGGGAAGTGCGGATCAGTTTATTGATGGTCTCGATCATATGGACAGGGATGCGAATCGTACGTGCCTGGTCCGCGATAGCGCGGGTAATCCCTTGGCGAATCCACCATGTTGCATAAGTGCTAAATTTATAACCTCGCCTGTACTCGAATTTGTCCACAGCCTTCATCAAGCCGATATTTCCCTCCTGGATGAGGTCCAGAAACGTCAACCCCGGCGTTCGATTCCTATATTTTTTCGCAATGCTGACAACGAGCCGAAGGTTAGCCTCAACAATTGTCATCTTCGCTTCCTGTGCCATCGCTTCTCCCGTGCGGATTTGCAGGGTCGCACAGTTCAGTTGTTCGCGTGACGCCCCAATTTCGCGCTCCAATCTTTTAATGGTCCGTCTCGCTTTGACAATCTCCCGGTTATATTCTTTCAATTTCTTGGTGCAGTCAGGGACAGCTGATTGTACCTTACCCAGCGTGTAAGCCTGTACCTGCTGACAGATTTCAGCCGCTGATAGGCCACATGCCTTCTCAACCTGTGTCACCTTCTTTTCCCAATCTGCCATCCGAGCTGCTATATCTTTAATCTTACCTGCGATTTTACTAATTTCCTCACGATCGATTTTCAGCTCCTTGAGGGTCTCCACCAATCTTAAACGATTGCATTCGAGCTTTTTACGAAGGGCTTCCTCTTCCTTTGGAGACAGATTGTCATAGTTTAGCTCGCGCTCCTGAAGGCGCATTTCTAAATCCATCTCCTTCAAATTTGCCATTAGTTTTCGCGCTAACTTCAGGTATTGCTCTTCTTTATCATTAGCAGATGTGCTTGAAACCTCCATCGAAATCACATCAGAAGCCTTCCTCTTACCAATCAAAATCTGATTGAGCAATTTCCGAACCTCTGCAATCGCGATCGGTGTTTCAAATATTGTCTCTTCGACCTTAAGATGCCCTTCTTCAATCTGTTTTGATAAGGAGACCTCTTGCTGCTTGGTCAGCAAAGAAACACTCCCCATCTCCCGTAGATACACCTTCACTGGATCGTCAACCTTATCGAGTTTGCCTGGATCCAGTGATAAATCGTCACAATCATTATCATTGCGATCTTCACCTTCGGAGTAATCAGGTGTATCAAAATCGGCTGCTTGACTCATAACTTTGAAATTCATTGTTAAATCTCCCTCATCAAGATCTGCTGGATTTTCTGAAAGGTTAATTTCTTCTAAGTCAATTTGAAGTAGGTCATTGAGATCGTCCGGTGGTGAAGGATTAGGCTGCTCATCGTAGTCAAGGAAGTGTTTCTCTTTGCCTATATCGATGAAGCGGTCATCTACTTTAGTTACGGAAGCCATTGTAATTTATTCTCCTAGTGCCCTTTCCGAAGCAATAGCAGGGATTAACGGGCTAACTGTCTTCTGCGGTTTGAGAGTTCAACGAGTTCTGCAAGGATGCTTTTGCTGTTATTCCCTTGGGCAAGAGCCTCAGAACGCCTCATACGTTCAACATCCCACAACAGAAAATCTTTGAGTTTCTTCAGACACCCCTCCACGCGTGTGCTTAAATTTGGAGGAATTGTCTTTTTTAGAAGAGCCTTGGAGATTATGCCTGTGATTTTTTCGTTAGCACAAGCATTTATGAGATTCTGCATGTTAATAGTCGCCTCACTATCAGTCGCTTCCCAGAGCATTCTGCCAATGGTTGCAAAGTCAGGATGGGTAAAATCTTGATAGTGAAAATTTGCTTTGGCAAGCGGAATAAGATCGGGACCCTGTAACAATGCTTCAATCAGTTGCCACTCAATTGATTCACGCGGGCTCAGCCTTGCTGTTGGCACGGCGTGAGTGCGTTGCGGCGAAACTGGACGCGATGTCTTGACGCCCAAACGCTGCAGCTCCCTCAAAAGCACTGGCCGGTCAATGTCAAGTTCTTGTGCTGCGTACTTCGTATATTCGCTGAGTTCAACCTGATTTTTAAGGTTCGATAGCGTTAAAGCAATCTCTTTAATGGCTTGCGTTTTTACATCAATGCGATGAATCGCATGTTGCTGCGTTGCCCGCTGGATCTGAAACTCAATCAAGTTCATCGCAGAATCGATTAACTGATTGAACCCATCGAGACCTTGTGCACGAATAAATTGATCTGGATCCGTGTCGGGAGGTAGACTCGCAACCCGCACACGCAATCCTGCCGCTAAAAGGATGTGTAATCCGCGCAATGTTGCCTGCAAGCCCGCCGGATCGCCGTCATAGAGGAGGATGGTTTCTTCAGCAAACCGCTTTAATAAATCGGCGTGTGATGTGCTGAACGAAGTACCTAGCGACGCGACAACATTTTGGGCACCTGCTTGATACGGTATGAGCGCGTCAAAGTAACCCTCAACAAGAATGACTTTCCCCTCTTTTTGGATTGCCGGACGTGCTTCATATAAGTTGTAAAGGGTTTTGCTCTTATCGTAAAGAGCAGTGGTAGGAGAATTGAGATATTTGGGAAGCTGCTCTTCGGACAGCGCGCGTCCACCAAATCCAACGGGATTGCCCCGTTCATCGCGGATTGGAAAGATAACGCGCCTACGGAATCGATCCGTGGTTCCTTGGTCATCGTTTCTTATGAGTCCAACATCAATGAGTTGCTGGATTGAGAAGCCAGCTTGTGTCGCAGCCTTAACAATATCTTGGCGTCCCGGAGTCGCGTAGCCGAGTTGGAACTCTCTAATCGTTTGATCTTTGATGTCTCGGTTCTTCAAATATGCTAGCGCATAGCCGCCAATGTTGGAGTTCAGGAGTTGCCCGTGAAAATGCTTCGCCGCAAAACGATTCAGGTCTTGCAGCTCCAGACGTTTTTGGCTAATTTGGCGTGCTCTTCCATCTTGGGTCGGCAGCGGGATGCTTGCACGGTCTGACAGCCATTCCATCGCTTCCATAAAAGATTTACCGTCATATCTTCTTAGGAAGCTAACGACATTACCGCCAGCATTACACCCAAAGCAGTAAAACGCCTGTTTTTCGGGGGAGACGTTGAAAGAGGGAGTTTTCTCGTCGTGGAAGGGACAAAGCCCTTTATAGGCTTTGCCGACAGGCTTTAACAGAACTCCACACTCCGATATCACTTCGACAATATCGTTTTGTTCACAAATATTATCAAGTATCTCGCGTGGAATGTGGTTAGAAGCTTGTCTCATCACAACTCACCTTCGTCTGATACAGGTTTAGGTTTGCTCTTCACATGCCGGGTCATAATCGGTCTTTCAACCGAGCGGTTTTGAAGAACCGAAATGGGAACTTTCAAACCAAAATCAGTATGAAACGCGAAACATACTGCGAAATATGATGGCTCAACACTGCTTGGATTGGACAATCCCAACCAGTGAACTGGACAATCGTATCAATGAGTCGGTTAGCTTTTAACATTCTTGCTACAACGCCAACCATATCCTGCTGGAAGCCGTCCTCTTCGATCGCTTTGTGAATTGAATAGTTGTCCTTCGCAATTTTCCAACGCCACTTGCGGAGAAAGGAAATCTTCTCAATACAAGCGGATAATTCTAAAATATTCGTTCGAGTTTTCTTCTAGCTATTCCTTCAGTGTGACAACCGTTGCGCCTGCCCCGCCTTCATTGAGTGCTGCCAATTGAAAATTATTCACTTGCGCGTGATCCTGCAAAAGGTCATGAATTGCAGCACGCAACGTCCCGGTACCTTTGCCGTGAATAATCCACACTCTCGGTAAGCCTGCAAGAAATGCGTCATCTATATACTTATCAGTCTCTGTCCACGCCTCATGGACCGTTTTGCCTCGCAGATTCAATTCTGTTTTAACATTTCCCGTCTTGCTATACTGGACATCTAGGATTGAGGTGGAAAGTTCGCGTTTATTGTCTTCCGGGCGCACCGGCTCGATTTCCTTGTGTGATACCCGCATCTGCATGTTGCCGGCCTTGACGAGCAAAGGGGTTTTCCCGTTTGAAATCGAGATGATTTCGCCAAATTGGTTCAGGTTTTTCACGCGGACTTTATCTCCGACTTGCACCTTAATTGCATCAGGATGCGGTTCTGCCGAGTGTTTTTGCTGCTGGCGGCTCTGATTCAGTTTCTGCTGTGCCCCTGCAATACGACTAAAAGCGGTGCTGACACTGTCTTTTGAGGCATTCTCTCGCCGTACTTCTGCTATCGTCTGTTCAACAACTTTACGAGCTTCCTTGAGGATTGTAGCGGCTTCTTGCTCAGCTTGGCCCTGAAACTCTTCCCGTTCCGCTTCGATTTGGTTGATTAACGTTTCGTGTTTTCTAGCGACGGTATCCGCTGCCCGGAGTCTCTCCTGCACCATTTGACGTTCAGTATCAAGCTCGTTTTTGGACGCCTGCATACTAACGATGAGATCTTCCACAGCAACGGTCTGGTTACCCATGTACGCTTTAGCAGCATCGGTGATCGTCGCAGGCACACCTAGTCTTTCCGCAATTTTGAAGGCGTTACTGCTCCCGGGTACGCCAATCTGAAGGCGATAGGTAGGGCACAGCGTTTGCCAATCAAATTCCATTGAGGCGTTCTCCATGCCTTCCTGTGCATGTGCGTATGCTTTCAGCGCGCCGTAGTGGGTTGTCGCAACTGTGCGAACCTTACACGTCGATAACCAGTCCAAGATTGCCATGCCGAGTGCTGCCCCTTCCGTTGGGTCTGTGCCTGCCCCAATTTCATCTAACAAAACCAATGAGTTTTCATCTGCTTGATTCAGGATGGTGATAATCTTGGTGATATGGGACGAAAAGGTGCTGAGATTCTGCTCAATGCTCTGTTCGTCGCCAATGTCGGCGAACATTTGGTCGAAGACACCAACTTCACTGCCTATCTTTGCGGGGATATGCAACCCCGACTGTGCCATGAGCGTCAGTAACCCAATTGTTTTGAGGACAACTGTTTTACCACCTGTGTTCGGACCAGTGATAACCATGGTATGAAATGTATCACCCAGTGTTGCATCGGTTGGTACAATTCGTTCTGGCAAACTTGGATCGCGTTCCTCTTTCTTCAGTTTTGAACTATCTCGAAAGTTCATTTCAAGGAGCGGGTGTCTCGCTTCTATCAGCTTGATGACACCTCGTGTATTAAGTGCCGGTTCAACGCCGTTGAATTCTATGCTTAATCGTGCTTTTGCCCCTAGAAAATCCAACCCCCCCAATATATCCAAGGCAAGTTCCAGTGCTGCCAAATGCTCACGCACCAAATCACTGAGTTCGAGAAGAATGCGCCTTATCTCTTGGCGTTCTTCATCTACCAATTGGTGTAGTTCGTTGTTGAGTTCGACAATGCCAAAAGGTTCAATGAAAGCCGTCGCCCCACTTGAGGATTGTCCCTGAACAACGCCGGGGAAATTATGCTTTGAATCCTGCTTGATGGGGATAACATAGCGATCGTTTCGGGAGGTGATAACGTATTCTTGGATAGACCGCTGATGGTTTGGAGAATGGAGGATAACCTCTAACTTCGATTGAACATTCGTTCGTGTGTGTACCAACTTCCGGCGAATAGCTCGGAGCGCAGGACTAGCGTGATCAAGGACATCACCATCTGGACTGAGACATCTGTCAATTGATTGGGTGAGTTCAGGAAAAGTCGGAAGATTGCGAACAATCGAGGAAAGCTTTGGGAAATCCTTCGGGTTTCGTCTTTTAATAGATCGCTGGACATTTTGGGCAGCCTCCGCTACACGAGCGACGCTAAGCAATTGCTCCACTTCCAAAATGGCACCGGGCTTGGACACCTTACGGAGCGTCGGGGAAATATCCTTCAAACCTTGCAGCGGAAAACCGTTGGAGGTCTGGTAGAAGGCTTTCGATTCGCTGCATAATCGCTGTTGATAACGAACCGTATCGAGCTGCCGGAAGGGTTTCAACTTTTCTGCCCTTGACGCTCCCAGTTGGGAATGCGCATACTGCTTAAGCAATACCTTCAGCTTATCATATTCTAAGACTTTTTCAGTGTGAGGTGATACCATAAGATTGACCTCATTCGCTGAATTGACCTGGTTTCCGGGCGATGGGCAAATCAGTTTTCCTCAACAACTTCACTTCTGCGCATGTTGAAGTTTATCACGACGGAAAAGCACTGTTTCATAGAGTGCGCGGTGCGGCGCGAATCCAAAGACCTTTTCATAGAAACTACGCCCACCGAGACCAACGGCTTGCACATAATAGTACAAGGGATCTCGTCCTTCCGACTCAGCGCGCCGAGCATCGCGCAGATTTTTGAGAAAATCGTCTGCGGTCTTTTCAAAGCGATTGATGTTCTTGCGCTGTTCGTCGGTGAGTCCGCCATGAATATCTTTATCAACCCTATAATCATGAATTGCTTTGGCGTAAGCAGCGAAGGCAGCGCGATAGTTACCTTCATTTTCCAACCCTTCAGCGGTTGTTACTTTCGGCGGCTGCGGGAGAGCCCCAATCAGTGCCGTTGCACCGGGAATTAAGTCACGGCTTTTTTGCTGAATTGCTTTTTCCAAGTTGGCTTCAAAGAGGTCTATGATATCTTTATAGATTGCTAGTGCATTATTAAAATCACCGAGTTTCTCATAGCAACCTGCTTGACTCAATAGAAAATCTGAAGATGCGTAATCGCGCATGGCAATCTGAGGCAACTTATCCTCTCCGGGGGTGTATGCCTCAAGTGCTTTCTGGTATTCACCTTTCTGCTCATAGCAGCTGCCAATCGCTTTTTGAGCATACAAAGCGAGAATTTGGTTTTCCGGCTGATGCTCGTTCACCACCGCTTGAAAGTGGATAATTGCTCCGTCATAATCCCCTTCATAATAGCGCGCTTTTGCATAATTGTATCTTGCTTTGTCCGCGACAGAAGTCCTAGGGTATCTTTGGAAAATGGTTTGAAGCTGGGTCGCAGCGGTTTCAAATGGTTTTTCTGTGTCGTCCGCATCTAACCAATTACTCTCGGCTTCCTGATATTTTTCAACTGCTTGAATATATTTTAAAAAGGCTTCTGCCTGTGCACGCTGTTGTTGATGCTGATAAAAAGCAAATCCCCCAACAACTAAGATAACTATTGCTGCACTAATAATAATCGATTTTAAGTTCTCTTTGAGGAACTCATATACCTGTAGCGTACTATCAACAAATTGATCGCTTTTTATTTCTTCTTTTGTCAAACGCCTATCTTGATTCATCTGCCTTCTTTTGAACCTCTACTTAAGAACTGAGCAAGCGGAAGTGGAATGTACTATAAGCCTCTGAATTTTTCAAATATTTTAGTAATCGTACACCACATCCCCTAGGACAACTCAGGCGCACGGTTTGGGTGTGTGATGTCCACAAGTCCCACACATCGGCATATCAGTTGTTGATGCATCTACGGTATCCAATGTCCCAACACCAAAGACGGAAAACATCTGTGTAATGTCACTACTTTCGCATTCAGGGCAGGCGGGAGGTGGCTCTTGTCGGCTTGAAGTGAAAAGTTTCTCAAACGTGCTATCGCACTGTTTGCACCGAAATTCGTAAATTGGCATTTCGCCCTCCTTAATAAAAACAGGTCCCAATGTGCGACGTTCAGGCGTTCAGAGCATATGAAGCGGGTGACGGGACTTGAACCCGCGGCCCTCAGCTTGGGAAGCTGATGCTCTACCACTGAGCTACACCCGCTTGGAAAATCGCTAAATTATACTGATTAACTTGTTGTATTGTCAAGGGATTTTAGTGCTAAGTACACCATGGATTACCCCCTTTTCTCCAATTTCTGATCCCCACTCTAGGCTAAGAAACTAGCTTCTCATCTCTTAGGCTGACTCGATTTTGCAGTGGTAAAGGAGTTCCTAACAGCGGTGCATTCACAACAATTCGGGCATCTCTCCCAAGTTCACTAAATGTTTTTTGGAGGGCATCGTCAAAGGAGCGCGTCGCATAAGCGAAGCCGTAAGAATATGCCTGCTCTTCATCCATTTCAGTCACGATGAATGTCCGTTCCCGCTCGATGGCGCGCCGATGACTCCACGACATGCAGGTGCTGCGTGGTTCTCCTTCTCGTCGGGTCAAAATTTGTGCGAGACGACTCAGTGGCAGCTGCATCAATCGGAAACGAGCAAGGAGATCGAGTTCCAACGGATTATCACTCGCATTCAATGTTCCACCATTGCCCATCCAAGCATCCGTCGAATCAATTGTCTGTTGCAAGGCACGTTCCTCCGACCAATCCGAAACGTCGGGCTGCTCATGGGCAGAGCAGACAAGGATGACAATTCCGTTTTCACGAACTACCTGTTCGGCATCTTCAATTTTCATATAGAGACATCCGAGATTTGCACTCGCGCCAATTCCTATAATATAGATGTCTGCTTGCTCGACCGGTGTCATGGTGTGTTCTTGACAATATTCCACCGCGGTTGGCCACTCTTCACGGTGATACCCTGCAAAAACGGTGTTAGCTGTAAAATCAATCTTCATGTTGAAACCCGCAAGATCCCCAGCATCCTGCACATCTTCCCGTTGAGGGTTGCCCGGTCCCCATCCACTAATTGGACGGTCCATCAGGATGTAGGTGTGGTTATGCCGAATAGTGTCACGCCCGGACGCGCCCGGCAGAATGATGCCCGCACCACCGTGCCACCCGAAAAGCGAAGGCGAGCATCCCCCGACGCCTAACACATAGTCCGCCTCCGTGACCACCCGGTTGACCCACACCGGGGTTCCCATCCGTGTGGTTCCAACATAATCTAAATCTTCCGCTTTATAAGGATGGTGTTCAACATAGCGCACACGATGTAGCCAGCCTTTGCCAAGTTTCTCTACCGCCCCGGCGTGACCGTGCATACCCGCTGCGTGGAGGACGGTAATATGTTCATCGGGTACGCCAGCGGCGTTACACTGATTAAGCAAGTAGGGACCGATGTTGTGCGGTGGCCCCATGAGACTGTCCATAGTGTCCGTGATGAGCAAAGCGACATGGTCGGAGGAAGTGACGGCATCTTTGAGCGGTGGACAGCCGATAGGCTTTTCGAGGGCAGCCTTAACACCTTCAATGGGATCACCCAATCGTGCCAACTCGCGAGGGAGCACAGCTGTCTCAATATTCTGGTCAGGGAGATTAAGAGACATTTCACCGTTTACCCAAGGCACCCGAAATGTAGCCATATTGACCCCCTTCCCGAATCAGTCATGAGAAAGACTAAGAAATCATTACCTTCTCCCCGGTCTCCGCACTCAAATAGATTGCGTCTAACAGTTTCATGAATGTCAATGCATCAGCAGGTGACACATCGGGTGGATTCGTGCCACGAATCGCGCCAGCGAAATCGCGAATCTCTGCGTCGAAATCGCCATCACTGTGTGCTACGTATTCGTCAATGAAATCGTCGCCTTCGGTGTAGATTGCGCCAAGCAGTCGGCGTGTCCCCGAACGCTTCGTACCGGAAGGTTGGGATGTGGATTCCTGTTCGATTGTGCCAGCCGTGCCTAAAATTCGTAGACGGAGATCCCACGCACGGTCTGTCCATGTTGGGATGACAGCGGAGGTATCCATCTGAATTGTGATACCGTTGGCGCATCCCACCAAAAAACTGAGGTAATCTTCAGAGTGACGATCCACCTGTAGTGTCGTTGGGAACGCGCTATGACTGACGGCAAATACCCATTCGGGTTGCGGACAACCCATCAAAAACCACGCCTGATCGAGGTAGTGCGAACCGTGCTGTCCCAACGCTCCTCCCTTTAACCCCCACCGATATAGCCAATCTCTGCCCTGTCCCGGGTCATGATTGACCCCACGTTCCCGGTAAAGATAGTGCACCCGTGCATGGTATACCTGTCCGATTTTACCCGCTGTGATCATCTGACGGGTCGCTTTATTCTCCGCCTCATGCCGCATGAAGTATGAGTACACAAGAGTTTGCCCGGTGGATTCCGCTGTGTCGTTAATTTCCACTACATCGGCGGCGTTACAACCGTGCGGCTTCTGCACCAATACATGCTTGCCCGCATTCAACGCATCGATTACCATCGGCTTCCGCACATCAGGGGCTGTGGCGACCCCAACCGCTTCCACTTCGTCGTCCGCGAGCAATTCTCGATAGTCGCCATACACTCTGGGAACATCGTTATCGGCGGCAACTTGCTGAGCGAGATCCTGATTTAGATCGGCAACCGCCCAGGCGGTGGTATCTTCGCCTGCTTTTGCACCCGCTACCCATGTCCGGCCAACTCTGCACCCGATTACACCGATTTTGATTTTGTCTGCCATGATGATACTCTCCCTTCACATTTCACGCGTTATCGTTTAGCAACTGAGGAAGATGTGTTTGCATCAGATTATCCTGAGGTTGATAGCCAAGAATCTCAACAGCACCACTGATATCAAGATAGCTCTGCTGGTAGGCGGTCGAATTGGCAGACCTACCATACGTGATGAGATATTTGACGGGTCCCTCATAATCAACTGCACATCTAAAAAGTTGGGCACAGTCGCGCGGCGTCAGGAGTGTGCTACAAGTGCGTAAGTGGTTCGCTTCATACCCACCTGTGAAAGTGCCAATACGGATGCTGATAAAGCGCATGTCAAAGTCATTGACAAGGTAACGTCCGGCGACCTCTGCCATCCCTTTCATCGCCCCATACCAACCATCGGGATTCACTTGCTCGGCTGTGGAGAATCGCGGTGGTGAACTCAAGCGTTCGTTCCAACCGGTGACATGGTTTGTGGACGCAAACACGATCTTTTGGACACCCTCTTCGCGGGCAGCTTCAAATAGCAGCATTGATGCGCCGATGTCGGTCACTTCGCCCGGCACTTTGCCAAATTGGTCTTGAGTCACAAGCGCGAGGTGAACGACGACATCCTGATTTTTGCAGAGCTCCCGCATTCGCTGATAGTCCCGAACATCTCTCAATTCAACGCGAGATTTTGCTCCCTCAGCCTCCTTGATGTCTACCAATGTCAATGTGTATTTATCTTCCTTTTCCCATGCACCCCACAATGTGCTACCGACTTTGCCAGCTGCGCCGGTAATGAGCACCCGCTTTTTTTTAGCCATATCTATCCTTACCCCTTTCTGAGTATGGGATAACCTCGGTCATCCCCTCTTGCTCTTGAGTGCGAAAGCATAGCACGCATTAAAACCGTTTGCAAGCGGAATTTTTGAAAGAAGTGGGTGGGTTAATCACAGTTTATCGATCCATTTCGCAATTGACAAACAAAGACGAAACGGTTATAATCATCTTACTAGGTTCTGTTGACATTTGACCAATTGAACCAATATCGGTTTCTGTAGGCGCAATCCTTGTGGCTGCCCTGCTGTAGGTCGATTTTCCAAAATCGACATCAATTTCGCAAAAAGTGTTAGATTCTGTTAGATTGTGTTAGGTTATTGTGGATAACTTACAAATTGAACTACCTCTGATGAACTTGAGACGACTTCGGACTTCAGTTTTTGTCGGATTCTCCGAAGTCTTTGCCAAATTGGTGACACCAAAATGTCAACACGCCCTAGATTCTGT
>JAKZSX010000165.1:0-4952 GCA_047517405.1 Candidatus Poribacteria bacterium | reverse complement strand
CCGCACAACTGGTGTGGCCCCGTGCTTACGCGGGCAACCGCTCACGTCTGTACGACAATACCAAATCTGCTCTATATGGAGTATGCCGGTACCGCGCCGGAAGCAGCGTGGGAGAATGACTTAATCGATCCACCCCTCCAGATTGACAATGGTGAACTCATCCCTTCGGATCTGCCCGGACTGGGATCAAAGCTGAATGAAGATGTGCTTGCTTCTCGGCGTCTGGACTAAACGTCTAAAAATATATTGAAAGGTAGAGTGATGCCGCAGTTACGCCAAAAAATTCTCGTGCTTTATCTGCACACACCAGATCTGAACAGCCATGCTGTCGCTTGGTCAATGTATGACGGGACGGGAAAGACGAATCCCACAACAGGCGATAGTGATAAACCTCCCTATAATTCCGTTGTCGAAGCGATGCAGCACGGCTGGCGCGTGGTTCAATTCCCGCAGCAATTCCCCGCCTATCCGGGCATGGAATACCATACCTCATATCTCAGGTTTGAATACATTCTCGAAAAAATGGAGGAAATCGATGATTGACAAAAAGTATTTGCTGAACTCCAAACAGATAGCGAGTTTCGTGGCTGATGGATACCTTCGCTTTGATGAATTGGTTCCTACGGAGCTAAATGAAGCTGTCCACGCTGAAATGGACGATCACAGCATTGGACGTGGAACCGCAGGAGACCCCTTGAGTGAAGTTTGGTCCGAATCTTCGCCCATTGGATCTGTCTTTAGGCTTCCTGAAGTTCAAGGGATTATCCACAGCCTTGTCGGACCCGAACCGCTCTACGACCACCACGCCGTCCACATTGTCAACTCTGGCAACGACAGGGGGCAGATCTGGCATGCGGATGCGATTATCGACACCCGCATGCATTTTGATATTCAGTTCTTCTATTTCGCGCACGACACGCCACGTGAGATGGGTGGCACAATGATTCTGCCGGGCAGCCATTACCGCCGCATCTGCGAGACGGACGTAGCTCGATATCACAACTTCCTAGAGCAACTACCGGTCGTGTGTAAAGCCGGCACAATCCTAGTGGTCCATCACGGTATCTGGCACTGTGCCCAGCCCAATTTGACCGACCGCACGCGGTATATGTTTAAGCTGAGATTGAATCCAACGGTGCGCCAGATGTGTCTCTGGAATATCGACGATATTGGCGACCCATCAGTTCCAGGCATTCTGAGCAAAAATCACAAGTGGTACGGTAATGACGTCCGTCTTGAGATTGTCAACCGGATTAAGTTCTGGCGATTCTTAGTTGGGGATGACAAGTTCGATGTGGGATACTGGATGGGACGGTTAGAGAATCTTCCAGAAAATGTCCTTGAAGCGGCGTAATGTGTGCAACGCATGAAAAAAGGCGGATTGAACCTTCCTGTTAGCCGCAAGTCTTCTTGCTTTGTTTGCCTCTCTTTTGCGTGCAAATTTTGCACACTCTCGTAATTTTTGCGTAGTGGATGGCGTGTACTCAGGTAGGTTTTACAGTTTTTCCTTGTGTTTTTGACCCTTTTGGAGTCTGTGTCGGTTGGTACAATTCTTGCCCATGTCATAATCGTCTAAGAATATAACGTGGAAAGTAGGCGATAATATCATGGCACGAGAGTTAAGACGCAAAAGTATCCATTTTTTGGGGTTGGCCTTTCCTATCCTGTATGTTTTCACAACACGGCACACAGCCATTATCGCTGTCGGTGTCCTCCTAGCTATCGCTCTTGGGATTGAACTGCTCAAGGTATTTCTTCCAGCCTTTCGGGTTATGTTCATGCGTATCTTTTCCCCGATGCTGCGTTCCCAAGAACGGAGAGGCGGGCTCACCGGTGCCACATACTACCTTATCGGATCCTTTCTCTGCATACTTCTCTTTGATAAAACGCTGGCAATCGCTTGTCTCTGTTTTCTGACCTTGGGAGACCTTTTTGCAGCGTTGATCGGGAAGCAGTGGGGACGGATTAAACTCTTTTCCCAAAAGAGTCTAGAGGGCAGCCTCGCCTGTTTTATTGTGTGCACAGCGGTTGCGCTGCTGATAGGGTTTCATCCGGTTGTTGCAATCGCCGGGGCACTCGTTGCAACATTGATCGAACTCCTGCCCATTGGAGTAGATGATAATGTAACGATGCCGCTAATTTCGGGGTTGGCGATGCACCTATTAATTAGCAATTGGCAGTTCTAGTACCCTAGCGACGAAGAGTGCTGCCTCTCTGTAGAAGCAGCACTCTCTCTGTCAAGTTTGGGACTTGACCGACAAAGGGACCTTTTGAAATCATTTCTGTTGAGTTATACCTCCTCCACACTTCCTTCCCTTCCACTCTCTTCTTCCAAACTGAAATGGAAATAGATACCTGCTAAGGTTGCAAGGCAATTGCCTGTAAATAGTATATATGACTTTGGCATACGATAATGGAAATGGATTCGTAGCCACAGGTTTCCTAACCTGTGATCCCCGCAGCGTAATTTCTATAACAGGTGCAATTCCCCTAGCTAAGGTTAATATGGCTATAGACAAGTGAAAACTGATATGATAAAATCCGTTGGGGTGAGTCAATGAAATTAATATTGGAATGTTTGGTTGTGCCACCTTTTGAGTCAAATTGCTGGATTCTCGGTTGCAGCGAAACGGAAGAAGCTGTCGTGATTGATCCAGGGGACGGAGCCGGCATCCTTCAAACGTTGAAAACGCACCAGTTCACGGTCAAATATCTGATACACACGCACGGACATATAGACCACGTTTCTGCCACCGCTGCTATCCAACGACAGACAGGCGCACCGGTGCTCCTTCATGAGGCAGACCAGATTCTCTTGGATAACCTGACATTACAAGGCACAATGTTTGGACTCACAGCACCACCGGCACCAACTGTGGATAAATACATTTGTGAAGGGGATGAAATCAATTGGGGGCAATATACGTTGTCCGTGACTGATACCCCCGGACATAGTCCCGGCGGTGTCTGTTTGAACCTCGAAGGAGAGCAGATTCTTTTCGCGGGAGATACGCTTTTTCAGGGCAGTATTGGACGCACAGATCTGTGGGGCGGAGATTCTGAACAGTTACTGGATTCAATCCAGGAAAAGCTATGGCGGCTGGACGACGATACAATCGTTTGTTCCGGACACGGTCCCCGTACCACAATCGGCAGAGAAAAACGTGAAAACCCATTTCTGCAAGGGTTGTAGTAACTATGAACGGATCAGAACCGAAGTATGGAGTTGCCATATTTAAGGACGTGATGGTGTCGATGCGTGATGGAGTTCGGTTGGCGACCGACATCTATCGACCTACCCTCGACGGAGAGCTAGCACCCGGAGCGTTTCCCACCATTTTGGGGCGTACATCGTACGACAAGAACAGCCCACAGATGTGGGTGGAACCGGTGGCTGAGTTCTTTACCCGGCACGGATACGTGACGGTCCTCCAAGATTTACGTGGCCGCCAACGGTCCGAGGGCACAGGGCAATACTTCCACACTGCTAATCCTAATGAAGGACGCGATGGCTATGATACTATAGAGTGGATCGCCGCCCAACCTTGGTCCAGTGGGCGTGTGGGGACGGTCGGCAGCTCACACGGTGCGATTGTCCAGAGTGTAATGGCACTCTACCAGCCGCCGCACCTGACAGCGATGTGGCAGGATGTAGGACCCACCAACATTTACGCACACGAGGCGCGTGAGGGTGGGGCGATGGCACTCCACATGTTCGCTGCACTGTTCCTGCACGCCCATGACGCACAGGAGATTCGGGACAACCCCGTGGCGAAGGATTCGATTGCACAGGCGATGGAGCGTATGCGCGAGTTAGTCTTTTCGACACCGTTTAAGCCGGGACATACGCCACTAACGGTGGTTCCCAACCTTGAGCAGACCCTTTTCAACTACTACTATCGTGGTGAGTATGATGAATTTTGGAAGCAGGATTGTTGTGACCAAGAGCGTTACTTTGACCGACACATAGATGCCCCTTCAGTCTTCAGTGGTGGTTGGTATGATCCCTTCTCGGTCGCCACGACAAACTATTTTGCGACGATGTGCAAGCAGAACAAGACCTCCCAACGGCTGGTGATGGGGCCCTGGAATCACGGTGCCATGCGTGGTGGAGGTGCCTCATACGTTGGAGATGTGGACTTCGGGCCTGACGCTGCATGGGGCGACAGGATATACAATAAGGAGCGTCTCCGCTGGTTCGATCGCTGGTTGAAGGATGTCCCAAATGGACTCGAGGCTGAACCACCCGTACGCATCTTTGTGATGGGTGGAGGTGATGGCAGACGCAACAGCGAAGGGCGTTTGAACCACGGCGGCGTGTGGCGGGGCGAAAACGAGTGGCCCCTTACTCGCACAAAATACACCACCTACTACTTCCATGCCGGCGGGGACTTGAATCTAAAGATACCGGAAGAAAATGGCTCGCCCGCCCGTTTCATCCACGATCCAGACAATCCGGTGCCAACTATCGCCGCAAACGTAACAGGGTTCTACGAACAGGTAGCGTTGGGGGACGGGATGGTACCCCAGTACACACCGCCCAGAGCGCGGATGCGCAGTATCGTTATGGATGGTGCGGCGCACCAGAAGGAGGAGCCCGGCATTGTCGGGGCTAAACCGCCATATCTTCCCCTCGCGGCGAGACCCGATGTTCTCGTGTTTCAGACACCTCCGTTGGCCGAGGATATTGAGGTGACAGGGCCAATGGTGGTGAAGCTGTGGATCTCGTCTTCGGCGGTAGACACCGACTTCACGGCAAAGCTAATTGATGTCTATCCCCCAAACGCGGATTATCCCGCTGGCTATCACATGAACCTTGTTGATTCTATTATCCGTGTCCGTTACCGGGACGGTTGGGAGGAGGCGAAATTGATGGAACCGGGTGAATTCTATCAGGTCCAGATCGCCTTGCCACCGACCTGCAATCTCTTCAAGGCAGGTCACCGGATTCG
>JAKZSX010000164.1:0-9992 GCA_047517405.1 Candidatus Poribacteria bacterium | reverse complement strand
CCCCGATTCGTCGATCCATTCCATCGTGGCGGTTTGACCCGGTTGCAGATTGTCCGCGAAGCCGGTGATATTGATAACCTCGCTCCCCTTCAAGCCAAGCGACGCTGCACTCTCGCCCTCCTTGAACTCCAGAGGCAAAATACCCATGCCAATCAGGTTGCTGCGGTGGATGCGTTCGTAACTTTCGGCGACAACAGCTTTGACGCTCAATAGCTTCGGTCCCTTCGCCGCCCAATCTCTCGAGCTGCCAGCACCGTATTCCTTACCGGTGAAGACGACGAGCGGTGTGTTCTGTTGCAAGTAGTGTTGGCCCGCCTCATACATCGTTGTCTGCTCCCCGGAAGGATAGGTGACCGTATAACCGCCTTCGACATCGGGCAGCATTGCGTTTTTGATCCGGTTATTGGCAAACGTTCCGCGGCTCATCACCTGGTCGTTACCGCGCCTTGCGCCGTAGGTATTGAAGTCCCTTCGCTCAACACCGTGTTCGATCAGATACTTTCCAGCCGGGCTGTCCGCACCAATTGCACCGGCGGGGGAGATGTGATCTGTCGTGACAGAATCTCCCAAAATAGCGAGAACTCGCGCACCTTGAATGTCCGTGATTGGAGTAGGCTCTAATTTGAACCCTTCAAAGAAGGGCGGCTTCTGGATATAGGTGCTTTCCTCACTCCAGTGATACAGTTCACCTGTGGGGATATCCAATTCATCCCATTCGGGTGCTTGATTGGCGATTTCAGCATAAAGGCGTTTGAACGTATTGGCGTCCAACGATTGGGCGATCAGATCGGCGATCTCCTCTCGTGTGGGCCAAACATCTCTCAAATAGACCGGTTCATTGTCGTCGTTATGACCTAACGGTTCGCTCGTGAGATCGACATCGACCCGGCCAGCAAGCGCGTAGGCAACAACGAGCGGCGGCGACATCAGGAAACTGGCTTTCACGTCGCGGTGTACCCGTGCTTCAAAGTTTCGGTTGCCACTTAACACACTGACGGCGACGAGATTTCTTGCTTCAATTGCACTCTGGATATCTTCATCTAAGGGTCCACTATTCCCAATGCACGTCGTGCAGCCGTATCCAACGACGTTAAAGCCTAACTTCTCCAGATAGGGCAGCAGTCCTGTCCCCTGCAGGTACTCCGTGACAACGCGGGATCCGGGGGCTAAACTGGTCTTGACAGAATCAGGAACGCGGATGCCGTGTTCAACAGCTTTCTTTGCAACTAAACCGGCGGCGATCATCACCGACGGGTTGCTGGTATTGGTGCAGCTAGTGATGGCAGCGATTGCGACATCGCCGTGTGTAATGCTGCCCGCCGATTCCGCCTGCTGACGGTGCCCCTCAAGCTCCGCCTGAGAAAGTCCGTATCCACCCTCTGTAAGCGGTGCTGTCAATAGGCGCGGAAAAGTCTCCTTGACCTTCGAAAGTGCAATCCGATCTTGGGGTCGTTTGGGACCTGCAATGCTCGGTTCAATCTCATCAAGGTCAACTATCAACACCTCGGAATACTCTACTTCATCCGTTTTCGGGATGCCGAGCATATTCTGGTTCTTTAGGTATGCCGTGACCAACTCCAGATGTGATTCATCGCGACCTGTCGCTCGAAGATAACCCACCGATTCTGCGTCCGAAGGGAAGAAGCCGACCGTCGCACCGTATTCGGGACACATATTGGAAATGGTCGCCCGATCTGGGGTTGAGAGGGCTTCAACCCCCTCACCAAAGAACTCCACGAATTTGCCGACGACATTTGTTTCCCGCAATCGCTGCACAACCGTTAGGACGAGATCTGTCGCTGTCACACCCTCTTTGAGCGCCCCTTTCATGTGAACCCCCAGAACCTCCGGCGTCAGGATGTAAACCGGCTGACCGAGCATCGCGGCTTCCGCCTCAATACCGCCAACACCCCAGCCAACAATTCCGAGGCCGTTGATCATGGTGGTGTGGGAATCGGTCCCGACCAATGTATCGGGGTAAGCAATCGTTTCACCGTTGATCGTATCGGGAACAACCAATTTGGCGAGATACTCCAGATTCACCTGATGGACAATACCGATGGAGGGCGGAATCACCCTAAACTTATCAAAAGCCTGCTGCCCCCACTTCAGGAATTCGTATCGTTCCTTATTCCGTTCAAATTCCCTTTGGGTGTTAATCTGCAGCGCATTCGCCGTTCCATAGGCATCCACCTGAACGGAGTGATCTATAACCAGATCGACAGGGACGAGCGGCTCAATAATCTGCGGATCGCCGCCGAGTTCCTCTACGGCTGAACGCATTGCCGCTAGATCGACGAGGAGGGGAACACCCGTAAAATCTTGGGCAAGGACACGGGCTGGCTTGAACGGGATCTCAACAGATTTGGGTTGCTTCGGATCCCAGTTTGCCAAGTCTACGATGCCCTGCTCCGTAATCTGTTGATTATCATAGTTTCTCAACAGCGATTCTAGCAGAATGCGTATACTGACAGGTAAGTTAGAAACTTTCCCGATACCTTGCGCTTCTAAAGCAGGAAGTGAGTAGTAATGGATGCGCTGTCCATCAGCTTCAAAGGTTTGCAGTGTGTTAAAAAGATTGTGCATCAATTCAGGCATCTAATTTTACCTACCTAAGTTTATTTATTCAAAAGTAAGTAGGGAACGCAAGTCTACGTTCCCTACAATCTAAAGTCTGTAAGTCCTGTTCCCATGTACTTATACTTTTTTTAGCGACTCCTCACCTGAATTCGAGCGACCTGTTCTTCAGGGAGGTACTTCTTCAAAGCGGCATGTATCTCCACGTCGTGGAGTCTTCTTGGCGTGACCAGCACACATTTATTTCCAGATCCGGTTGACCACTCCTTCTTAAACTCTGAGTAAGTAAGGGTGCGCCCGGCCCGAGAGCGTAGTCCTTTTCTCTGTGCCTCAAGCGGATTTCCGATTTGAATCTGCTGATCGGCATCATCATATCCCATAACTACTGATAGGTGCCCCGTGCCAGACCGTCTTGATCGGATAACAGGGGCCCAGCCTGTTGCCACAAACGCTTTCAACATCTCCAAATCACAGTTGGACACAATGCTGAGGTTTTGAATCTTCCCTCTTGTCGTCGCGTAGAGGTCTTCAAGCCGATTGACCTCAAGTTCTATTCTGAAGAGCGCTTTCAGGAGCGGTTTCTTAGTAACATCAACCGCAGCGGAAGAAGGCAATGCCCCTGTAGCTGAAGCGGTTCGAGTCACCGTCGGTGCTGAAGTTGAAGCAGGCTGTGAACGGGTTGCGCTTGGGATAGGCATCCTTTCGCCTTGAGGTGCTAGTCCGCAACTCATCAGGAGTAGACATAAAGATAAAATAGACACGGTGTGGCAAAAATGGGTGTGCATGATTTTCTCCTTGATACCCTTTCGGGATTGGAATCCGATCCCGTCTGAACACATGACTTTTTCACACAATAGTTTAGGTTCTATTGGCGTTGAAGCAGAGCCAGGTAAATCTGATGCGAATCATTGCCAAACGAAATTCATTTGGCGCATCAAATACATGCAATTTAGATACCAAAGCCACCCCGAACCGTGCGAAGCGTATTGTGCAAAAGCTGATTTTTTCGGAAAACCTGTTCCCAATCCAACTTTGCATCTGTTTTTCACATGAACTCCGATCTCAAAGAGAGTGTTAAACCCACAAAGCGGTTGTCGAAACTGTGCCACACTGTCGTCGCAAAAATGCCACACCGGTGCTTAGAATGGGTGAGCCTTCTCATATCGGGGTCGTCGGCAAGATGTTGATATATGGTTATTACCCATAAAAGCAAGCAGGAAGCCAATGTTTTAGCTTTGGGAGTCCGCCACACGTGCTATGCCGCATATTGCAATCGGCTGACGGCCTTTCGGACGATAGGGTTTCGAAAAAGCATACGGAACAAGCTCAATCGTGATTGGCTTAACCTTTCTGCCCTTATCGAAATCGGCGAACCAGTGAACAACTTTGGGGGTTGCTTGGAAGCAGTCTTTCCCGACCCGGATTACATTCGAGACCGAGATTTCGTAAGCGAATTCTTGCTTCAACGCTACAGCGATTGCACAGCCGAAAGCGTTCCTCACTTCGCCGGTGTCGATGTCCTGCTGCGTGATCTGTATTTTCATGCTCATGATGGAAACTCCTTGCGGGTTGTGTCGAAGCAGGGCGGTGAGCGAATGACTTCAAAACAGATGCCAACACGTTGCTAGTGTAGCACAGCGGAGGGTTGCTGTCAAGGAAAGAAAGCGGATTCCGATTCCTCCACAATTCAATGAAATTAATATTGATCTCCGTCAGTATTTCTGTTACACTTTCAAATCGGCAGTTGGTTTTACCATCCCATAGAAAGTGAATATATGGAATCGAATACAACCCAAAAACTCAACGAAAATGAAATGGTCGCGCTTGCCCAGCAGTGTTTATCCGAACTTGGCATTGCGGAAGCATCGATTCATCCTCATAGGAAGATTGTGCGGATACAGGTGGCAGAATCCGATTTCGATAGAGCCGTTCAGATGCGTGAAACAATTGTGGAGCGGATGAGAACAATCGGTTACCGCTTTGTCACCCTAGATTTCGATGAAAAAGCAGATTAAAATTTCTGAGCTGGGGTAGCCTGCTCAATGATGGATAAACGACATAATCTCGGCGAGACCTGATACATACCTTGACGAAATCTCATACCCAACAATATAAGGAAAACAAAGCATGAGCAATTCTCAATCAGATTCGAACTTGTTCCGATCGCTCAAATGGCGTTGTATTGGTCCCCCAAGAGGCGGGCGGGTTGTTGCTGTGGCGGGGCATCCGACAGAACCGGCGGTCTTCTACTTTGGGGCGTGCGCCGGTGGTGTCTGGAAAACTGACGATGCCGGAACATATTGGGAAAACGTTTCAGACGGTTTCTTCAATAGCGCTGCTGTAGGCGCTATAGCGGTGGCAGATGCTGATCCAAACGTTATTTATGCCGGCACCGGCGAAACAACCATCCGTCTTGATGTCTCTTACGGCGATGGGGTGTACAAGTCCACCGATGGCGGTAAAACTTGGGCAAATGTTGGGTTGGCAGAGACCCGTCATATCGGCAAAATTCGCATTCATCCGCAGAACCCCGATCTGGTCTATGTGGCAGCCTTGGGCCACGCCTTTGGACCTAACGAAGAACGCGGTGTCTTTCGTTCTAAAGATGGTGGGTCAACTTGGGAAAATATCTTGTTTCGCAGTGAAAAAGCGGGCGCGGTTGATCTGGCAATGGACCCGAACAACCCTCGCATTCTCTACGCGGCGATATGGGAAACCTACCGTAATTTCTGGGAACTGTCGAGTGGCGGACCCAACAGCAGCTTTTACAAGTCAACCGACGGTGGCGATACTTGGGAGGAAATCACAGACAATCCGGGTCTTCCCAAAGGTATCAAGGGCAAGATTGGCGTTGCTGCCTCCCCTGCCAAATCTGATCGGGTCTGGGCAATCGTCGAAGCGGAGAAGGGCGGGCTGCACCGTTCAGACGATGGCGGTGAAACGTGGGAACTGTTGACAGCTAATCGCGATCTGTGGCATCGTCCCTTTTATTACTGCCACATCTTCGCTGACCCCCAAGATCCCGACACCGTGTATGTCCTGAACCTCAAGATGTGGAAGTCAACCGATGGCGGACACACTTTTACGGAGATTACCACACCCCACGGAGACAACCACGACCTGTGGATTGATCCGCACAACCCTCGACGCATGATCGAAGGTAATGATGGCGGTGCATGTGTTTCTTTCAACGGCGGCGAGAGCTGGACAACCATCTACAACCAACTTACCTCGCAGTTCTATCGCATCGAGACTGATAACCGATTCCCCTATCGAGTCTACGCTACACAGCAGGATAACTCCAGTATCAGTGTCCCAAGCGCTAGTGAATATGGCGGTATCCACTGGGTTGATTGTTACCCAGTTGGCACCGGTGAGAGCGGTGACATCGTGGTTCACCCCGACAATCCCGATATCGCCTACATCGGTGCGGTGGGGAGCTCGCCGGGGGGCAGTGGGGTACTCCAGCGCTACGACCATCGGACACGCCAGATTCGGTTGGTCAATGTTTGGCCCGAAGAATATGTTGGCTTGGGGCCAAAAGATCTCAAGTATCGCTTCTCTTGGACGTCCCCAATTGCGTTCTCACCCCACAATCCAGATATCCTCTATACAGCGGGCAACCTAATCTTCCGCTCGACGGACGAAGGCAGTAGTTGGGAGCCGATCAGCCCGGATCTGACCCGTAACGATGTAACTAAACTTGGGCCATCAGGGGGTCCCATCACGAAAGATGCCAGCGGTGCGGAACATTACGCGACGGTTTACGCCTTTGTCGAATCCTCACACGAACAGGGCGTCTTCTGGGCTGGTAGCGATGACGGCTTGATCCACATTTCCAGAGATGGGGGGCAACACTGGGAGAATATCACCCCACCGGATTTGCTTGAGTGGTCGTTAATCAGCAATATCGAAGCCTCTCCACACAACTCGGCGACAGCGTATGTAGCTGTCACCCAATACAAGCTGGATGACTATCAACCTTATCTATACAAGACGGACGATTACGGGAAAACGTGGCGTATAATCAGCGGGAGTTTCCCCGATGGCGAGATTACTCGTGTAATTCGAGAGGATCCGGTTCGATCGGGGCTCCTCTATGTCGGCACGGAAACAGGAATCTATGTCTCGTTGGACGATGGAGAGAGTTGGCACCGCTTGCAAAACAATCTTCCAGTCGTCCCGGTCTACGACCTAAAGATCAAGGACGGCGATCTGGTCGCAGGCACTCACGGCAGATCTTTCTGGATTTTGGACGACGTAACGCCACTACGCCAACTGGCAGAAGAAGCAGCACAGGCACCTCTCCACCTGTTCGAGCCCCGATCCACCTATCGCCGCTGGCTACAATGGGGTGC
The DNA here is from genome assembly GCA_047517405.1 of Candidatus Poribacteria bacterium. Taxonomy (GTDB): domain Bacteria; phylum Poribacteria; class WGA-4E; order WGA-4E; family PCPOR2b; genus PCPOR2b. The sequence goes on along the minus strand of JAKZSX010000164.1, from coordinate 3,057 downwards.
GGGTATGTTCCGTAGCGAGACAGGGAAGAACTACCAGATGGGGTTGGGTGCCCCCGCAACCTTCTACGTAGAAAAATCGTCCGACGGAGAAGGCACGCGCAGATTCCTCGATGCGGGAGAAGGACCGCCACAGGGTGTGATTGTCTACTATCTCTTGGGAGACACACCCGCCGATCCCGTTGAACTCACGCTCCTCGACACTGACGGGGCAGAAATCAAAACCTTCACAACTAAACCTGAGGACGCTGACGACGCTAAAGATGATGAAACAAGCTCGGACGCCAAGGAAGACCGCTACATTCCAGCGGAGCCGGGACTGAATCGCTTTGTGTGGGATATGCGCTATCCGGATTCGCAAGCGGTGACGGAAGCCCAAAGCAACAAACAGGAAACGCTACCGGATAAGCCGAAGAATGGTCCTCTCGCTTCGCCGGGGACTTACCAAGTCCAACTCAAGGTTGGCGAGCAGACGCAAACGCAGACCTTTGAGCTATGCAAAGACCCAAGGGTGACTGCCAGCCAAGCAGATTTCAACGCCCAGTTTGAGTTATGGAGCCAGATCTGTGACAAGCTTTCGAAGACAAATGAAGCAATCAACCGCCTTCGCCGAATGGAACGACAGGTGAATGAGTGGAAGGACCGCGTGGATGCGAGAGAGGGCACCAGCACCGAAGCAATCCGCGAAGCCGCTGAAGCCTTGCAAGGAAAATTGAAAGCCATTGAAGGGGAGTTGATACAGACCGGGGCGGATACCATCGCCGATCGGCTTCGCATGTCCTCAAAGTTAAGCGGCAAGATCGCCGGATTGGTTAGCGTCGTGTCGGTTGCTGACTTCGCCCCGCCTAAACAGGCGTATGAACTCTTTGAAGATCTGTCGAGCCAAATCGACGCCCAACTGGATCAACTCGAATCGGTGATTGAGGAAGATGTCGCTGCCTTTAACGACCTCATCAGCGAAGCCAGTGTGCCGGCGGTTGTGACGTAGGCAGGGTAGCAGCCCGATTGGCATGACGATTCTAAAAATTCCCGGATCGGTTAGGGAGTATGATAAATTTCTAGCATGACGACTGCTACCCGAAATTGACAAATAGGCGTTTTCTCAGAAAGTCCATAGGGGAATGGAGATGATAAGGTCTTTCGGTCAGCTCAGTCTGCTGTTTTGGGTTTTCGGTTGCAATGGGAATATCTCAGCGGAAGGCACATTGGGGATTACCCAGCCCGGCACGGAGGCACCGGATGGGTTTTCACAGATTTTTCGCAAGCAGGTTGACGTTTTTGGAGTACGAGTGTACGCAACAGCTGCTACACCGGACAGGAAGGTCTTACATGCGGCAAACGTACTCGCCCAATATCTTGATAACGATGCCGATGGAGAACCGGACAACTTCGCTGTCGTTGATGCCATGCGGAAGAATAAGGCAGCGATGATTATGTTTGCCAGCGATCAGGATTCTGCGGAAATAGATCTGGAAGCGTTCATTCCGATAGAGTTGCTCGATAGCATGGTATTACAAGATCTCCATGGAGAGGAAACCCATCCCGGCGGGGCAACGGAAAGAAGATTCGATGCCACGTTGGAAGAGGTACTACACCTGATAACCAGTGCCGGCTACGCCGACACTTATCCCGACATCTTTGGCGAAAAACCGGGGACGGCAATCGGTCAGGCGATGGATATTGCGAGGGGCGGGCATTTTGAGCAAGTTCCCCGGAGGTATCCACAAAATGCCTGGTACACCTACTATGACGAAACGTGCGACTATGGGTGTCAGATTACGGAGTATATCTACTGGGCGTTAACTTCGATACTGGGCGGCCAAGATTTTCCTGGCCGGGCTGAACAGATTCGTGATGAGTGGCGGCTAAATACGGCGAGTACCGTGCGGCAGGGTGACAGAGCAATCTACGATTTGTTGACAGACCCTCAATATCGTTTTCCGACTCGACTCCCAGATGGACAATATCGAATTAGTAAAAAACAGTGATATGGACGCGGATTCTGAACGGAGCGAAAAATGTCTGCTATTCAACCAACTCATCCAGGTGGAATCCTGAGAGAAGAATTTCTAAAACCGATGGGGATTACTCCGTACCGGCTAGCAAAGGATATTGGTGTTCCTGTGAATCAGATTACAGCGATTATCAAAGAGGAGAGGCGTATCTCCGCAGAGACGGCATTACTGCTTTCTCGCTACTTTGGGGTTTCTGGTTCTCTTTGACCCAACCTTCAAGCGCATTATAATCTTGAGTGTGCAAAGGATGCCCTAGAGGAGAAACTCAAAACTATTCCGACCTGCCAGCATCTGCCCCCTACTTCTCGTTTGGTTGATTAGATTGCACAATTTTTTTATCTCTGCCGATGTGCCAACTTAATCCCTATATTTCCACGTTAATATGGCAATAAAGCGCCCACTTAATTTCATCAGTATTACGGGCGCTGATTTCATCGCGCGCTCCGCCTATCAGATGGGAAAGACACCGCTCCTGCCGATTTTCGCAATGACGCTGGGGGCGACCGATGCGTTCCTTGGGTTTATCGTCTCTGTTTCTACTCTGACTGGCATGGTTCTCAAGCCGGCAATCGGTATACTTTCTGACCGCTGGGGACGGCGCTGGTGGTTGATTGTTGGGACCGCTTTTTTTGCCGGTATGCCCTTCCTGTATCGCTTTATCCACACCCCGGCAGAACTGTTTGGTATACGCATTATCCACGGTTTAGCCACAGCCATCTATGGTCCCGTGACCCTCGCTTTCGTCGCAGAAGGCGCGAAAGACCGGCTAGCGGAGAAGTTAGGTTGGTTCGGTATGGCACGTAGTGCCGGTTATATTGTCGGGCCCGCGGCGGCGGGTGGGCTATTGGCAGCGGAGGTGAGTCCCGTCAGCGTTTTTACCATCATCGGACTGTTCAGTTGTCTTGCTTTCGTCCCGATTCTATTACTCTCAGAACCTGCACCACGTACCAAAACTGTCAGCCTTCCCATTCGTCAACAAATTGTCCATGCCCTAAAATCCGGCACTCACACGCCATCTGTCTGGCTATCGGGTGGGCTAGAAGCG
>JAKZSX010000163.1:0-4152 GCA_047517405.1 Candidatus Poribacteria bacterium | reverse complement strand
GTGTTGTGGTCAATTAAGAGTGACTCTTTAAAGGAACCTGCAGGACCGTGGCAGATGAAACAGCTCTGTTCAAAGATGGCATAGGCATCTTGGGCTATCTGCTGTTGGGGGTGTACGTTTTGAGAACCAACAATGAACATTAATAGACCGATAAGTGTGATGAGGTGCTGCTGCTTACAAGCCACTAAATAACGCTTAAACATTAAGAATGTCTCCTCTGATATGCTAGTTTGTGACGGCTGATTCGTTCTTACCATGGGTAACAACTTGAATTATTATACTGAAAGCCAAGAACCGTGTCAAATATAGATGTGGATGACGCCGATTGCGCGGATTTTTGTCTGCACTGGCTTTTGGGTTGACTGAAATCACACTTCCCTCTACAATATAAGATATAGGACTTACGCAGTTGAACGCTCAAAGTCCTGTAGTTCGGCGATTCATCGCTGCAGCATACAATTTCCAACGCCCGATGAATCGGGCAACTATAATAGGGTCTTAGGTTTGTAGTAGGGCGATTTATCGCCCGTCGCGACGCGCAATGAATTGCGCTACTACAAACTCAAGTGCGTAACTCCTAAGATATTAGAATTTTTGTTCACCTCCTTAGCAGACGGTTTGTCATGAGAGGTACAGTCCATGCCACACATCTATTATCAACCTGATGACAGAAGTGTCGAAACTCAGCCAGAGGAAACCATTCTCCAAACCTCACTGCGAGAGCGTATCCTTCACGCTCATGCTTGCGGAGGACATGCCCGGTGTTCTACCTGCCGTGTCGTGATGCTAGAAGGACTTGAACACTGTTCCCCTCGCAGCGCCGAAGAACAGGCACTCGCTAAGCGATTGCATTTTGGGCCGACAATTCGGCTGGCTTGTCAGACCACGATCTCCGGCAATGTAAAACTGCGCCGTCCGGTGCTCGATGCGGTAGACGTGGCACTAACCAGCCGGAGTCTCCGAGGAACGACGCCTCACCGTGTGGGAGAGGAGAAGCAGATTGCAATCCTCTTCGCGGACATCTCTCAGTACACCCCTTTCGCCGAAGCCCTTCCCTCGTATGATGTCATCCATGTTTTGAACCGCTATTTCTATCTTGTTGGCCAAGTGATTCGCCGCAATGGCAGTGTAATCAGCGACTACATCGGGGATGGACTGATAGCACTCTTCGGTGTTGAGGATTCCGACGAGGCGGTGTTGAACGCGGTAAAAGCAGGACTTGAGATGTTCGCAGCGGTGGAGGAACTCAACCCGTATCTGGAGGGGATGTATGGCAGGCACTTCCAGATTCGGATCGGGGTGCATTTCGGCGAAGTCGTGGTGGGGACCATTGGTGTCGCAGATATGACAAAAGTTGTAGCGATTGGAGACGCCGTGAACCTCGCTAGCCGGATTGAGACTGCGAATAAGGAGGTAGGAACCAATTTTCTTATCTCGGAGGCGACCTACGCTCAGGTAAAAGAGCAGATTCACGTCAAACAGTGTGTCCGCCTTGCACTGAGGGGTAAGCGTGGTGAATACTCCCTCTACGAATTGCCGGATTAAGGACGCAATCGGGAGCCAACGGATAGTTCGGTGATTTCATCGGTGAACATTCTGCTTCAATATTTACCCCCTAAAACCTTACCCGTGGAAAACTCAGAGAAGAGACGTTTTGAAGCAGGTCGAGAAAGAGAGGCATTTAGAAATGACATCGCAACGTATTACCGAAATTAGCATCACCCCGATTCCAGCCCGTTACCCCCACGAAATTGCTAGGAACGCTTACAACTGGGGACACGGATCAATAGGAATCGAGTGGCTTGTCCGTGCCCGCACAGATAGCGGAGTTGAGGGTCTAGCAATCGACAAGGGTCACCTCGGAGCAATCGGCAGAGACGGGTCGGTGGCAGACGCTATGCGCCTGCTCAAAGAGGTCTTTCTCGGCAGACGATTGGATGAGTTCCTGCAGGTATCCGATGGCCGCGTCACGGGCCCGACAAAGGAGGCGAAACGCGCATTCCGGGGCCAAGGCTGGATGAGCATCCTCGCTTACGATCTGGTTGGCAGGGCGCTAGGTGTTTCTTGCGTAGACCTGCTTGGCGGTAAGAAGCGTGACCGTGTAGATGCCTATGACACGACCCTTTACTTCAGTGACCTGACCGTCCCCGAAAAAGGTACAGCACTGGTCGCCGAGCAAGCCAAAGAGGGGTTTGACGCCGGGTGGAGACAGTTTAAGATCAAGACCGGCCGGTGTGGTCGCTGGATGAACCCGGAGGCGGGAGCTCGGCGCGATATCGAGGTTATTCATGCCGTGCGGGAAGCCATCGGACCGGACGCGAAGATATTGACGGATGGCAACTTCGGTTACAGGGACCGCCTGGACCTGCTAGAGATGTTCATTCGGGAGACGCAGTCTGCGGACGTGTTCTGGCTTGAGGAGATGGTCCCTCCGAGCGTCGAAGACTATCGAACGATCAGAGACCTCCAGGAGAAGGTTGGTTCGGAGGCACTGTTGGTGTGCGGTGAAGTAGATCCCAATCCAATCAGCGACGTGTACGTGGACATGATGGAAGACGGCTTGATGGATGGTTACCAGCCGGACATCGTCAGGCACGGTTTCTCCCGTTGGAATGAGATCGAGGAGCAGTTAGACAGGTATGGTGTCAGGTCGCAGCCACACTGTTTCCATAACGGCGTATTCGGCACCCGCGCGTCACTAATCTGGGGAGCGGCTTCCGAGTCGTTCATCACCATTGAGGATGAGTGCTGCGCACCGAGCGTATACAAGCCCGACGACTTTACGTTTGGGAACGGTTCGTACGCCGTTGCCGACGCGCCGGGTCTTGGGTTGGAGGTTGACGAGGATGTATTCCAGAGAGTATACGCATCAAACAAGACGAAGATAAGCGTGTAGCTCCGGTCATCACCTCACTGTGCTACCGAGTGGTTTTGTGGTCGAGGGGATACGCAGAAAAAGCCACAAATAGAAATAGCAGAGCCGGCATTCCGGATCACGGGAGGCCAGCCAACGAGACAGGAGAGATTTTGATGAAAGTCACAGATGTAAAACTATCTGACCCCATGTACGCCAACGTCAAGGTGAGCACCGATGCCACGGTGGACAACCCCGCGGTTCGCGCGAGCTCACTCGTGCAAATATCCACTGACGAAGGCATAACAGGGATCGCTACGATCGGCGAACCGCAGGTTGGACCCGAAGGGGTGTCATTGAACAAGCTGCTCATTGAGCACATGTTCAAACCGTTAGTTGTCGGTGAAGACCCCCTCGATACCGAACGGATTTGGGACAAGCTGTACTGGGGTAGCGTGCGGTGGGGCAGAAGGGGTGTTGTGCTATCAGTAATTGGTGCGATAGACATCGCCCTGTGGGACTTGAAAGGAAAAATTCTCAATCAACCGGTTCACAAACTACTCGGTGCCCACAGGGACACGGTGGCGGCGTACGGGAGCAGCGTCAGCCTCAAAGCCAGCGAGGAAGAACTTGTCGATATCTATTCCGGGTTCGTCGAGAGCGGGTTCAAGATGGTGAAGATGAAGGTCGGGCGGAGAAATCCGAACGAAGACGTGGAGCGGGTCAAGCTGGTGAGGGACACCATAGGTCCAAATATAGACCTAGCGCTGGACGTCAACTCTGGCTGGAGTCTCAATACGACCATACGGATGGCGGAGAAGCTGGAGAAGTATAACATTTACTGGCTCGAGGAACCGCTGCCACCCGACGAGCTAGACAATCACGTCAAACTCGCGGCAGAGATAAGCATCCCGATAGCCTTGGGTGAAACTCACGCAACGAAGTGGGAGTTCAGGGAACTGATGGAACGGGGGGCTGTGCAGTTCGTCCAAGCAGACATCGTCCGGTGCGGTGGTGTAACCGAGTGGGTGAAGATCGCCGCCATTGCTGATTCATACGGCCTGCCTATGTGCCCCCATGCAACCACCGAGATCGCAGCATCGCTCGTGGCGGCTGTACCAAACGGGTTGTTCGTTGAATGCTTTAGGACCGCGCCGCCTCCCAAGGGCTCATCGGCTGTCATAGACCCGATTCTTCCGAAAAACGGCGAGATCTCGCCGCCCAAGGAGCCTGGTTTTGGGATCCAATTCGACGAAGATGTTCTCAGGAGGCTACAGACAGCACCGAAACCGGACCCA
>JAKZSX010000162.1:0-6200 GCA_047517405.1 Candidatus Poribacteria bacterium | reverse complement strand
GCTAGCTGATGCTGGAACCGAGAAACCTCATAATTGAACAGCTTCTGCCGCTTTGCTACGGAATCAAAGTGCGGTCCGTGTCCTATGTCGGCATAGTAGACACGGAAAACGGCAGGTCCATAGAGGCGTCCGTCCGGCTCGCGAGCGGTCATCACCCGCTTGTCCGGTGCTAGACACGACAACATCTTGTAGAAAGTCTTCACCGGATCGTCGTACCCGTTGAACAAGGTTTTGAAAAGTTCGTGGGTGTCGGCGGCGATCCCGAAAAATTTTTCGGGATCGGCATTGTACCTAACGAAGGCGGGACCAACGTACACAGGTCGCTTACTGTCTTCAGTTTGGCGAGGATCGTATGCCAAGCCACGTTCATAAAACCTCTCTACGAGACCCACGCAGTGATCCGGATTGAAAGCTTGGCGGAGGACAATCGCCGGTACTTCACCCGATACCAACGCATTGAGAGGCTTGGGATATTTTTTTAATATTTCTTGTAGACTGCCTTCAGCAGGTGTCCACGCATGGGGTACTGTCATTATGCGGTCCTTCCTTCAGATTATGGCACGAGAAAACCGCAGCGCGGCTATCTCAAAGGTTTAGTCATAGAACAGGACTAAGGATCAACAGGAACTACGCAACGAAAGCCAAAGTAACTGAGCGTGACCGCCGGCTCGCTGCTGTAGCGGTACGCCACGCGAAGGATCTCCGGAGTGCTGTGCCACGAACCACCGCGAAGTATGCGACGTTCTGTAATACTAGTAAAGCTGTTAGGCATGAATAGTGTAGGTCCACCTGACACCGGGTTCTCTCTTGAACTGTTTTCGTAAAACTCTATATCCAATTCATCTATGCACCACTCCCATACGTTTCCAGCGATGTCGTATAACCCGTAGTCATTCGGAGGATATATACCTACAGGAGCGGTCGTTTGGTACCCGTCATCGACGTTCTGATCTGACCAAGAATAGCTCGTGTTCTTATCAGCAAAGTTGCACTGACTCCCATCAGGGTCATCATCTCCCCACGGATACCGTTCCCCGACCTGCCCACCGCGGGCGGCTTTCTCCCATTCTGCTTCGGTTGGCAAGCGTTTACCTGCCCACTGGGCATACGCCGCTGCACCGTACCAACTCACTTCAATCACAGCATACTCTTCAAACCCTGCCTTTGGTCGGTATTGTCCTCCAACCCATTCGATCCGCTCATCACCGTCGCCGATATCCAACCAGATATGACCGGTATCTCCGACATGCTTTCCCATCGCATTGAGGAACTTTGCGTACATCGCGTTGGTCACTTCGTAGACATCAATATAGAAATCGTCAAGGAAGACGGTATGGACAGGGCGTTCGTAGGTAGTACCTTCGTTGAAGGAGTCACCCATCTCAAACTCTCCGGCAGGAATCAATACCATTTCCGCCATGTCTTTACCGACAATTCTGTCGAGGGCGTCTCCATTCTCTTGCTCATCATCGCTGCCACAGCCTAGCCATAGTAGAGCAAGCAAGATGAGAAGTAGCCCCATACTATACGCAGATTTTCCACCAGAATCTTCGCGCATTAAACTGTTCCCCTGTGAAATTAGTTTTGACTAGCATTTTGAGGTGTGAAGCCCACCCTTGAGTACAACAAAGAGCGAGCGATTCTTTGGGGTGAGCACATGTCGTGATGCTAAGGAATTACACGCCCTAGCAGCCTATTGATAAGCACGACTTTGAGAGGTAGCAATAGATTTCGATTTCATCGGACGGGCATTGCGATCAGTCTTAGCAAGTCCCGACTCCGTGAGATCGCTCCGATCTTTACGGAATGGTGAATTAACGACGGCGTAAGTTTTTAGCCACTTACGCCGCCAGAATTGAGAATATAGTGGGTTAGTTGAATTGTGGGTGTAAGGCATCTTCACCGAAAATAGTGGGGAGAGGCTGACCATCGTTGGTCCTGGTCGCAGCATCTGCATAAGCGACGCTGAATGCCCGCCGCGGCAAACCGGTCTCATTCACCGCGGAAGTGTGAATCAGGTTGACGTGCAGTAACACCCCCTCGCCCGGCTGTAATTCAAGGGTGACGGGATCCGCCGCCGCGAAGAGGGCTTCCAACTGTTCTTCCGTGGGGAAGTTTCCTTCATAGATACGGTGATGAGATTTGGGAATTACCCTGAGACAGCCGCTATCAGGGGTCGCAGGATCGAGCGCCGCCCAGATGATAATGCGTGAAAGTGTGTCAAGGTTCCGAAATACATCCTGATGCCAAGGAAGGTGAGTTCCTGTGTCCGCCGGTTTATTCATAAACATTGCACGCGGGGTAGCAATCGAAGTAGAGGGACCGTAGGTTCTGGCACAAATTTCCCGGAAGGCAGGTTTTTGCATATATGACAGGAAGAATGGGTCAAGCTCAAGTTCCGTGATTTTACGATAGTTTAAACTTGGACCTTTGTGTCCCTTGCTCATTGGTTCCATCTTACTGTAGTCGCTGGTCTTGCCATCCAGTTGCATCATTAGCTGGTCGTAGGGGAGTTCGGCTTTGCCCATCATTATGTCATCAACGCGCTGCTGTAAGGTATCGAGTTCTTTATCGTCCATCACTCTGCCGAGACGGAGATAGCCTTCCTCCTCGAATTGCTGCCACTGATTGTCACTGATTAGTTGCATGATTTGTGAGTCCTCCTAATCTTAACATTGTTAAGTCGTACATCGTAACATAAGTCTTGATAGTCTGGCTTGCTGTGCATTGCTCAATCCACAGCACATTGTTGAGAGTTGGCTTGAAGTTAGCAACCCAAGCTGAGGGTGGATGGTTGTTATCACTTATCTGACTTCTCTGGAATCCGATCGAGATACATTTTGACCTTCGCTTTATCACGAAGTTCGGTGTGCAGGTTGTTTGTAAGTGCCACGCGCCTTGCCGTTTGGGCGTCTGCCGTCATTATCCGCCGGACCTCCGGGTCATTGAGCGTTTTTTGACCTGCTGGTTTGTGTTCTTCTTTGCGAAAAATTGTGTAGTATTGTCTGCCCTGAAAGTTGACAGTCATGATATCATCAACGGTTTGTCCCACTTCCATCGCAAAGGCGGCGTCAATGAAGGCTTGCTGCTCTTGCGGAAAAGTGTCTCGGGTCAAGTAACCGGTATCGCCGGGTTTGATAGGATCTGCCCCTGGACCAGTCAATTCTCCACTATCTGACAACGCTTTCGCCACTTCGAGGATATCTTTGCCTAACTGAATTGACTCAAAAATCTCCTTCGCGCGGTCGCTTTCCCTAAGCGTGATACAGGTTAGCCGCACCTGCTCTTCCTCGGCGAATTCGCTTTTATGTGCTTCATAGTGGGCTTGTATGTCTTTCTCTGTCACCTCGATTTTCTGTTCAACTTCGACTTTCCAGAGTTTGTTGGCTAGCAGCGTGTGGAGATACCTCTGTATTTTTTTCTGGATTTCCGGTTCTTCTTCGAGCTTTGGCGAGACAGAGAATTAAGCGACCTTCCGCCATCAGCGTCACGTACTCTTCAAGGCGCGCTTTGTCTTTATAGCGCTCCGGTGTAGACTCCGAGAGTTCGCGAATGTCCTGTATCATCTCTGCAAGCGTAATCTGCTGCTTTCCGTTCCAATCAAACTCTGCAACGACAATGCCTTCCGCGTTTATCGCCGGTTCCTCTTGATCCAGCAGTGCTTCAGGAATCCGTTCTGGGTAGGTTTTCAGTTCACTTTCCGCGGTGACTTCTGCCACCCACTCGATGATTCGCCTCCGTTTAAGTTCACGCTTAACAAGTGACTCAATATAATCTCTGACCTCCTCGAAGTCCGCTATGCGTTCCGGTTTGTGCTCCTCCTTGCGGAAAATTAGGTAGTACGCTTGGCGACCCATCTCAATCTCAAAAATATCTTCGGTTATTTCTCCGATTTCCATGTCAAAAGCGGCGTCAACAAAGACCTGCCAGTCTTTGGATTCATCTTTGGTAAAGAGCCCGGTGTTTCCCGGGTCCACTTTGTTGCTTCCGGGACCAAACAATTTTCCTTTTTCCGACAGTCTTTTTGCCAGTTCGCTGATGTCTACTCCAGCTTTGGTTTGCGCCAATGCCTCTTGGGCGAGTGCTTTTTCCATGACACTGATGCAAGTTACTCGTGCTGCTGCCTCTTCAACGTATTCTGATTTATGTTTCTCGTAATAGTGTCGCAGGTCCTCCTCCGTAGGAGCAACCTTTTCATCAACTTCAATGAGCGTCAGACGCTCGATTAAGAGTGTATAGTTGTAATCCTGTGCCTTTTTGAGTAAGGCTTCATCCTTATCTAATCCCTTATCTATAGCTGCGAGGACTTTCAGTTTTTCATCAATGAACTCCGGTAGATATTCTGCCTTCCCGGCTTTACTTGCGTAGTTTTCCTGCTGGAAGATTGATAATTCTCCAATCGCCGCCTTGAAATCCGCAAGCGAAATCTCGAATTTTCTGCCGTTCCATTGATATTCAGCCAAGATGATCTGACTTTCATCGACAGATTTGGTGGCGGAATTTGTTTGCTGCGACCGAGCAACTTGCCAACCCGCTGTGTTGATCGCTGCAATTATAATCAAGATAATCAACGCTTTTTTCATCTGTAGATTTCTCCCCTGACATGTGACGTACTCCCTAGGCTAAAGCATTGAACTTCGTGCTTGCTTTGGAATTGTTCTATCAAAAAATCAGCTCCGAGCCAATCGGAGGCTTACAACTTCTACGGAAAGGTTCCAATTCCGTTGCGTTGTTCCAACGCTTACGGAATCGTGAATCTACGACGTTGTAAGGATTGGAACAATCTGACAACGTCGGGAGTTGACGCCCCAACCCTATGGATATTAAGCGCAGCGTTACGATCCCTATCCATCCCGGCCTGATCGGGAAATGAAGATATAGATATCGCCACCGGAATCTCGTTTAATTGTACAAGTCTTAAGGCTGCCGTAGATGTTGCGATGATTGAAATAGCTGAGATACATTTGCCAATGCGAATCTGCTCGCCTTCAAGCAAAGCTCAACCCGCTCGTTTCAGCTTAGTGATATAAAGTTTGATTTGATAGGCGGACAACGATTTACCAAACAGTCGGTAGTATCGTTTGTGAAGGGCGATATAATGGTTGTATATCTCTACGAAGTCTGCTATCAATCGATGCAATGCACGATTGCCGTGATTGCTGTAAAGTTTGAATTTGAATGTTTTCATGGGATTGTCCTTTGTCCTTTTCCCATATCAGTGGGATATGGGAGACCCCGTCGAGCGATGGGGCTGACATTCTCCCATAAAGGACAGTCCAATTATACCGTAAAACGCCTTGGAAATTAAGGCTAAAGCGTAGTTGTATCCCAAGTCCCGATTCTGTTGCATTATTCTGATGCTTACCGAATCGTGGATTCACGATTCGGTAATGTTTGTTCCAAACAAACCGAACCGGAACATAAATGCTTAGGGTTTAAACCTAAAGGAATTTTCGATAATTATAGTAAGCTCTGTCTGTATAAACGGTCGCACCTTCAAGTAGGTCAAACGGATAATACTGCAAACCCACAACATTGATCCAACTCCCCCGGTGTCAAAAGAAACTTGACCAGTACCCCGGCTTGGGTCACCATCAGATGCAATTTGAGTCTATAGAAATATCGCCGTTTACTGGCTATCCACCCCGCCAAGATTCGCCTTGATGAAGTCGTGCACGAGAGGCCCGAATCGGACCACACACTGCAATAGAATAGGAATCAATTGCATAGAGTTGATGTGGATTGTTTGCTTCACAATCGGCAGCAAGCGATTCAAAAAGCGTCTGAATCATTGGAGCGAATTGGTGGAGTCTTCGGTTGAATCGTGCCTTATTCAGCATATTGAGAATATATCTCCCGATTCATCGGCATGTCTTGTCATTTGTTGATTATCACCGAAGAACTGTGTGGCAACTGATGCGATTGTCATCACTTCAGCGGCAGACATTTTGGCTTTTGGGTGGTCTTGATGTCCGCTTTGAATTAAAAGATCGCCACAAAAAGTATAAAATGCTACGATAATTAAGTCCATGGAATTCCCCTGTTTACGAGTTTTACAACTAGGTTCTGTTGACATTTGGGTGTCGAGATATGAATCTCGACCTACAGGTTATCTGCCGGTATTGGATCGAGCGGGAGGGGCGGACAAAATGTCCGACCTACGGGTGTGGTGTTGGGTTTCACTATATCTATATGATAAG
>JAKZSX010000161.1:0-3630 GCA_047517405.1 Candidatus Poribacteria bacterium | reverse complement strand
CCAGAGGAGTGCAATTCGTAGGGAACACAGATCTGTGTTCCGTTTCTTTTTACTTCATTTAGCCCCAGCGGGGCGGCATGTTTATAGTACACGGTCAGCCAAATGACCCCAAGCCCCAGCGGGGCGACATGTGTCGCATTGAATTGATGCACCATAAATGGAGAAGAACCCAGAACCAGCTTTTCGCTCCAGAGGAGCGATATGTCTATAGAACCGTGGTAGGGTTAATCCCAGCGCTCCAGAGGAGCGCAATTCGTAGGGAACGCAGATCTGTGTTCCGTTTGTTCTTCTTTCATAGAAATACCGAATCACCACACCCCCAAGCCCCTAGTTGCTTTGAATTCTGATCATCGCATCGGGACGGGGCACAGGTGGCAACCGACGTTATCTTGGATGCTGTGAAACGCAAAACATGAAGAACCTTGCCTATCACGTTTCGCGCTTCACGCACAGCACTACAACAGCGTACTAAACAACCGCCGATAATCCCCCGTCAATATTGATCGCTGTCCCCGTTATATAGGAAGCCCGATCCGAAACGAGAAAAGCGATAAGATCGCCGACCTCAGTGGGCTCACCTAAGCGACCAAGCGGATGCTCAGCCCCCCTCGCTTCCCAATACTCCTCTAGCGTGCCGGGCGAGCCGTCCGCTTTCCATGAGCGTTCACCCTGTGCACTCTTGATCGAGGTCAAGCAAACGGTGTTGACAAGGATCTTGTCGGCGAGCAACTCTTTGGAGAGGGCTTTTGTCATCGCAATGCCCGCCGCTCGGCTGACAGAAGTTGGAACGGATCCCGCGTCCGGTTGTTTGCCGCCGGGGTGGGTGATATTGATGATGCGCCCTCCACCCGTTGGTCTCATGTGAGGAATAGCCAACCGCGAACAGCGCACCGCTCCCATCAACTTCAGGTCGAGATCCTCATACCATTCCGCATCAGTCACCTGCTCAAAATTTCCGCCCGCAGATTTCCCAGCGTTGTTGACCAGAATATCAATCTGCCCGAACTTATCAACCGTTTGGTTGATGAGGTTTTCAAGCGTTGCGGAAATTGTCACGTCAGCGGTAATAGCGAGCACCTCGCCACCCGTTGCGTCACGAATCTCCTGCGCTGCCTGTTCTAAGACATCCTCACGACGTGCACAGATCGCCACCTTCACGCCCTCTTCGCAGAGTCGTTGGGCGATCCCTTTGCCAATGCCTTCACTACCGCCTGTGATGACGGCAACCTTTCCTGCTAATCCCAGATCCATCGTAACCTCCTATAATTGGGTTAGGGGGTTTGCTATATAAATCGTCCGATTTACGCGCGCTTACCCCGAAGTATGTCAATTGCGACTTTTTTCGTAAGTTTTCGCCAAGAGTGGAATCGTTGCAGTTGACGGCGGCAAGCACCGGTGCTCATCACACGCCTGATAACGAACAGCCACGCTCAACGGAAACGCTGTTTCGATTGTTCTGCCCGGCTTTAGCTTCAGCTTCAGCTCAACCGTGATATCTCCTTCATAGACAGAAATTGGTTTCTCGCTGAAACCTGCGTGAAACGGCTGTCCCTTGGGATATGTGACCGACAAGATTTCCACAGGAGCATCAGGATTGACGGACACAGTTGTTGGAATCAACAGATCCAACGAAGGAGGATTGGCGTTGATATGCCACCCTTCAGCGAGTGCGAGTTGCACCGCCACATCAAAGGGGGTTCCGGGCGAGATGTCCCCTTCTGAGGGTATAGATATTGAAAGCGTCAACAATTCGTCCGCTGAAGGCAAAGCCGATCGAGTTTTAGGCGGTGCAAAGAGGTCAATCTCACCCGTTCCCTCTGTATTCAAACCAAATTGAGATGACCGTTCTTGGTGCGCCGCACCGACTTTGGTCCAGTCCGTCGAAAGATAGCGATTGGTAGCAAAAAGCATGTGCATAAAAGCACGGGGTGACTGCCCCATCATACCCGCGAAGTTCTGAAGCGTCTTTTCCGCCTTATCGAGATAACTCTTTTCGGCAACGAGTTGGGCGAGAGTGAGCAGGTTATTAACTGCTACCGCATTCCCCGATGGAAGGGCGGAGTCGTAAGGGTTCTTAGTGCGCACAACCAGATATTTTTGGTCGGCAAGCGTGAAATAGAAGCCGCCGTTTTTATCGTCCCAAAATAGCCGGTTCATTGTATCGGTAAGCGACTTCGCCTCATCCAACCAAGATCCTTCACCTGTCGCCTGATACAGACTCAGCAGACCGCGAACGAGGAAGGCGTAATCATCGAGGTAACCGTTATATTTGGGCACACCATCTCTGTAGGTCCGCATCAGTTGTCCATCTGCTGTCTGAAGGTATTTCAGACTAAACTGTGCGGCCTGCTCTGCTGCATCACGATATCGTTTATCGCCGAGCACCTCGTAGCCGTAGGCAAGCGCGTCAATCATTAGGCCGTTCCAGCTTGCGATTACTTTCGTATCGAGCAAGGGTTGTTTTCGTTGCTCCCGTGCCGCGAGTAGGTTCGCCTTGAGCGGTTCAAGTCGGCTGTGGAGGTCGTCCTCCGAATTTTTGAGCGATTTTGCGACACCGGCAATTGGGACGGGAAGGTAGAGAATGTTGGTTCCGCCTTCAAAGTTCGGGCCCTTATCCACCCCGTAAACCTGCATAAACAGTTTGGCATCCCTCTTCCCAAGGACATCCTGAATCTGTTTGCTTGTCCAAAGGTAGGATTGACCCTCCTCGGCATCCACTTCCGCATCGAGTGCCGAATAGAAACCACCCTCCGCAGATGTCATCTCTCGCGAAACGAACCTGAAAATCTCCTCAGCGACCCGTCGATAAACCGGGTTTTTCGTGAAGTGATAGGCTTGTAGGTAGATTTTCGCGAGTTGGGCGTTGTCATACAGCATCTTCTCGAAATGTGGAACAAGCCACCTGGCGTCAACCGAGTAACGATGGAAACCGCCGCCAATCTGATCATACATCCCACCATACGCCATCTTATCAAGGGTGTTTGTAACCATCTCAAGGATCGGTTTGGAAGCTTCACGTTGATATTCGCTCAGTAACAACTCCAGATTGGTGGAGCTAGGAAACTTCGGTGCGCCGCCGAAGCCGCCGTGTGTGGCATCGTAACTTGACTCAAGTGTTTTCACCGCCGCTGAGATCAACTTCCGATCCAGAGGTGTTTCGTCGATGGAAGCTGGGGTGGCAGTTGTTGCCTGTTTAATAACTGCTGTAATTTTCTCCGCTTGTGCGATGACCTCCGCCTGCTGATTTATCCACGCATCATGAAGTGCCTTCAGCAGCCGCGGAAAGCCGGGGCGACCTCGACTATCCTCTGGTGGGAAGTAAGTGCCTCCAAAAAAAGGGAGAAGGTCAGGCGTTAAAAAAACAGAGTTGGGCCAACCGCCGGATCCTGTCATGATTTGGGTGGCAGTCATGTAAATCTCATCTATGTCTGGACGTTCTTCCCGGTCTACCTTGATGTTAATAAACGACGAATTCATCAGATCGGCTATCTCTGGATTTGAGAATACGTTCCGCTCCATGACGTGACACCAGTAGCAGGTGGAGTAACCCACAGAAAGGAAAATCGGTTTATTCTCAGCCTTTGCCTGTTCCAGCGCCTCAGGGCCCCAAGGATACCAGTCAACCGGATT
>JAKZSX010000160.1:0-2813 GCA_047517405.1 Candidatus Poribacteria bacterium | reverse complement strand
TTCGTTCCTTACCGATACTGCTTCGTAAAGGCGTGTAACTTGGACACCCTGATCGAACAACCGATTGAGGACTTTGAAGCTATCGTTTAACCTGCCATCAAAAAGATAACCGACCTGCGAGGCACCGACCACTCCTCCGGTAATGGGTTCAGACTCCGTAACCGCTTCAAAACTCCCTTCGAGGCTTCCTTTTACCGGCACAGCGTCAACTCCCATGAACTCCGCCATGGTGTCTGTTGTGGTATCGTAGGGCCGCTGAGGTGTGCCATCCGGTTGCCGCGTCCAAGCGTCGTCCGGGAATAAAGTCCGTCCTAGCAGCGTCTTAATGACCCCCATTTTCGGTTGATTGAGAGGAATGCAATAGGTCCCTGCCGGGTAGTTTGAACCGTTGACGGTAAAGGCTTGGGTGGCTTTCTGGATGTCTATCCCTTGCACCAGCAGTTTGTTGATCGTTGTTAGGACAGTCAGCGGATCATGTTGGTCTGGGCGGATGAGGTATGCGGCAGGTGTGCCAGACGCGCCTAGCTCGGTCTGTCGTTTCGCCTTCAGATACGCGTTTCGCAGAATCGTATCCTTATTCCGCGCTGCCATGTCGAGCAATCCCCACGCCGAGATTTTTTGCTGCTCAACGATGTCACGAACCCGCCACCAACCGCCTTCCCATGGGTGGGGGAAGTTGGTCTGAGGCTTATAGTGGGGAAATGCCCTTAACGTGTTTCCGCCTTCATCCAGTAGTTGCTTCCTATCATCTTCACCTTTCAGTTGGCTTTTGTGGATGTACATCGGGGTCGCCAACTTAGCATGTGCCGACTCCGTCAACATGCTGGCGATGTTATGATAGTTGCCCATCCAGTGGAAACCGAGGTGGCTCCATGCTGGGAATAGGGACGCATTGAGGACGCCGGTCTTACCCGCTTCCTCCAGTTTATACGCCATGTGTGCTCCGTACCAGCTAATCTCCCGCCAAACCAACGGATCGCCGTGCGGATGCAGCGGTTCCGAATAGGGACACACCCATAGACGCGCTCCGTAGCAGCCCATTTCGTGATGGTCTTGGTAAGCGTGGGGCTGCCATTCCTTATACATGATCTGCGCCATATATTGGGACTCGACCAAGTTAAACATGAAAGCGTCGCGGTTGTTGTCATGCCCGGCATACTTGTGATACAACCACGGTGGTGTACTGCCTTCGTACTCTGTACCGACATATTTGTTGTACCAGTCGGTCACCATAATCTGGCCATCCGGGTTGAAGCACGGCACCATCAACGAGATGACGTTATCCAGAATACGCGTCGCTTCCTCATCGGTCCGGGTGATCTGATCGTAAGCTAACTCCGATACCATCTGGGTGCTGCCAATCTCTGTTGCGTGCAGCCCCATTGATTGGAGGATAATCGTCTTTCCTTCGCCCACGAGCGAGCTTATTACTTCCTCCGAAACGCCGCGCGGATCCTTGATTTGAGCGTTCACTTCGCGGAGACGTGCCAAATTCGCCAGATTCGCCGGTGAGGAGATAATCACAAATAGAAACGGGTGTCCCTCTGTGGATGGTCCCATATCAATGACTTGAATCTTATCGGTCTGCTCCTCCAATAATCGGAAGTAATCGACAATCTGATTCCACCGTGCCATCTTCCGATCACTTCCAAGCTGGAAGCCAAAGAACGCTTCGGGTGACGTTATCTGTTGATCCATCGTTTTCTCCTGTTTGAGGGGTCGCCCCGCTTACACTTTACCCGATCCCCAGCTGCTCGTTAATCTCGTCCTGATACCCTTCCAATTCGCAGTTTTCAATCTCCGCCAACGTAACCGGGCGACCATGCCAACCGGATTCGTAGACCGCCATGCAGACGGCTTCGGACTTCATGCCCTCAATCCCATCGACCTCCGGTTTGCCGCCGGTAGTGATGGCGTCCGCAAAATACTTGAGCTCTATGGCAACGGTATTCTCAATACCACTTGGGAAGTAATATTCACGTTCCTCATCGCTGAGGTGCGCCAGAAATTCTTGGAGTAGGACTTCGTTGCTGATGGTTTCGCCACCACGAGGCGTGAGTCCCACCTCGAAATCCAAACTACCTTCGCTGCCGTAAACGGTTCTGCGACTGATACCGTTCCCCGGTCCCGAACCGACCCACGTCCACTGAGCGGTAATACCACGCTCAAATTTAATTGCAGAGATCGTCGCGTCCTCAACGTCAACATCGTAGCCTCCCTGTCGCGCTGCCGGGTCATCATAGCGATAAGGTTCGTAAGCCTTATTGATAGCGTAAACCTCTACCGCCTCCGCATCCAAGATAAAGCGCATGAGATCTGTAAAATGAACGCCACCATCAAGCACCCAACCGCCGCCGGCGTCCATCTTGAAATTACGCCAACTCCATTTCCCTAGACCTTCGCTGACCTCTACCCAGAAAAACATCCGTGGGTCACCAATCCGTCCTTGACGCACCGCCCACCGTCGGGCCCGCTGGACCCGATCGAGACGATAATTTTCTGCGACAGATAGGATGCGGTTGTTCTTCTCCGCTGCGTCGAGGATGAGTTTACAGGCACGCATGGTAATGCCGAGCGGCTTTTCGATGATAACATGCGTTCCCGCTTCCAGCGCGGCGACAGCAAGGGTGTGGTGTGCGCTGTGGAGGGCACAGATATCCACACAATCGAGATCTGAATGCTTAGCGAGCATCTCTTCAACATCCGTATAGACCGCCGGCTTTGTGCCTCCTTGAAATTCATGCGCTTGGGTTGCCCGTTCTTCTGCACGACTAACATCAATGTCGCAGGCGGCGACGATGTCAAAGGACTTG
>JAKZSX010000159.1:0-3624 GCA_047517405.1 Candidatus Poribacteria bacterium | reverse complement strand
GTAGACCGAACGCCGCCTCAAGTGCGAAATGTGAAGGTGCAAAATCAGATTACAAGGGGCAACTATGCCACCGTCGTCAGTTGGTCAACGGATGACTTCACAATCAATACCTTGAGTCAACGTGCCCGTGAAGCCACTGCTCCGTTTAGACCAATTGAGGAAAACTCTGCAAGCAGAGAACATTTTTTCTCACTCTCGCTTGGTACTGGGAGTTACGATCTATTCATTACCTCTCGTAACGATGTGGGATTGGAAACAGTTGAGGACAACGGTGGAAAATTCTATCGTGCGGAGGCTATCAGTGGAGCCGTTTCGCCAAACGGATTTGTTGAAACCTCGACCACACTTCCTCCAATGCACCTAGCTAGCGTCACTGCAGATTTCGACCGGGACGGACGCATCGAAATTGTTGGCCTCCCGATTGCCGCCGACTCTGTTTCAGGAATCGAAGTCCATGAACGAACTGCAGCTGGTGTTTATCAACTTCAATATACGAGCGCTATAGACGCTAAGCCATTGGCGATTGACGATACCGACGGCGATGGACTGTTGGAAATATTGTGCGGCACGAGAGAACGGGTCTTCCTCCTTGAGAGTATGACACAAAACGGCTATCCGGAAAAAATTATTTGGGAAACTCGTTTTCTCTCATCAGGACAGATTGTAGATCTAGATGGCGATGGCAGGAAAGAGATTGTCGGAGCAGACAATTTTAACGACAGTATCCGTATCTTTGAAAACCGCGGAAACGATAGCTATGATGAGATGCTCGTCATCAAGAATGAGACTGCAGGCTCCAATGTTTTCGGAGAACAATTCGCAATCGGTGATTTCAATGGGAACGGGATCCCAGAGTTAGTGACTGGAGACAGTGAAGGCGAGCTTTTCGTCTACGAATCCGTCGGAGACAACATGCTGATTGAAACGTGGCGGATAAAACTTGATGTCGAGGATGCCTATCAGCTTTCGGCAGGCGACCTCACCGGGGATGGTATTCCTGAGTTCGTCGTCGGGGGAACAGTATTAGAGCCGGATTTGCCTTCGATGCTCCCACGTTGGAAATATTATGTATTCACTGCTTTCCCGCCCGCTGGCACCACTCTTCAAACAGGGGGGAGTGGCGTCTCACACTACCAATCAATATGGTCACAGGTAATCACACCGTTCCATTTGAAAGGGAATAGCGTTGCAATCGGCGATGTTGACGGCGATATGCAAGATGAATTGGTGATACTTGCGAATCCAAGCATTTATGTGTTCAAATGGATGGGTAACTTGAATGGGACTCAGACCTCGTCAAACTTTGTCCCAATCTGGCATCACGAAGCTTGGGAAACGCCGCGTCTATTCCTCGCCGATCTGAATCGGGACACCTTCAGTGAACTCTATTTTAATAATGAAGAAAACCTGCTTATATTTGCGCACGTCTATGCTAGTAACCCCAATAGCGTTGTGAACATTCAGCCGTATGGGGTATCTGCCACACCCTTCAGTACACGTGCAGTTCGGATCGATTGGGAGACACCAGAGGATGCGGTATCTTATACCGTCTATCGAGCAATTGGTGATTCAGACGAAGTGCCCTCCGACTTTGAGGCGATTGCCGAGGACTTGGATTTTGTGGGTTTCCTTGACCGGAAAGTAACCAAGGACATAACCTACTGGTACGCTGTCTCCGCAAAGAATGAAGCTGGGATTGAATCAGCTAAGTCCGAACCGGTCTCCGTAACCCCCCGTACCCCGCCCAAACTGATTGCGGCTGCGTACATCCGACATAACCAAGTCGCCGTTACCTATGACAAACAGATGGGATCTTCCGCGGGCAATCCACGCTTCTATCTGTTACGTGAGCCAAAGCAGCTAGCTGGTACGAATCCCATATCCGTAATTCGAGATCGGATGGGAACACGAGCCCTTCTCACCTTCCGAACAGCCGATCTAGTTCCCGGACGCACCTATGAAATTACCGTCTCCGATGTGCGAGATACCGATCGGAATCCTATCGACCTGCTAGAAGCAACGCAAACCTTTGATGTGCCGCCCGAAACGGATTTCGATGATTTCAAGGACTTTTCAAAAGCGAGGGTGTACCCAAATCCCGTCCGCCCTAGCGAGTTTCATAAGAGTGCGGTCATATTTGATCGCCTTCCCACCGGCACAACAATTGAAATTTATAATGCCAATGGAGATCGCCTTGATAGGTTAACCATCACCGCTTCCGATTCCGGTCGGACAGAATGGTTGCTTCTCAATCATATAGCAACGGAAGTAACGAGCGGCATCTATATCTACGTGATGGAATTTGAGAATCTAAAAAAGATTGGCAAGATTGCCATAATTAGGTGAGGTGGCACACTAACACGGAACATATTGTGTGTTGCGAACGCTTTTCCGTGTAAGCTTTTTAGCCCCTTAATCCAGAAATCAAAACAGATAGACCTCTTGAGGAGAGGTCAAAATCGAGGATTAAATACCCCTATGTTTTACCAATTTCACTTGCGAATGATTGAAATCCCTGTTATAATCAGTTCGTTTCTGCTTGCGATTTTTCTGAACGAACCCATCAACCGCTTTTGCAACACAGGGGTCGAGTTTTTGAAAGGCGTTTGTACTTTCATCGACGAAGAAATCCGCTTTTTAGATTGATCGCAAATCGCAGTGACCCAAGTTTCTGATATGGATTCTTGGGAATTGAATCATAGCAACTATCTCCCTCCGGTTCACAGAAGTATTGTGAATTAGCGACTGACTTCTTTTGGTCTTGCGGCACTAGAGGGGATACGGTATAATGTAGCCACCTTCGGGATGACCTAATGCGATACTTTATTTTCAGCGATGTTCATGCAAACCTCGAAGCACTTGATGCTGTCTTATCGGCAATTGCTGAGGAACAGGTTAATAGAATTATTTTTCTCGGTGATATTGTTGGCTACGGTGCCCAACCAAATGAAGTTATTGACCGATTGAAACAACTCAAGCCCCATGCCATGATTCGAGGAAACCACGATAAAGTTATCGCCGGTATCGCGGACGGCAACGGCTTCCAAGACCTAGCTTACACCAGTGCGATGTGGTCACGTCTCCAGATACGAACAGATAACAGAGCGTATCTACGGTGTATGCCGCAAGGACCGATAACGACGCTAGAACGCGAGATTCAAATCTCACACGGAAGCCCTCATGATGAGGATTTTTACATCCTGAACCATTGGGATGCACGACCGATCTTGCATCAAAGTGAGAGTTGGATTGTGTTTTATGGACACACGCATCTTCCGATGGTCTATTCAACAGAATCGAAATTCTCTCAGCACTATCCAGACGATGATGAAGTTTACTACAGGCTTGCAGAGGATAAGCAGTATCTAATTAACCCCGGATCTGTTGGTCAGCCGCGCGATCTCAATCCCAAAGCCAGTTTTGCTATCCTTGATACCGACGAAAATATCATTTGTATAAAACGGATTGAATACGATATTCAAGCCACACAGTGCAAAATCCGCGAAGCTGGGCTGCCCACATGGCACGCTGATCGATTGGCAGCTGGGCACTGATAAATTTAGACCTGCTCTCAAAGCCTAACTATTAAACCCTGATCCTTAATGTCTGATTTTCAATGATCAT
>JAKZSX010000158.1:0-4766 GCA_047517405.1 Candidatus Poribacteria bacterium | reverse complement strand
ATCCTGTTTCACGCAAGGAAAAACACTCCAAGAAACCATCCGTAATATGCGCGAAGTTTTGGAATTGATGTTAGATGTAAAGAATCCTCAACTAGAGGTGCATTTACAACACAATGCAGTTAAGATGTTTGCTTGACTTTTTTAGCGTCATAGTCATGGATTCATCCCGCTCGGCTTGGATAGACATATCCAAGCCATCCCGCATATGTGCAGTGGATTTGGCAATCCACTGCGAGCGGTGATTGACTCAGTTTAGCTCACATTCCCCCGGTCTGCAACGTATCCTATAAGTGGCGACCTGAGCTACCATATATAACCGTCAACAACTTTATAAACCAAACAGGAGATTATCATGATTATACGAAACTGGCGTGACTCAATTCCTTACGTCGGACACGAGAGCAAAATTATTTGGCCCGTACTGACGCGCGCAGGGAACGAAAACGCTGATCCACCCGAAGTCGCGTGTCTGCTGGGACTGAGCAACTTCACGCGCCATGTCGTCCAAGGACGTATCACAACGGATTACCACGACCATCAAGACAAAGAACAGGTCTACTACTTCATCAAAGGGCGTGGCAAAATGTTGATTGATGGTCAGGAATACCCGGTAACAGCGGGTGATGCCGTGCATCTCCCCCCCAAGACAAAGCATGGAGTCATCAACGATGGCGAAGATGAGATTGAGTATCTGAACATCAGTGCACCCGTTGACTCGTAGCTCGGCAATGTAATCCTTCTCTACATGACAGTTAAGGAGTCATTATGATTAAACTCGGTATGTACGGTTCCTATTTTGGCAAGGACGATCCAAAAACACTTCCTTATGTTGAAGATGTAATCGATTTTGCCTACGAGTTGAAACTAGACGTCGTCGATTTCCGCGCAGACGTGGGCTTTCGCTCGCAGGACCCCGATTATCTGCGCGCCATCAAGATCAAGTGCCTCAAAGCCGGACTCCCCATCGGCTACCTAGCGACCGGCGGGCATTTTGTGGGCACGGAAGATGAATTACAGCAGAAAATGGTTCGGTGCAAAGCAGACTTAGACACGGCGGTTTTCCTAGGCACACCGATGGTCAGATCATTCTGTGGCCCCACGCCGGAGACCGACGAAGGGAAAGCGCGCGAAGTCGCGTGTTTCCAAGAACTTTGTGATGCCGCCGCTGAAAAGGGCATCATCGTCGGGGTACAGAACCATCCGTGTACCGGTGAGGGCGTCCTGAGTCTCCTGCGTGAGACAGACCGTGAAAACTTCACCTTTATTCTGGATACCGGTCAGTGGGTGGGATCTCCTTCGCGGACCCAAGGCGTCCCCGATCCGGACATCGATACCTACGAATTTATGGAACAGACCGCTCCCTATGCCTCGTATGTCCGCGCTAAAGTTTATAAAGTGGACAGCGGGCGTGAGGAGTGGCTAGATTATGAGCGCATCATTGAAATTCTGAAAGCAGCGAATTTTAACGGCTGCATGTCCATCACATTTGAAGGCAAGGACGCCAACGAATGCGATGATAAGGAAACCTTCAGGCGAGCAGCTAAGTATCTGCGTGAACTGCTTGCCGCCTAATCCTTTTGAGGTTAGTGTGTAAATCCTGCTTCCATAAACTCACGGAAGCAGAATACGATACATAGTCAAGGAGATTATAATGAGCGAAAATATTTACGCAAGGCTGGGGGCAACCCCAATTATTAACGCTGCGGGCAATTCTACCGCCATGGGTGGCTCGACCCCTACCCCGATAGTCAAGCAGGCAATGGAAGAAGCGGAACAGCACTTCGTGGACATGGAGGAACTGCTCGAAAAGTCTGGAGATCACATCGCTTCTCTAGTGGGTGCAGAAGCTGCTTATGTCACGGCTGGCTGCTACGCTGCTATGGTGCTGTCCACCGCTGCGTGTATAACCGGCAATGACCAAGAGAAAATGGATCAGCTCCCAGACACCACCGGCATGAAAGATGAAATCATCATCCAAGCGAAACAGCGATACGGCTTTGACCGGGCTTACACCTTGCCGGGGAGCAAGCTAGTAATAGCTGGCGACGAAAATGGGTGCACAGCAGAGCAGTTGGAAGCCGCAATCGGTCCGCAGACCGCAGCTGTTATCCACTTTGTCAGTCCCGATCCAGACATCACTGTTGTTTCGCTCGAAGATACGGTCAGAATCGCACATAAACATAACGTGCATGTCATCGCCGACGCCGCTTCACAGATCTTCCCGATCGATTACTTTCAGGACACCGCCACATCGGCAGACTTGGTCTGTTTCGGTGGCAAATACGTCCACGGTCCCCATTCTGCTGGATTTGTGGCTGGAAGGAAGGATCTGATCCAAGCAGTAGCAGCCCACGGTTTTATCGGTCCCCGTCCGTTGGGACGCGGGATGAAAGTAGACCGTCAGGAAATCATCGGACTTACGGTCGCCCTCGATGAATGGTTCACTATGGACCACGAGGAACGCTTTGACGAATACCGTAAAAAATTCGCCGTCATTGAGCGTGCGATTGAGGGGGCTCCCGGCGTGGAAGAAACGAAAGAAGTCACCACGCAGAGATATTGGGGCGTCGAGCTTCATGTCGTCGTTAATGCAGCGGAGGCGGCACGGAGTGCCCGCGAGCTCATTGAAGCACTTGATGCCAGTAACCCTAGCATCAAGGTCGGTGGCGAAGGCGAAGATGCCGTTGTCATCAGGGTTGATAACCTAGAGGAGGAGGATGAACACACCATCGCCCAGAGGTTGAGAGCCCTGCTCGCCGGTTAAATTCGATTCAGGTTTGCGATTCGCTAGGTAAATGTCCGATTTACCTAGCAAACCCTCATTTCCCCGCCAATAGAAAGGTGCTATTCGGAAACACACGCAGATGAACAAGCAGTTCCCAACAGCAGCATGTGATCAAATTGCGGCGGATTTTCGCGGACGCATCGGCTTCTACATTGAAGACTTGACCACCGGCATCACGCACGAACATAATGCAGATCAACGCTTCCCTACCGCGAGTGTCTGCAAAGTTCCAGTGATGATCGAGTTGTTCCGTCAGGTTGAGATTGGCAACCTCTCTCTTGATGAACGCCATCGGCTGCAAGGAAGCATCTCTACCCACGGCTCAGGGATGCTAAAGCTGATGGAAGATGAACCGGAGTTGACGCTACGCGACTACTGTCGGTTGATGATCAGCATCAGCGATAACATGGCGACCGATTTTCTCTTAGGGGTGGTTGGACTGGAATCTGTCAACGCCACACTAGATGCGATGGGCTTCCCCAACACCCGAACCAGTGTGACCCTCGGTCGTTATCACTATCGGATGTTCGGCATGGATAATGTCCCGTGCAACCGAGAAAACGATGCGTTGCAGCACAAACGAGCACAGACGCACGGAACTGACTTCAGCAGCATGTCCTTCCAAGATTCTCTGGAAAACAACGTCGCTACCCCAAGGGACATGGGAAGCATCCTGAAGCAACTCCATGCCGGTCAGATCGTCAGTCCGCAGGCTTCTGCAGCGATGATCGAGATGCTTAAACTTTGCAATGACCGCCGTATGATCTCTCGTGACCTAAGACCTGACATCCCGATCGCGCATAAGATTGGATCGAGCGGGCGCATCAAGGGGGATGTCGGTCTTGTCTTTCTCCCAACGGGTCCCGTCGTTGTCTCCGCGTTCGCACTTGCTAGCGGTGATGGTGTCCGTGGGGATGAGGCGATTGCACAGATCAGCCGGTTAGCGGTGGAAACCTTCTCACCCGAAAGCATTGCTACTTAAAACCCTAACAGGGCGATAGATGGCAACTTGACTTATTTTACAAAATCTAAATTTCCTACGGAGGAAACAAAATGGCAGAAATACATAGTTCTTGGAAACGCGATTTTGATGTATATGATAGACTCAACGCGCTCGGCATTGACCTAGGAACAAAAGCCGATGCAATCTCTGATCCTCGCGGTCGGCGTATCTGTAATCTTACCTTTACCCCGTCCGGTCTGGTCTTCGCTTCGGGGACGGGTGCCGGCACGGGCCCGGTGACCAACGACGATCAAGATGTGGAAGACGGTTACCAAGCTGGTCGAGAGGCGGGCATCAGCCACATCCTTTCCCTGCACTGGGGGTTGGAACCTTTTGGGAACTTGAACGATGTCTGGTACTGCGTCAAGTGTATCGGGATGGTCAACTCACACGGCGGCGGGTCTTTCTCAAAATCGCCCCAAGTTGTGGATGGCTACACAAAGGCGTTTCACGACGTGTTTGGCGGACCGCTATCCGAATCGGCTGAAGATGGCATGGACTCATCGCTATCGGGTTGGCATGCGCGAAGTGCCGTGGCAGGCTTCGACCTACCAGGACACTGCAAGATTGAGCCTGAGATGATTTTCCAGATCGACCCAGATTTGGCAATCCGAATCATCCGAGAACGCGGACCACACATCTAAGTTTGGAGACATTATGCCTGTTCGTTTCGCTTTTTTGACTGACAGCCACTATTACCCCGGTGCGCCGAAAGATTACGGCGCACCAAAAATGCTAACGCAGAGCAAGACGGTCCTCGACGCAATCGTGCCAGCGGTCAATCCGATCAAGCCTGAGTTCATCATTCACGGTGGCGACTTCCTCTGTGGTGGTAGTGCGTTCGACCTGCCGTGGGGGACCTATCTGCAATCAATTGAGGACGTTGCGGCAGCTTTCGCCGGTTTTGAGGCACCGATGTACTGTGTCCCCGGCAATCATGACTCCGACGCGCAACAGGGGTCTTTTGAAGCGTTCGCA
>JAKZSX010000157.1:0-15351 GCA_047517405.1 Candidatus Poribacteria bacterium | reverse complement strand
CCGTCGTTTGTTCCTCCCAACAACTGTTTGGCAACATCATCAACCTGCTCCAAGACAGTATCATCGGGTTGGACAAGTTTCATCGCTCTGTGTGCCCCACCCATCCAACGGTAAGCATAACCAAAAATCACCACCTTCGAGACACGGTCAATTAGATTCGGGGCAGAAGTGTGGAAGAGACGATTTTCAAAAAGGAATGCATCTCCGGCATTGAGGCAGAGCTCGATCGTTCCGACGGGATCCACTTCTCCCTTTGGGATAGGCAATGGGGTATCTATCAGATGGGAACCTGATGCAAAGAGGGTAAAGCCGGAACGCGGTTGCTTAAAGTCGGTCAAGCAGTATCCCACTTTGATGCTGACGCGCGGCACGTTTTTGTGCTTCAGATCTTCGGCGAGTCCGCTATCACGGTGCCACCCCCGCTGTTTAACAATTTCTTCGTCCGCCGGTTCTGGAAACTTATAGATAATCGCTGTAGTATGCAGCTGAATGTTAGGGGACAGTAGCTGGGCAACCAAGGGGACCGTCGGCGATTGGGTCAGCAAGAGATGAAAATCCGGTTCTTGGACGATACCGGGACGCCTTTGAACGTAAGCCCCGTTTGCATCAAACGATTCAATTAGCCGGTCACTGACCTTAGTGAGTCTGTCAATCATCCCCGGAGATAGCACATCCGGAACGACCAGATAGCCGTTTTCATCAAAAAATTGACGCTGCGCCGCCGTAAGCTTCACAAAATCCATGTCAATGTTCCTTTTGTCCTGCGAGAAATTTACCAAGTAACGAGAAAAACGGAGAAGGAGAAACGAACGTATGTATCTTAGCTCACTTTCCCACTCTCCCACCTGCTCACTTTCATTATTTACCCCGGCGGGGCGACAGGTAGCAACTTAGGTTATTTTAGCTTCCCAAGTGCCGGGCAAAGAAATCCAACGTCCGCGGCCAAGCGGCTGTCGATGCTGCCTCATGGTGACGCTGACCAGTGAAGTCCATAAAGGCGTGCCCGGCGTTGGGGTATGTATAGAACTCGTGTGCCTTATTATGGCGCGCTAATTCGGCATCAAGTTTCTGCATATCTACGGGGGATGGGTTAGCATCTTCCTCGCCAAAGTGGAACAGCAACGGACAACCAATCTCGTGGGTGCGCTCAAACGGCGACGCGCCACCTTCTCCCAAAGCCGCCATGGTGTTGCCGCCGTAATAAGCCTCAGCGGCTTTGAACTGCGGCAGGGCCGCTGCCATCAGATATGCTACTCTGCCTCCCATGCAGAAGCCGGTAATGCCCAATGCCTCGCCATCGACTGCACTGTGGTTCTGCAAAAATGCTACGGTGGCTTGAACATCTGCGATCATCTCCGCATCTATGAGCTCCCGTGGACCTCGTGGGTCGTTGGGACCTAATCGATGGTACAGATCTGGCGCGGCGGCGACGTAGCCAGCTTCTGCCAGTCGATCTGCCATCGTGCAGATGAACGTATCAACGCCACCGGCATGTTGAGCGACTACCACGCCGGGAAAAGGTCCCGTGCCGTCAGGCATAGAGACGTAAAGTTCCATATCTTGGTTATCGACTTTGATGGTTTCTGTGAACGATGACATGCCTTGCTCCTCCTCTTCTGTTTTCGCCTGCGGCGTATATCAGTTTAGTGTTTATCTCACCCTTTGAAACTCCTCACACGCGAGGTTTGCCAGCATATCGATAAATTCCGGCTGCTCGCCAACAGTGCCAGCGCGAATAAAATTCATACCACACGCTTCAGCGGTTGTCCTAGCTTCCAGATCAAGGTCATAAAGCACTTCGACATGGTCGCAGAGGAAGCCGATTGGTGATACAATGACATCCTGAACACCCGCCTCTCTTTTCTCCCGGATCAGGTCACTAATGTCAGGGGCCGTCCACGGCACGGTGGGGTTATCGGGTGCACTCTGGTAAGCAATATCGAAATCGGTCCCAAGAACCTCCGCTACGGCTGAAGCGGTTTGACGAAACTGTTCGATGTACGGGGAGGTTCTTGCAGCGACTTGAGGGATGGCATGAGCGGTAAAAATCAATGCCGCTTTAGCACAGCGCGATTCAGAAATGCCGTTACATGCGATACGGATGCCTTCAGCGATGGCGTTGATGAAGCCAGGACGTAGATGCCACAGATCTTCTAAATAACGAATACTTAGCGTTGAAGTGCCTACCGTTTCGACGGCAGCAATAACATCGTTCTGATAGCGTTCCCAACTGGCTTTAGACCGATAGGCGGACAGGATAATAGCAAGAACGTTACAATGACCCTTTTCAACCATCCTCGCAATTGTTTCATAAAGATATGGTGTCCAATTGCGCATCCCCACATAGATAGGCGAATCAACGCCCCGTTTCCTCAGAGCGGTTCCAAGCGCGTCTGCTTGCTTAAATGTCAGTTCGTTAAAAGGCGAAAATCCGCCGAGTTTGATATAGTGGCTCGCAACCTCTTTCACACGCGCAGCGTTCGATGGCGCATCTCCGACAATGCCCTCGACGAAACAGTATGCCTCCCTAGGGCATGGATCGTGCCGCCGGCAGCAACCGGGGGTTGGTCCCCCGAACCCGACAAGCAAGATGCTGTCGTATGCGCTCTTCCCTGAATCCCATTGAGGGTTTGTATTCTCCTGCAACAGTATTCACCCCCTAATTTTGCACTTCTTTCGCAATTTTCACAAAGTACTTCACGTTTTCAAACGGTGTATCCCGGTAGAGTCCGTGGCTTAGATTGAGGATATGTCCAACCTTTCCACCACGTCGTAAGCAGTGGTGGACAGCGTCCGTGATATCATCACGGGTGCCCTCCCGCAGAATTGCATTGTCCACGTTGCCTTGAAAGGCGACTTTGCCATTGGCTTCTTTCTGCGCTACCGCCAGATCGACACACTTTCCAACACTCAAAACGTCAGCTCCACTTTCCAACATCAGTGCGAGGTAGGGACACTCTTTGGTAAATAGGATGGAAGGCGTACTCGGATCTAACGCTGCGAAGATCTGTTCGTGATACGGTTGGACAAAGGTTTGATATGTCGGCAGATCAATCTGATCCGCAATGGACTCAAAAAGCTGCACAACCTGTGCGCCCTCCGAGATTTGGTAATTGAGATCGTTAATCGTCAGCTGCGTTAAACGTTGTAGCAGTTCATGAAATAGCCCCGACTCTTCGTCCATCATCTGAAAAACAGTGCGCGCTGCATTTGAAATTCCTCCACCGGCTGCTATCGGACTGGTCCCTGCAACCATAAAAAAAGCTAAAGTAAGCGGCGATCCTGCAAAACCAATCAGCGGCAATTCTCCGCCCAATGCCCCACGCAGCCCGCTGATAATCTTTCCGGTAAACGTCATTTGCGAAGCGGGGTCATCAAGGGGTTTTAATGCTTCAATCTGGCTTCGGGTCCGAATGGGTGAGTCTAAGACGGGACCGGGGGCAAATCGGAAGTGCACCCCCATCGGACAGAGCGGTGTGAGAATGTCTTTGTACACAATGATTGCATCAACCCCGATGCGTTTGGGTAAGAGCGAAATTTCAATCGCCCATTCAACCTCTTGATCGCTTAATGGGCACGGTATCGTCCGAAATAACCGTTCTAATGGGAGATTGATTTTTTCTCTGAGTGCGCGATACGCCGGATCTGAACGACCGGCTTGGCGCATCATCCACACCGGGACCCGTTCTACCGGCAGTCGTCGTGCTGCACGGAGGAGGAGATCATTTTTAAGCATAGTATCCTCTACTATTTCAGAGCTAATTGGACTTATCCCCGCGTCCCCTCAACTCAAGATATTCCCTGAGTTTTACGTAACTTTTGATGTTTTTCATAATCCGACCACTCTCTCGCTCTTCGAGATACAGAAAAAAACCCATCAGATATAAGCTCATCAGAAATAACAAAAAGCTAACAGAACACTGGAAGATAGCGAAGTAGTTTGCTTGAAAATCTAACTTAGGCATCCCGTCCCCCCACGAAACCGAAACAAAACCTTGCCATCCTGTAACGCCCATAGATAAAAACGCGATTGAAAGCACGAAAACAATGAAAAACTGGATGCCCATGGCTAACCGATAGATTTAACCTGTACATTTCCAAATAAGTGTGTACAAATCTGGCTATGTACGGTTTGCAAAACTACAAACAGCTTGTAGTTCGGGGCTATCTCCCAAAGCCCGTAGGAATATCCCACGGGCACCGTTGAGGTCTCTGTCTATTGTTTGACCATCTGCTGATTTTATCACTTTTCTGCCGCCAAGTTTCTCCACAACTTCACCTGTCCAAGACACAGTTTTTGAAGTGTAGGCTTCACACACTTCGGTAACTTCCACGCCATATTCATTGGCTTTGTGTTTGAGAAATTGCTTAAATTGATAATGAGACAAAGTGAGCATTTGTCGTACCGATTTCTTTCTCAATTTCCGTTTCCCACGCTGACACATATCCTGTGTCTCAAAAGTTGGCAACAGGATAATATCAAAAGTGTCCACACAGAAACGGGAAACTTTCCTGTGGAGTTCAGAAATAAGGTTGTGGATACGGTCGCGCAACCGATTTGCAGCTTTTCGCATGTTACGGCGTTTTGGACGTTTGGCTAACGCTGCGCGTGATAGCAAATCATCAAGGCGATGACAGAGCCGTTGAATCTTGTTAATCGCATGGTGTCCAAGCCAGCCAAATCCATCTTCACTGAAATAGGTGACGAAGGTTCGGACACCCGGATCCAGTGCAACGATACGTCCGCTTGGCTCTCGCTTTCGCACCTTTACACAGTGGGGTACACACAGGTAGAAGTGTGAACCGTCGTGAATCAGTCGTGAGTCTTTTGGGGTTTCAGGTAAGGTTTCTGACAGCTTCAATACGCCCAACATTCTGTAATAAACGCCTTTATCGCTGAGTGCGCTCGACGGAATGAAAGCGTTGGTTGTCTTATCTTTTCTGCTACGAAACTTTATTTTCTGAAACTTACCAGTCTGTTTGAAATCTTGCTTGGCTTTTCTGACCGCTAAACAGGCGTCTCGGATAGCGACAGACTTTATCTGATACGGCACTGCTTTCGCCCAATCGGGTAGACTATGAAGAATATCAGTCTTAATCGCCTTCCAGTTCGCTTGGGTATCGGGTTGCTGTAGATACTCTACCGCTCGGTTGTAGACATATATCGCACAACCCAGCCATTGACGGAGTATCAGTCGCTGATTACGATTGGGATAAATCCGTATCTTCTTTGATTTTGTTACGATACTTTCGGAGTCCATGCATTCGACAACTGAAGACGTGGAGGATGGAGAGCAAATCAGCTGTGAGTTCCGCTTCGGGGCTATGACTTTTATGGTCGAGAACCACGAGTTCTCCACCGTTTTGCTTGATAAGGTATTGTATGACTTCAATGCCGAATCGGGCGAGTCTATCCCTATGGGCAACCACAACTTGGAGTTTATCGCCTTGGTGAAGTCTGTCCAATAAGGCTTTAAGCCCTTTTCGTTTGAAGTTGAGTTCACTGCCGATGTCTCGGATAATTTCTGTTTTGGGGTAAATCTTCGCATGTAGGCAACTTGACGCTCAAGGTCGTCTCGTTGCTTGACACTGCTGACTCGGCAGTAGCAAACGGTAGTAAAAGTTGATTCGGATTTGCCTTCAATAAACGCTTGGACATTATATCTTCGCTGACCTCCTTTGGTGCGAATATAATCAATCTTATCTGCGTTTGCAAGTTGTCTTAGGTACTCTGGAGTATAAAGGATACGCCCCGCCTCACGGGCTGATAAATATTGCATGGTATTGTTATACACCAAAATGTAGCGAAATGTTCAGAAAATTATCTGCTTTTAATCAACCCTTCTGGCGGAGATTTCGAGATTAATAGTTGATTGCTGTATTATAGCATATTGGTCATCCGTGGTAAAGCCTTCTCTGCCCTGAAATTTCTAATGTTTTTCGTTGCACAAATAGCCAGCCTGTGATAAAGTGTTGCCAAATTAGAAATGAGCCTTTAGTGGTAGAGCCTGAAGCACGTAAACGCCAAGGAGAATTCAGTTTCGTGAAAATCGTAGGAGTTATCCCCGCTCGCTATGCGTCGAGTCGGTTTCAGGGGAAGGCCTTAGTAGATATCCTCGGCAAACCGATGGTGCAGCGCGTCTACGAGCGGGCAGCCCGTGCCAAAACGCTGGACGCTGTCATCGTTGCAACCGATGACCGACGGATCTACGATGCGGTTGTCGGCTTCGGCGGACGGGTGGTCATGACATCGCCGGATTGTCCCACAGGCACCGAAAGGGTTGCGATTGTTGCCGAAACACTCGATTGCGATGTTGTAGCGAATATTCAGGGCGATGAGCCGTTATTGGAGCCGGTAGTCATCGATCAGATGATTCAACCGTTTCTTGATGATCCCAGTGTAGAAGTCAGCACGTTGAAACAGCGGGTCGAAAATGAAACGGATTATCGAGACCCCAACGTCGTTAAAGTTGTGACTGACCTCCAAGGCTTCGCGTTGTATTTTTCCAGAACCTCAATCCCCGGCAATCTCTCGGATCATTGGCTACAAACCAACCCGAACTATCGGCATGTGGGGCTATACGCTTATCGCCGAGAGCGACTCCTTGAGTTTACCCAATGGGAGAGAACGCCTTACGAGAGCGCTGAAGGACTCGAACAGTTGCGCTTCCTTGAACACGGTATCCGCATCCGTGTCGTTGAGACAGAACACTCGTTGATTGGGGTTGATGTGCCCGCTGATTTGGAGCGAGTGCTTCAAATCCTAAAATCACAGAGATAAAACAAGTTGGCTACTTGAACACCGATAAGGGATAAGAACGCTGAATAGAAAGTCAACAACGACCTTATAAATGCCTTGGCTTATCTCCGACAGGTTATCCAGATGCCTTTGCAAGTGGTGTTCCCGCTGAGCAATACTTTGATCAAGATGCAAATCAAGCGGTTCAAGATGCTGAGGAGGTGCTAGGGTTTGCGAGAACTATTATCCAACCGACCACATGTTGAAAAGTTATGGGGATTTGTAGATCGAGTCCTCAAGCAAAAAGGCGATGAGATTGAATTCATCGTTCTGTACGGCTCAATGGCGAAAGGCAACTGGTCAGTCGGTAGTGATTGTGATATTCTAATCGGACTGTGTATTGATGATGGGGAAACGTTTCATAGATCGGCTCTACGACTATTCCCTGCTCACTTCTGCTCCAATCGATATTTTTGCCTACAGCCAATCCGAACTCGATTTGATGTTCAAGGACTTTCATCTGACCTTGTTGGAATCCCTGAACCACGGGGTTGTCCTGTTTGACCGAGGACGATGGGCGAAAATGCGAGAACAATTCGAGGAATGGAAGACATCGGGCGTGATTGAACAGATGCCGTTGGGTTGGCGGATTAAGAAAGAACAAGGAAATATCGGAGACAACAGACAGATGACGGGGCGGTGAAATTTTTGTGAGTATGAACCAAATTTGATATGATTTCTCACTTTGTGTTTTACACAATGCGAAATATGCTGGGCATGGTTCGCATATTTAACAGATAGAAGGAGTTGCTATCACGATGACAAAGTACATCTTTGTAACTGGCGGTGTAATCTCTGGCATCGGAAAGGGAATAACAACGGCATCGCTCGGTCGCTTGCTCATCAATCGTGGGTTCAAGGTCATGGTGGTCAAAATTGACCCGTACCTCAACTCGGATGCTGGCACAATGAACCCATTTCAACACGGTGAGGTGTTTGTGACGCGGGACGGCGCGGAAACCGATCTCGATCTCGGCAATTACGAACGATTTACAGGAATTGATCTCAATCAATACTCGAATTTCACAACAGGTTCGGTCTACAGTGCGGTCATCGCCAAAGAGCGGCGCGGGGATTATTTGGGTGGGACTGTGCAACTCATTCCGCACATCACCGATGAGATCAAGGAGCGCATCTATCAGCTAGGGCGCGATAGCGATGCTGAAGTGGTCATTACGGAGATTGGTGGGACTATTGGCGATTTTGAGACCCCCCCGTTTGTGGAGGCGATCCGACAGATGGCGGTGGAGGTTGGCCGCGAAGATACGCTGTTTATTCATGTTTCGTTAATCTATACCCTTCCCAACGGCGAAAGCAAGAGCAAACCGACCCAACACAGTATCCGCACGCTACAAGAGTATGGTATTCAACCCGATCTCCTGATTTGCCGCACAAGCCAACCGATGGGGGAAGGAATACGGAAGAAGATCTCGCTCCTCTGTGGACTTCAGGATGAGTACATCGTTGAAGGACTTGACACAGATCTGGTTGATGAGATTCCACTGAACTTTGAGCGGCAAGGCATGGCACGCCTGGTGATAAAGCGACTTGGGTTGGAAGAGCGTCCGTCGAATGATGCTGATTGGGCAAGGATGGTTGATAGACTGAAGCACCCCCAACACCGGACCCAGATAGCGATTGTCGGCAAATATGTCCAGGGCTCTGATACCTATCTCAGCGTGAAGGAAGCACTCAAGCACGGTGGAATTGCCAACGATTCAGCCATAGATGTCAAATGGATTGAATCTGACATGCTGGGTGATGATCAAAATTTGGATGAGCGGTTCGAGGGAGTTGGCGGGATCCTCGTTCCCGGTGGATTTGGCTACCGTGGCATTGAAGGGATGATTGTCGCATCACGCTACGCACGGGAGCGGAAGATTCCATATTTTGGGCTATGTCTCGGAATGCAGTGCATGGTGATTGACGTTGCACGACACGTCGCAAAACTGAAAAACGCAAACAGTTCCGAGTTTGACGCGGAAACGCCCCATCCAGTGATTGATTTGATGTTAGATCAACGAAAAAATACTGCGATCGGCGGCACAATGCGACTTGGACTCTATCCGTGTGTTCTCAGAGAAAACACAAAAAGCTATAAAGCGTATCAGCAACCGATCATCTTAGAACGACACCGCCATCGCTATGAGTTGAACAACTGCTATCGGGAAGCCCTTGAATCTGAAGGGGTGTATTTTAGTGGGGTATCGCCTGACGAGAATCTGGTCGAAATCACTGAAGTTGTTGATCATCCGTGGATGGTCGGTTCGCAATTCCACCCCGAATTTCAATCCAAGCCGCTTGAACCGCATCCACTGTTCCGCGACTTTATCCGGGCTGCCTTACACTATCAACAGCAGCAAAAAGATTCTGTTGATTAACCCAATACAATCGAGAAGAATAACGAATAATACGTAACGAGTAAGGGGTCAAAAACCGACCACCGAGTCGCAGAGGACGCAGAGCGACTAAAAAAATAATGTGCCTTTCTCTGTGTTCTCTGTGTCTCTGCGGTTTCTTTTACGCATTACGCATTACGTATTAGGTGGAGGTTTGTATGCCAAAAAACTACGCTAAAATGTACTCTCGCGCTTGGTATGGCGACGAAGAGATTACACTGACTTTTCCTGAAAATTGGGAAGTCACAATGGTTGGGCCCAAGGACGCGCCCAAGTTATCGGACGCCGCGATCGAAGCCGCGTTTGGTCAACCCATCGGTACACCACGTATCGCAGAAATGGCGCGTGGCAAAAGTAGTGCTGCTATCATCGTTGATGATCTAAGCCGGCCCACGCCGGCAGCGACGATTATCCCTTTCCTACTCCGTGAACTGACCCAAGTGGGCATCCCCCAAAGCGAAATCCGCTTTGTTGTTGGTGGTGGTTCGCACCGTCCCCTCACTGATGAGGAGGTAGCCAAGAAAGTGGGTGCCGATATCGCAGCGGCGTACGAGGTAACAAGCCACGACTTTATGAGCGGAGATCTTCGGGCACTCGGAAGCCTCGATAGCGGTTTGCCAATCTATACCAACCGAGTCGTTGCAGATGCCGACTTCAAGATCTGCCTAGGCGGTATTTACCCACACAGCGCGGTCGGATTCGGTGGTGGAGCAAAGTTGATTGTTCCTGGCGTATCAGGTTTTGCCACGATATTCTATTTCCACAGCTTCCATCCGGGACGCGGCCATGCGATTATTGAAAGGCAGGACGACGAACCCGACCACCGAGACGCTGCGGAAGCGGTTGCCAGAGTTCTCGGATTGGACGCCATTGTGAACGTCGTCATCAACAGCAGACGCGAAGTGGCGGGGCTATTCGTTGGAGATCTGGTGAAAGCGCACCGAACCGGAGCCCATTTCGCGCTGGAAACCTACGGGACACAGATTCCAGATGCAGTTCGCCAAAAGACAGATGTGGTCCTGCTAAACTGTTACCCACTCGACTCGGATCCGATCCAAACCGGCAAAACATTCTGGGCACGACACTATTTTGATGGAGCCTACACGATCGCCGTTAATCCCGCGAGCGATGGCATCTGCTATCACGGGCTCTTTGATCGGATGGACTATGCCCGTTTCCTCAAACAGAGAGCGGAGAAAACTCCGATGGCGTTACCCGCACCGAAAATCGGAACGCCGGATCAGAACCTTGTTTGGTCGGAGCACTTCCCGGTTGATGAATTTTACAAGAAGCACTCCAACGACATCCTCTTCCGCGAGTGGGATATGCTAGTCAATATGCTAGCGGAGAAGTTACCCCAGAACGCGCAAGTGGCTGTTTTTCCGTGTGCAAGCATCCAGGTTGTGGAGGAGTAGTTGAGACAGAACCCCCAGTGCGTCTGATGCCTCACTAAACCCTCTCAGGATTTATCGAGCTAGATATTGGAGGGATCGTTATGAGCCAAGAATCAATCGAAGCGGCAGAAAATCGCGTCGGAGCAGAGAATCCACTGCGCATGATTGTGGTGGGCAGTGGCAGAGGAAAGTCGCACGTACGCAGCTGTCTAGCGCGGCCCGAC
This sequence comes from Candidatus Poribacteria bacterium, assembly GCA_047517405.1. Lineage (GTDB taxonomy): Bacteria > Poribacteria > WGA-4E > WGA-4E > PCPOR2b > PCPOR2b. The sequence continues at coordinate 4,535 of JAKZSX010000157.1, read as the reverse complement.
ACGTTTGAGTTGGTCGGCTTGGTCGATATTGATGCGCAACGCCTCGAAGCTGCCATTCGCGATCTCGAACTGCCAGACCATCTTGCCTACACTTCATATCCCCAAGCGTTGGAGGGTTCGGATTGTGACGGTGTTGTTATCGCTACCTGGGCGCGTACCCACGATGAACTGGTTGAGGCTGCAATCGAAGCCGGCAAGCACGTTATGGTCGAAAAGCCGTTCACGCTGCAGCTCGCACCCGCCAAACGATTGACCGAGATGGCAGAGGCTCGCGGGCTAAAAATCGTTGTAACGCAACAGTGGCGATATCTGCCCGGACAGCGAACCGTACGACGTTTGATGACAGAGGGGGCTTATGGCGAGCCGCAAACCGGACACATGCTAACCTACAAAGCCCGTGGTGGGGAGTATCCTGACTCCGAGCACTCGCAACTGTGGCAGATGACCGTCCACGAAATTGATTCGCTGATTGCCATGGTGAACCGGCGTGTGGTAGAGGTGTACGGTCATTCTTACCGACCACCGACAACGACGTGGAATCGTGAATCCACTGCCACCGCTGAAATTACCTTCGATAACGGTGCCCGTTTCGTAATCGTCTCTACCTCCGATGCCCGTGTGAACAGTGCCGAATTCCGCGCCGAGTGCGAGCGTGGCGCAGTTGTCTTACACAGTCCACGAGGCTTTGGTGGTCCGGAGACTTTGCTTATCGGGACAGACCGGGGGGTTGGGTTGAATGAGGCAGAGATCGATCCAGACTTCACCGGCTCACGCCAACTTGACCAACATGTTGCTGCCACGTTTGCCGACTGGGTGAACGGCGGGCCTGAGCCGGAAACCAGTGGTCGTAACAACCTGCTAGTCCTCGCCACCTTGAACGCTGTCATTGAATCTGGGGAATCTGGTCGGGCGGTGAAGGTGGAGGTATCCTGATACAGATCAGGATTCCGTAGGGAACAACGATCGTTGTTCCCCACTTGGTAAATCTGTTTACCGAGCGAAACCCCTGATTAGATTGGGGTTGTACAAGGAGAAATTTTTTATGAAGGTGACAGGTTCACACCTTATCGTCCAAGCATTGCGGGCGGAAGGGATAGACCAAATCTTTACCTTGGCGGGTGACCACACCCTGCATCTGATGGACGTTATGGCGGAGGAGAGCTTTAAGTTCATTGATACCCGCCACGAACAGGCTGCCGTGGACATGGCAAATGCGTGGGGACGGATCACCGGCTCCCCCGGAATATCCATGTTTACTTCGCCGGGGCATGTGAACGCTATCCCGGGACTGGCGTTGGCGTATCATATGGAATCGCCGGTCATCAACATTACAGGGTCCGCAGCGCAGAACCAATTGGGATGGGGAATCGCGCAGCAAGAGATCGATCAGGTTGGAATGGCGAAACCCATCACGAAAGGGTCATGGTTCATCTCCGACCCGTACCGTATCCCAGAGTTTTTCGCACGCGCTTTCCGCACCGCCTTGGCGGGCAGACGGGGTCCCATTCATCTGACCATCCCTGTAGATGTCCAAAATGCTGAAGTGGACATGAGCGGGGTACATTTCGACCCACCCGAGGCGTACCGCCGTTCCGGTCAAGTCATGGGCGATCCGGACCTTGTAAAGGAAGCGATAGAATTACTCCAGACCGCGCAACGACCGATGATACTAGCGGGCAATGCAACTGACTCCGTAAATCGGGAGGATTTGCAGCGGCTCTTAGAGATAACGCAGCTTCCGCTGTTCACCGAGGAGATAGCTCGCGGACTTGTTCCCGATACCCACCCCTACTGTTTCGGATTTGCGGACGGACGGGTCAACCTTGTCTCACGCCGATTGGAAGAAGCAGACGTTGTGCTGCTTCTCGGCAAGAAATTAGACTTTACCATCTCCTTCGGTGGACCACCAACCCTCGCCACTGACGTGCGTATCATCCAAGTGGATCCGTCAGCCGACCAGATTGGTCTATCTCGCGGCGTGGATGTCGGCATTTTAGGAGATGTTGGTGCGGTGGTGAAGCAGTTGGCGCAGGAAGCCGAAGGGTATCAGTGGAACGAACATCCAATCGTTGAAGAGCTGAAGTCCACCCGCGATGCCCAAGAGCAGGATTTGGACAGTCGGGCAGCAACCTCCACCCCCTTACACGCGATGTCCGTTCACAAACACCTACGCTCCCTTCTGAACGAGAATGACTGTCTAATCTTCGAGGGCAGTGACTTCTCCTTCTATGGGACCCCCTACTATCCCAGTCTCTGTCCTAGACGTTGGTTCACCAATAGCACGCTTGGAATGATAGGATGGGGCGTATCTTATGGCGTCGGTGCTCAAGCCGCGCTCCCTCAATCCAAAGTAGTAGTACTCACCGGAGACGGTGCCTTCGGATTCAGCGGCATGGAGTTGGACACCGCCGTGCGGCACAACCTACCCGTAGTTATCGTGATTGGAAACGATAGCGTTTGGGGAATAGACTACCACCAGCAGGTGCAACTCTTCGGAAAAAGTGTGGCAACCGAGCTGCTGCCTTCGCGTTACGACAAGGTAGCGGAAGCACTCGGTGCCCACGGCGAATATGTCGAAGAAGCACATCAACTACCCGGTGCGCTAGAACGCGCCCTCGCCTCAGACAAACCCGCATTAGTCAACGTGCGGATTCAGGCATCCCCCAGTCCATTGACGGAATACATCATTGAGCGGAAAAGTGCCTTTACCGGCAGCTAGGCTCATGCGTGTGGACCCTGATACTACATACATATTTTATAAACGCCCCTGATTAATTAAAAAAAAGAGCTAAAGATTTTCAATTGATCTCAATATAATAACCTAAGCTGCTAGGGAGTGTTAACGTCCTGCTGCCGTGAATGGGAGAAATGCTGCAATCATCTTGTAATTCGCGAAAAACTGAAACGGTCGTCCGAAATCACCCCAAAGTGCATCAGGTCGAAGACTTTCAGAGCGGAAATTGACTCAATCTGTCAAATATCAAGAAAAAATAACCCTACATCCAATTTATTTTTGCGAGTTAGAAACTATTAGTTTCAACTTGACGATTTTAGATTTGCACGCTGCTTGCCTTTTTTTGTATCCTTTAGGACATAGAATCAATTTTCAATAAATGACCGCTAGGATTACTCTATGCTCTTTGGCGATAGCGATGCAATGCGAACCATTCATACAACGATTCACCAACTCCGCAACAACGACACCACCTCGGTTTTAATTACGGGGGAAACCGGCGTCGGTAAGGAAGTGGTTGCACGAGCCATTCACCTTGGGGGACCACGGGCATCAGGGCCATTTGTGCCGCTCAATTGTGGTGCGATCCCTTTTGAACTGGCGGAGTCCATCTTCTTCGGCCATGTCCATGGTGCGTTTACCGGAGCTATAGCGAATCAGACAGGCTACTTTGAACGCGCCAACGGCGGGACGTTGTTTCTCGACGAAGTCGGTGACATGCCTATCGAAACCCAGGTCAAACTCCTCCGTGCGCTAGACGATAGTGTCATCATGCCTATCGGTACAACGCAGAGTAAAAAGGTAGATGTCCGTGTGATAGCATCCACCAATGCAGATCTCAGGGCTAAGATCGAGATGGGACAGTTTCGATTAGATCTCTACTTCCGCTTGGCTGGGATGCTGATCGAGATTTCACCGTTACGCGAGCGAAAAGCGGATATCCCCCTCCTTGCCGAGTACATGCTGAGTGCACTTGCGGTTGAAATGGAAGTGCCAACCCCAGAATTGACTCCTAAAGCGGTAGAGGCTTTGGAGGGATACGCCTTTCCGGGTAATGTGCGTGAACTGAGGAACATCATTGAACATGCGTTGATTGTAAGCGAAGGTGCAGCGATTCAACGCGAACACCTCCGTTTTCTGTTTCCTCACATTGATGTGTTTTCTTTTTCAAGAACAGGGATTAGCACAGCCAGTCCGTTGCCAGACCCGGTTGAGTCAATATTTGCTGAGCAGGAACAGATTAGACGCGCCTTAGTGGCTAATCAGGGCAACATTGCCAAGACCGCCCGCCATCTTGGGTTAACCCGACGTTCTTTATACCGCCGGTTGGAAAAATATGGCTTTCGATGACAGAAATGGAATGGTTTCATTATGTCTTTGACTAGCAGTAGCAGAAGTGTGCGATTTTCCGCACATCAACCGCACATCGATTATATTCAGTCTATATCGGGATTATGGGCAATTTTGTGTGCGGTTTACCGCCCACTTTGGATAGTAAGAACAGATAGCGAACCTCCTCTCAAACCCGCGCCACAACTGAAGAATTGGCATAATTTAGGATGTTGGCATGGGGCTTGCTCTAAATAGGGTGAAGCCAAGTTATCAACACCGTTAATCTAAAATTAGCACAGTGCTTGGTTGTTTTGTTTCAATACTCGATTTTGGGCAATCCAATTCGAGATTACTTCGCACAGGCGAATCTACTTCGGCCCTATTTTGTAAGGAGGAACTGAAAATGTTACGTAATAAGCTGTCCAGCAAATGGTTAGGTATCTTCATTGTAACGGGACTTTGCGTGTTG
>JAKZSX010000156.1:0-3003 GCA_047517405.1 Candidatus Poribacteria bacterium | reverse complement strand
CGAATTTTCCCTCCCAGCAGCTTATAGACGGGAACACCCGCTGCCTTGCCGGCGATGTCCCAAAGCGCCATTTCTATTGCGCTCACTGAGCTGCCCCACGGCTTAAAACTACCGCCTTTGCGGATCCTCATCATTACCCGTTCTACGTCGGTGGGGTCTTCTCCGACTATGAAGTCCTTGTAAAACATAATATGAGGTTTCAGGTAGTGTTTACTAGCCTCCACCTCTCCCAGCCCACTGATTCCTTCGTCGGTTGTTATGCGAATCACGGGGTTGTTACCCAAAACAGTGCATTTTAAGTCCGTAATTTTCATTGATATAAATTGTCCTTTGGATTTGGTCTGGCCTTGCAAGGCAAGGTTGAATCGATATTGCCAATCCTACCAGTCACTCGGAATGCGTGCATGTTCGTGTAGGACTTGACCATGTTGATAATCAGTGCAATGTCGTTACGCACATCAATGACCGATGTTCAACAGGGAATTCTCTCGGTGAGGACAGGAAGATGTAGCCGACAAACGATGCCACCGGCACCGATGACACCTAATCTGATTTTCGCCATATCCGTTCCCCTAATTAATCGAAAAAGTCTTCGTCGCCTTCAGGGAGATACTGTCTTGTGGCTTCTTCGTTGAGCTCGACACCCATGCCGGGCGTGTCCCAAACCGTGATGAATCCATCCTCAACGATGGGATCTGGCAGCCCTTCGACTATATCGTACCACCACTTGGGATCTCCAGTTGGATACTCGAACGCGATATAATTCTGGGGCAAGGTCGCCGACACCTGAACGAGGGCAGCAAGACCGATGAGTCCATCGCCTATGCCGTGGGGTGCCATAAGGATGCCGTGAAGGTCTGCGTATTCTGCGACCCATTTCAGTTCTGCGATACCACCGATGTCACCCGGGTCGGGACCGATTACATCCACAGCTCGCTTCTCGATTAGGTACTTGAAGTTCTGTCGGAGGTAGATCTGTTCGCCGGTGTGGATGGGTGTCGATGTGCTTTGCGTTACGTCCCGGTAAAGATCTGCTAAAACGTACGGCACATAGTCTCCGGTGATCATGTCTTCAAGCCACATCACGTTTAACGGTTCCACAGCCTTCGCAAGCCTTATTGCGTCGGAAACTGTCAACCCTGGACCACAATCCAGAGCCAGACCGACCTCGTCGCCTAAGGCCTCCTTCATCGCCTGAATGCAATCGATCGTATATTTCAGCCCACGCTCAGTCAAAGGGCCACTGGTCCTTGCAAAACGCCCTGTTTGGACTTCACCGTAGAAGTAGTCCGGGAATTGACGTGGCATTCCGCTATGAAATGCAATTCCCTGCTTAATAATGGTGAAACCTTCGGGGGAGGCTTTCATCTTTTCCATATTTGTAGCGTAGGCTTCCGGGGAATTTCCGTCCATTGGATACCTAACCGCGCCATTATAGACCCGAACTTTATCGCGGATTTTACCTCCCAGCAGCTTGTAGACCGGAAGACCTGCTGCCTTGCCGGCAATATCCCAAAGCACCATTTCTATCACACTTACTGCGCTGCCCCACGGCTTAAAACCACCGCCTTTACGGATCCTCATCATTACCCGTTCTACGTCGGTGGGGTCTTCTCCGACTATGAAGTCCTTGTAAAACATAATATGAGGTTTCAGGTAGCGTTTCCTAGCCGGCACCTCTGCCAACCCGCTGATCCCCTCGTCGGTTGTTATGCGAATCACGGGGTTGTTACCCAAAACAGTGCACTTTAAGTCCGTAATTTTCATTGATATAAATTGGCTTTTGGATTTGGTCTAAACTCTCTACAACCCTACCACTCGCTCGGAATGCGTGCGTGTTCCGTGTAGGATTTGACAATGTTGATAATCAGTGCAATGTCGTTGCGGGCATCGATGACTGATGTACGACAGGGAATACCCTCGGTGATGCAGGAGTGGAAGTGACGAATTTCACGGCTGAACGCACTTTCCCACACTATCGCTGGTTCCTTGAGTACCGTCGTACCGTCCGCTTCAATCTCATGTACTGTGACCGTAGAAAGGATGCCGCGGGAAAATCCTGTGGGGTATTTGACAATCACACGCTTGGTATCACCGTAAACCTCCAGCGTTTCCTTAAAGTCCCACAAACCGGGGATAGCTGCCCATGTATAAACCAGGCGCACCTCGTTTGGGTATTCAAGTATCGTGGTGATGCCACGCCCGCCGTTCCACAACTCCGTGCTAGCTACCGCCTCCGGCACACCAAGCAGGGCACGGAAACCGTAGAGATCGTGGATGCCGCTGCCTGAGAGTGTGGAGAAGGCGCTGCTAGCAGCACCAGATATATCTCCAATAGCATCGTGACGCGCTTTCGCTCCATCTTCACCCGCCTCACGCATTGCGTCTGGCGGAAGGTCATCGAACCGTTTGATCCGAAAATTACGGAGGTGAAGTTCGTTGCCACAATGCAGGTGATTTGCCTGAACGAACCGGATGTCGTCCATCGTATCGACTTCGCGCTTTGCCAACTCAAACGCGGGGTCGTGCACTTTCATGTATCCCGCTTGACCAACCTTGCCCGACGCCTGACACGCAGCACTGATAGCATCTGCCTCCTGAATGGAAAAACACATCGGTTTCTCAATAAAGACATGCTTACCCGCGTTGAATGCTGCCACTGCTACCCGTGTCTTCGGATCAGAGTGGCAGAGCAGGACTGCGTCCACATCAGATGCAAGGAGGTCGCGGTAATCCGTTACATAGCGAGGGATATTGAAGGTTTCGGCAACATACGCCGCAGCGCCCCGCGACACATCACAGACGATTGGCACCTCAAATTCGTCCTGAAGTGCTGTTAAGTTGGGAAGATGATGGACTTGAGCAATTGCCCCACAGCCAATGACGCCGATACGTACTTTTTTCATATAATTCTCCTATTGAACTTTTCCGATTTTGCACCACAAGAACCGTTATATGGCACAGCACGCCGCAAAGAAGTCCTCGTTCGATGCAGTGAAGCCA
>JAKZSX010000155.1:0-6078 GCA_047517405.1 Candidatus Poribacteria bacterium | reverse complement strand
GATCGTAACGCCAACCGGCGGATCGATGAAGTCATAGTTAAACAGCGGCTGCGTCAGATTATTAGCTAGACTTGTAATATCGGCACTTTGCAGAAATGGGACGCGTCTGCCAGAGCTCCATGTTGCTTCACGGTTATCGCGGGTGAGCAGCGCCGGCGTCGATATGGTTTGCACCTTGTTCTCGCGAATCAGTGTGTGAAGCAACGCCATATATTCCTTTGTCGCCAAGTTGATGTTGAAGCCACTGATTTCCTGAGCCAATCCAAGTTCCGCTCCAAATTCTCCGACGAGTGGGTTGCCATTCCGAACTTCTGCGCCAAACAAGCCTCGCTCTCGCGCCGTCAACTCCACGCCGAGTTTTGTGCTTTCATCGAGCGTCACTTCGAGGATTTGTATATCAATCCAAACCTGTCCCCGCACAAAGTCAAGTTCACGGATCATGGCTTCTACCTGTGCCATGTATCGTTGTGCGGTTGTCACGAGCACCGAATTGGTCTGATTATCCGCTTCCACTTGTACCTGACCGCGCAGTGAATTGATGTCATTCTGCTCAAGCGTTCCGCCCCGTGCGATGAAACGCCCAAAGTCGAATCCACCGCCGCCGCCATTTTCGCCCCACACATCTTCTAGCAAATCTTCAGTATCCTCAGCATTTGCGTATTCAAGGCGGATTAGTTTGCTAATCTCTCGCTGTCCTTCAGGGGTCGGTGTGTCGAGCTCTTCGACGAATTGTGTAATGAGTGTGAAATTCCGTTGCGTCGCAGTGGAGATGATTACAGCGTTGAGTGTCGGATAAGCCTCGGCAGTCACACTTCCGGCGAGGGATCCTTGGTTCTGATTGCGCGCCCGTCCGGGGACAAAAAAGAAGAAACCGCCGCTCCTATTGTTTGAGCCTTGATAGACATTGTTGATAATATTGGCAACATTTTCTGCGTCCGCATATTTCATTTTATAAACGCGAGTTCCCCACTCCTGATCGGGCATATTGACATCGAGACGCTTAATCAAGCCATCAATTGTCTCAAAGTTTTGGGACGCAGTCGAGACTAGAAGGGCGTTCAAGCGGGGATCTGGCACAAGGTGAACGTCCCCTTGGACACCAAATCCACCGGCACTCTCTCCCCGTTGTTCCTCCCGACGACGCCACCACCACGGTAGGTCTTCATCCCGACCGGAATCACCCCCTTCAAAGAGATCTCGTAGGCTGTCAGATAGGCTTTGCGCTTCGGCGAATTGCAAGAAGTAGATTCGGATCTCCTCTTGCGGATCGGCTTGGTCCAGTTGTGTGATGATTTTTTCGATAATGGCGAAGTTTCGTGGATCGGAGGAAACGAGGACAGCGTTCAAGCGATCGCTTGACGAGATATTTACGGTCCCAACGATACTCTGGTACTCACCCTCGCCTTCAGTCCGTCTTTGCATCAGATTTCGGCGGGTTCGTTCCCACTCACGCCGTTCCCACCATTCCGCACTTCTTCCAGGTCGCCTGCCGGCACTCACTCCCGTGATTAACTCCTCAAGTGTCTGCGCGACATCTTGGGCAATTGCATAGTTGAGCCGAAAGATCTTAATCTCCGTTTGAATGCTCGGCGCTGTGTCAAGTTGTTGAATCAGATCTTTCAACACAACTAGGTTGGCTTCGGAGGCTTTGACAATCAACGAGTTTGAACTTTCGTCGGCGGCAACCTGGATGCGCCCACGAATCATGTCGATACCCCCGCCTTCCGCTCTAGCACGTTCCATCATCTCCTTCATCTCTTCAGGCTTGTTTGTTGAACCCATCTTGCGTAGGAGGTTCGCAACCTCGCCTTCCTGCTGGAAAACATTGTTCAAGGTTTGGGCGAGCGACGCCGCCGTCGCGTTATGCAGAGGAATGATTTCCACTTTGAGCGGGGTTTCCGGTGTCTCATCCGCAACCTGTAAAATAGCTGTAATTCGATGGATATTGGAGGCAACATCGGTAATGATTAACGAGTTGCTGTTGCCATCCGCGAAAATATTCGCTGCTTTGCTCAACAACGGCTTGAGACTATTCACCAACTCCGAGGCAGCGGCACTGTTCAATTGAATTATATATGTCTGGATTTCATCGGTTTGATCAATCAGATTTGGGTCTGCCACAATTCGTTTCACAGGCACTTTCATTTTGACAGCTTTCTCGAATGTCGTAATCAGCAAGGTATTATTTGTCCGAATCATGGTCAGGTCATATTGAGCAAGGACCGTTTTAATTTCTTCAAGCGTTTCGTCGATTGTCACATTCTTGAGGTTGGTCAGTGCAAACTTCTTGTCTTTGATGTCGTTTTCGGAGGCGATAATCGTCAGGTTCGTCTCTGCGCTGATGAACTTGATCAAGCTCTGCAAGTTTCCGCTTGGGAAGTCAAAATTAAATCGAATCGCTGTACCAGCCTCGTCACGCTCGGCGACTTCCATTCCTCTCTGATCGCCTTCCTGTGCCAACACTGACGTGGTAAACGCCCCGGTAATGCACCCAACGGATATCAATAATATGAGGAAGATAAGTAGGGGCAACCCTTGTGGTTGCCCATGTGGGGTAGGCACAAGGCCTGCTGTTTCTTGACGCCCGCAATCCGATTGGATACCTACCTTAGGCAACATTCTGGTCAGGCATTTATAACATCTAAATTGTTCAAAACACATTATCCCTACTCCTAAACTGAGTTGAGTTTTGAGGTAAAACCGAATCGTCTCTTTTCTCTATTTGGCTTCAGAGAACCCTTGCAATCATCGAGAGATTTGCACTGATAGTCGTTTCCTTCTTGTCCGCTATAGTGACTTGTAGATTCCTGACCTGTAACCATTTCGAGCTTGATTCTATGGCGTGGATTAGCCGGACAATTCGCTCAATGTTGTTACTGAAGCGCATATCAATGATGTAAGTCTCCGGCTGATGGGTAGAGGGGACTGTTGCTAGCCAGCTTTCAAGCTTATCTTCCTGTTCCAAAATCTGATCAACGTACTGGGTAAGTGCACGGATCTGCTGATCATAATCCAGTGTCTTCTCCATCTCTTCCACACCATACTTCTGCTCTGCTTCATAGCGGTTAATTAACATCTCGAATCTTGATAACAGTGCACTGTTAGGCCTCAACTTGATAGCTGTCGTCTGCTTTTTTGCACCGATGCCCAAAAAGCCACCATTTGCTTGGTCGGTTTCTAGGACGATTTGAGCCTCAAGAAATCCTTTCCTGGATTCTAGCACTCCAGCCAATTGTTGTTTCAAGTTTGATCGAATAAACTGTAGTAGCTCTATTCGCATGGTTAGGGGAATGACTTCTGGTAACGATACGAATTGACTGCTAGCTTCCCGCTGCAGGCGGGTCGAGGCTGATGACTTATCCTGTAGGGGCAGCCCTTGTGGTTGCTCATATTGAGCTGTTTTCAGGGTATCCTCCTCGGTTGACTGTTCTTTGGATTCGTATTCTACTGCCTCGGTTTTACTATTATCCTCCACACCATCTTTCCCCCACCAGGCGTCGAACATTATCTCCATCATCTCTTCTTCAGTTTCGATTTGATTCTGTTCTTCCTTTTCCGCTGTGGCATTCTGCTGCGATTCCAACTGCTGGAGTTCGTTCGCTAATTCACCTAAGTAAAGATAATACACTAGATTTTTCTTCGTTTGCGGCGGGAGTTTTTCAGATTTCGCTCCAGGCATCGATCTAATATTGAGTTGATAGTTGGGACGCAATCCTGCTTTTTTTGCAAGATCAGAAATTCGCCGTGAAATTACTGCCTGTGCCTGCTCCCCCTCGAAGATGGGACCCCGTATCTCCTTTAGCTGGTCTAAACTACCAAATTCGCCGTAATGTTTCTTATACGCGAGCAGTGAATCTGCCTTATTCTCAAGTGCGGGGTGTAGTGCCGCTAGCGCGGAGGCGCGACTAGCTCGGTTGAGGGCTTCTAAATCAACCCGATTTGTAATTTCCTCAAATAGAGAATTAGAGATAATCTGACCCTCTAAACCGACTTGCTCTTGAATCTCCCGGTCAATTTGCTGTGTAACTTGAGCAAGTTGGACTAGGTTCTGCGCTGTTTGCAGTTTCTCTCGTTTCGTGGCGAGCTCATCGCCCGGGAAGCCTTGCCGAATTATAGGCTCGATGAGGAAAATCAAGAGCACAAGGGCAACAGCAATAAGTAAAGCGATTTCACGACGTGTGAGCTTTCTCATTTGTCGACTTTCTTTTGTTCTAGAGCGTCTCTTTTTTGCCCGCTAGTTTCGGATTTTCGAGACAGATTTTGATTGAAGTCACGGGTTTGGGCAAACTGCTGTATCGCATCTTCTGCCAGATTGCAGGTAATCTGCACTTGAAAAATCGGCTGCTTATCGCGTTCAATACTTGTGACCTGACCGGATTTGATACTCGTAAATACCCCCGATTGCGCCATCATGCTAATTGTCTGGCTCACGTCTTGGTGTGATTGGGCTTCTATGTTGAAAGTAATCTTTGCTTTTTCAGGGTCATCTAATCTACTGATGTTAAGTGTTGTCCAAGCGACCTGCGTACGGTCGGCAAACCGCACGCTCAGCTCACGCACTATATCGAGCGGAGAAACGCGGGGAGCTAAAAGGTTAACGATTGCTAAATCTTTGGTCAATGTCCTTTTGGCATTGGATTCCGCTAGGCTGATGTTTCTAATCGCTCCATCCAGCGTGACAATTTTCGACTGGTGGACTTTGCTCAGCGTCAGACCACCAAGTCCAAGCCCCACTAGTAGAACCAATCCAGCTGCGACAGCCATTAATGTCCGCTTCCGCTGTTGGGCTTGTGTCAGTTTGACCTTCTCTTCTGAGGGAAGGAGATCCAGGGAGATCCGCGAGGTCAACGCATTGATACCCAGTCCCAATGCGACAGCGAGTGTATCGCCGAAACTCTCAACAGCTTGGAAGTTAGAACGTTGTGTGTCCGCAACCTCCTGAAAGGCATCAAGTGGATTCCAAAATCGGGCTGGAACTTCCAATCGATCGGCTATATAGGCTGCTAGCCCACGAATCCGTGCCCCACCACCACACAACCAGATTTCGCTGACAATTCTATCCTCATTGATATTGAGCTCTCGTTTTGCACCGTTGATGGATCGCCTCAACTCCGCAACAAGTCCCTCCGCCCATTCGTACGACGACGCATCGCTTTCAGACTGTTGATCTAAAGCAGCGTTCACAATCTTTCGATTTTCGGCGAGCTCGAAATCGGCCCCCGTTTCGTGCTCATATAGGTGCGTTAAATGGTTTCCACCAATAGGAAAGCTCCGTGAAAACCGTAGGCCATCTCCGTCCATCAAGCAGATGTCCGTTCGTCCCGCGCCAATATCCACAACCATCGTCATTTCTGTTGATCCATCGTCTTTGCGATTTACTATCCCTGCCAACACACTCGTCGCTAGCGTTGAAGGTATCACACTTGTGGGTGCAAGACCGAGTGGTTTGAGATAATCGATCTGTTGTTGTACCGTCTCACGCTTTGCAGCAATCAGTTCAACCGATAGGGCATCCTCTGAGCGGCGCGCGTCGTGATAATCGTAGATAGTACCTTCTACCCGGAAGGGGAGCTCCGTTTCTGCTTGCATGGCAACGAGGTTCGAGAGTTGGTCATCTGTTGCGGCTGCAGGCAGATTTATCAATCGACGCGATGTAACTGACAAGCGAGGAATTGACAGTGCTACTGAAGTGCCGCGTCCACCCATACGCCTCCAGAGACGCTCTAAGGTTTTGGATATGACGTCAGTCGAGATTGCTACTGTCGGATTTGTCTCGAAATACGCTTCTATCCCTGCGTTCACAAGACGAATCCCTGACGCAGTTTGCTCTAGCTGTACCAACTTGATTGCGCTTGTCCCAATATCAATGGATACGATTTGGTTCTTTGCCATGTTTTCCCCTACGTCGATCTAAAGTTCTGATTGGCAGATGACAACTCCGATTGCATGAGGGCACGCTGTAGCACACCTTCGTATGCTTTACTTAACTTTGGTTTCGTGGGGCTTGCTCCACCTAGTTCTGCCGCCAATACTTAGTCACAATCTGATCCCCGGTGCGATCAAGAACACCAACGCAGG
>JAKZSX010000154.1:0-7653 GCA_047517405.1 Candidatus Poribacteria bacterium | reverse complement strand
GTCGGCGTAAATCGGCAAACCCTATCGAATGAGATCCGCAGCCGCGGCAGCGCTTCATAGGGCCAAGGATTGAACGACTGAGGGATATAGTGGCACGCGAAACTGTGACGAAATGCTCCCTCCTCCAAAATGGGACCGCCGCGATGGATGAGCCTGCCGTCGAAGAATACCACGTCCCCCTTTGAGGCTTCAACAGCGATTTCTGGAAGTCCGTTACGCTCGAACAAAGCCTCGAATGCGTCTTCGGGATCCCAGCCGTACCAAAGACCTCGGTTGCCATCTTCGTCGGCTCTAAAATCCTTCTTATCAATAATCGGTCCTTTATGAGAACCAAGCTGGATGTGGATGCTTCCGTTCCACGCACCAACCTCCTGAAGGGCAATCCACGCCGACATACAGCCCGGGAGATGGTACGCATCTTGATGCCGACGCTGTTCTGAACCTTTATAGAAATACATACTCTGCACCGCATCCGGCTCATCGCCGAGGAGCGTCCGCAACGGTTGGTACAGTCTAGTATTCAGCATCCATTCTAGGTCCACCGGTTCGTGAAGCGACCGGTTATGCGTCCGCCTCCAGTCGTCCGTCTCCCGTGGAGGGTAGCCTTCGACGGTCTTGCGCCCGGCATGTAGATCCATCATATACTCGATAAACTGATCGCACTCGTCTGGATTGAACTCACCTTTGGCGATAGTATAACCATCGCGCTGATACTCTTCTTTTTGAACTGATGTCAATTGTATATCCATGAAAGCCTCGCTCAACAATCTCGCAACTGACAGAGAAATCGTCTAAATGCCTTCCAAAACAGCTTCAAGTTCTGCAACGCTGGCAACCGCCACCAAAGCACTGCTCACACCTTGATTTTCAAGCACCCATGATACCGCCTGACCGGTCGGCGAAATCTTTTCCTCTGCTTCAGCCAACTCGTTCCAGGGACCGGTCGTAAAAGAGTAGACAAGCGACAGTTCACTGCGCATACTTTCACCGAGGGGTGAGAGCTGCACCAGAGTCTCCTCCGTCGCTTTTGTCCAATCCGTCCCAGTTTTATGTTGCCAACTTAAATACTGCCCACCGAGTGCCTTCATTACTAAGACTCCCTTTCCAGCTTTGGACGCTGCCCGAATCCCCGGTGCCTGACCACGGCAGACGTAATTGTAAATAACCAAGTCCGCGTCTGCCCCCTTTTCTGGACCACGCGTTACATAGGCATCTTGGTCCGCTTCAAAGTGACGTATCAGGCAGAGCGATCGCGCCTTACCCATCTGCTTGAGATCGGTGATTCGTTTCCTCAACTGGGCATCCTTCATGTAGGCGTAATAGTGCACCCGAAGGATGTCGATCGCATCCCTGCGCAAATTTACAAGGTGCTTGTCAACTATTCCCTCTAAATCTGCCGCTGTGGGTGCACCGACTTTCAGAGAAAAGTAATGCTCGTCCGTATTGCCTTTCAACTCTTCCGGAATGTGCACCTCGTCTCCGTAGCCCATGTCAAATAGGTTTATCCCAGATTCGGCTGCCCGCAAGTAAATCCGTCGCTTCTCTTCAGGGGGCGGATGACCGGACTCTCCTTCCCAATAGTGCGCTAGAAGACCTCCCGTCCCTATAACGCTCAACCGCATCCCCGTTCTTCCAAATTCACGATATTCCATAACATGCCTTTCTGATAAAATTCTTCTGGAGAAGATACTATACACTACCCATCATCTTCAGTTGGTGCACTGCGGAAGTTTAGCGTGAACATCAGTCTGCCCACACGCCCCTCGAACGACGCATGCCAGAGTTGATGACTGAAGAAGACGGCATCACCCGGTTCAGACTTAATGGGGAAACTCGGAATGTCGCGTGGCGCTAGCCCGAAATGGTTTATATTCGGATTCGACAAGAAGCGTTCTCCACCATCCTTATCGCCGGTCGCCTGCTCCCACATTTCAAGGAGTTTCGGACGTACATT
Source organism: Candidatus Poribacteria bacterium (assembly GCA_047517405.1). Lineage (GTDB taxonomy): Bacteria > Poribacteria > WGA-4E > WGA-4E > PCPOR2b > PCPOR2b. Next base: position 5,699 of record JAKZSX010000154.1, on the reverse strand, counting down.
CTCGAACTTATGGGAGTCATCTTCCGAAGCAGCGGAAGGGACATTCAGATGGAGTGACCACAGCTGATCGTGGTACGGATTCCGATGTGCGCCCGGAATAACGCGAAGGCATCCAGTATCCTTGGTGACCGAATCCAGATAGAACGCAACCTTAATGCTTGGATGGTAATGATACCGCCACGGTCCGACGTTTTTGTTGGGGTCGCCTTGACCCTCCGGAATGTGCGGATCCCACCCCATATCCGGATGCCAGATGGTATCTCCTACGTAGAAGTTGCCGTCGTTTCCCTTGTGGAACGTATAACCATGTCCTAGCAGTTGTTCAATTGGTCCCTCGATACGTTGGTTCTTGACCAATAACTCGGCGCAAGGTCGTTCAAGAAACCAGTCATTCACCTGTTGGCGCGTCTTGCCATCGAAGGGTTTACCATCGCGGTCTTCGAGCATCGCCGCTTCAAAGTCACGGATGATAATAGCCATCTCGTCGGGGGAGAACAGTTGCCGAAGCACGACAAACCCGAATACATCAAAGTGTTGTTGCTGCTGTTTGGTGAGCATTTTTTCTTTCGCGTATGCCTTCCCATAAAATGATTGACGTCATGTCATGGTCTGTCAGATTTGGTTTGATGGATGGGATGCTGAAGCTGTAGACGAGAGCATGCTTCCAGCTAAAGCCTCGACCTCCAGATAGCCTCCATCATTAAACTTGACAAACCCGATGGTTCACCGATTCTCCACAATCATAACGGAATCACCTTTTTTTTGTGGTGAGAATCGAGTATGGCGTGCGAGACCCTGAGGGCCGCCAGGCCGTCGGCACCCGTAATCGCCGGGGGCAGATCGTTAGCAATACAATCAATAAAATGCCGGTTTTCCATCTCGTAGCAATCTGAGGTGGCATAGGAATCATCGATCGCTTCGATGTGCTCGTGTTCCATCTCACAGGTCTGCCAACGGAGATGCTTTCCGTTCCAGAGTCCAGGACCCTCCACAACCGCCGTACCTAGAGTTCCAATGACCCCTCGAGCATTTATACCGAGGTGAGAGGACCAACTGGCATGAATTACGGCTGTGCCTCTATTGGAGAGGGTCAGAACCACATGCGCATTGTCATCGAAACCCTTTAGACCTGGATTGGAACTCACAATATTTGCGCGGACATCGACGATTTCTCCCGCTATCCATCGGATGAGATCAATATCGTGCGAAAGGGATTCAATACTCATACCGCACATCAGTTGCGGATCAGTCCGCCAATTGTACCCTTGAGGAATCCCCCGGCCGATCCGTTGACTCCACATATTGACGAATTTGCCCAATGTGCCAGCATTAACCATTTCCTTTAGACGCTTAAATCCCTTTCTAAACCGATTGTTGAAGGCGACCATCAGTTTCACATCCGCCTGTTTGGCGGCTTGTACCATGGTTACAGCATCGTCCATGGAGATAGAGATCGGCTTTTCACAAACGACATGCTTTCCAGCCTTAATCGCCTTCAGTGCCAATTCCCGATGGGTAGAAGGGGGCGTGAGGATGTAGACCACATCGGCTCTATCCACACAATCTTCTAAGCTCTCACAAACCGGTGCCCCAACCATACTTGCAAGGGTTTCAGCACGCTCCTCATTCGGATCAACGACGCCAACGATGTTTGCACTAGGGATGCGCATCAGTGAGCCGCCATGTGTTCTGGCAATCCCTCCAGCGCCGACCATTACAATGTTTATCATCATCGGATCCTGATCTGCTCCTTTCTTGATTTGGACGTAACTGAATTCGTGAGAATTCAAGGAGTTGTTCAAACTCTCACGTGTTCGGGGGTCTGTAAAGTTTTTGTCGGTATGAGCTGGATCTGACGCCACTTCTACCTGGTCTCTCTAGATGTCAGGGGATGCAAGCATCGGCCTCCAAACTGATCCGGAAAGGCCGTACCTTGGAGAGATAAGTTATACCAACTCCGGCGCCCGTTATATCGTGTGGCTTTTTCCGCTTGACAGTCTATCCGCAGGCTGCTAAACTGCATGGAGATACTATCACTGTCGGTCCAACAAATCAAGGAAAAGTTCATTATCTTTTTGGGTAATGTAAACTGTAAGGTCAATCCGCGAACAATTGGATTTTCTCAAAAAATCCGCCCGTAACTTTTGGGAAGAGAGATCAGTTATGAAGAAAAGCGTGTCATCTCCTGATTCTGCCCCCACAATGCCACAGAACCCACTCCTTGTTCCTGAAGCGTCAGATCCGACGCTAGCCCGGCTCCTGCTGCGCTCAACCAGCGAACTTGCAGATGCCACCCGCCCCAGCTTCCTCGCTAATGACCACTCCCCTGTGCAGTGGTCTCGTAGCGATTGGGACCGGTTAGAAGCGAATCGCGAACCTCTATTCGACATGTCGGCGGTTGCTGCACAATTCGACCACGCCAGCTTTTCAAGGGATGGATATGCCGTTCTGAGAGAAGTCATGACCCCCCAAACTGTCGAGGAGTGGACAGCGGCACTGAAATATGGTCAGCAACTCAACGACAGATTGCTGAAGTTAGACTGGACACAAATCGACTGGCAAATCCTCGGCAGAACACCGCCGACACAATCTCTCACCGTTGAACAGATTAATAATGCCATCGGAGGGAGCCAGAAGGCACCACAATCGGACGATGCGGCTGGCGTGAAGACGTTGCGCCAGCACAGCGTGTTCGCTGAGTATTTCCCGGCAGGTCACGTTCCTTACTTAATGAACGTCCTCACACACCCGCAGATGCTCCAGCTCCAGCGGATGAGCCTCGGCAGCGATGACATCTATTTCGATCATAATCAGCTATTGACGAGGCCCCCAGGCTATCCCGGTGGAGCGTGGCACAGCCATAAAGTCGGTGCTGGTGCAGACAACTGCGGTGTAGCGAGTCTGTCGGAGTACCAAGCACAACCGAATTTCAATCTTACGCTCTGTTATCCCCAAGGCTTTGAAGCCGAGGACGACGGGGGACTGAAAATCATTCGGGGCAGCCACCTCTTTCGAGATCCAGCGGGGTGCTGGGCTGACACCGACGAAGAAATGCGGCAGGGTTGGTTGGCGGGACGGGTCCATCCCGTCACTTTAGAGCCGCTTCAAATCGAATACATCTCGCTGCCTCCGGGATCGGTCGTTTGCTGTCTGTCGCACGCCGCGCATGCAGTGGCTTCCAAAGCTTTGGGCAGGCAGACTCGCTGGTGCTCACTCTATTGCTACAAAAAACCGAGCGATGTAACCGGTCATGCCCAGCCATCACACTCAATCCCGCCGGTATGGGCGATGAAGGCACAACGGGGCGAGCTGCCAGCTGTTCTCACCGAGCTGTTTCGGCCAAGCTACGATAGGGAGTTGACGGGCGGGCAGACTGTGGATTCACAGTCTTAACACATCAGTTAAGGGGATTGTCTGCTTTAAACACGCTGCGCTCCGCATCGGAAAGTTTTCCAGCTGCCGCAGTGCGCTCTATCCAATGGGTTGGCACACCCTTTGTCCACTTGTCTGGCACGGCTGCGGGGTCTGGAGTCCGATACGCCATCAACAGCCCCCACCGAGTAGGTGCCCTTGGCGGACGGTGCTGGACGTGATGCGGCATATGATGGACAAACGAAACCATGCTCCCCGGTGGCAGTGATAGATGTACAATTTCCAACGGCTTGCCTGTGATGGCGTGGGTCTTTCCCTTTAGCCAGTTTGCTTGCATGGCGGCATCATCATCCGGTCGGTCCGTGTTCCACTTGAACGGAATGCGGTAAAGATGGGAGCCTGGGATAACCCCAAGTTCCGCACCGTCTCCACTTTCCGCACCGTCTGGATAGCACAGGGTTCGGATGCACTGCTGCTGTAGAAACTCAGGGGTTAATGCCTTGCCGGTGCCGATAGGGTCTTCCACCTCGTACTGCCCGTCCCGATACTGGTGAGCGTGCCAACGTCTCCCTCGTGAGCCAGCCGCCCGGTTAAGCATTAAGCAGTGGTCGAGCACGAAGCGGTCGCCGAAGAGTTTCTTGAATAGTTCCATCATCTGCGGATGAGCCGTGGTGACATCCATAATAAAGTCATCGTATCCAGCTGGGAAATATTCCGGCATAACCCCTAGCGACTCGAATCCGCGTGTGACTAACGCTGGACCCGGACCAAAGAGCCCATGGTCGTGCATGTATTGGCGTATCTCTGATCTGAGAAAGCTGGGCATCTGTTCCGATCCACCACAGCAAGATGCCAAAAACTCTGGGGTGATTTGTTCTGGCGGCGGTGGTGCCAACCCACGTCCCTCAAAATCGATGGCAGCCCAATCGGTGTCCATAAGGATGCCGTTGTTCATGTGCTGCAGTTTCTGTAGACTTGCGGCGAATTGCTCTCTGCCGGCGTCGGTCAGTATGCCTTCCCACACCCAATATCCATCCTGCTCGAAGGCCTTGCGGTCAAAGGCATCCAACATCTCCGGGCGCAGCAGATTGTCCACGCGGGCTGTTCGCACGGGACCGTCAGTATGTTTTTGTTTGCCTGAGTTCTTCATTGCCTTTTTATCCTCCGGTTCTGTACACTTTTCAAGGGGAAAATGGGGCAGTTTCTCAAAAAACGCCGTCATCATAGCACAGCTCTAGACAACCTGTCAACGGATTTAACACTACATACCGGTGCGTACAATTGAGCAAGAGGAAAACAACATGGAAATGCATCCAGGAAAGCAGATGTTTATAGACGATTTCTTCATTGAATCGATGGTTGGAGCGCATCGCGTACTCAATCGTCCAGAGAAAATCACTATTGACGAACCGCTTCACACGGTTAACCCAGATCGGTCGTGGGAGAGCGAAGCCGCTCGAGGACCAATCATCTACGATGAGAAAAATCACGCCTTTCGGATGTACTATCCGGGCGTAAATTCCGTGATGTGCGTCCTGGAGTCCAGCGATGGGGTTCATTGGGAACGTCCTAATTTGGGTATCGTCGAGTTTGAAGCCTCCAAAGACAACAACATCATTAATTGGCCCAGTGACTGCCCATCACTTGGGAACATCTTGTACGACCCCCATGAAACGGATGAAGCCTATCGGTGGAAGCGGATAACCACTATGCCCCATAACGGCGTCTGGCATGCGCTCTACTCGGCGGATGGATACAACTGGCGCCACTATCCCGCCGGTCCCCACAATCATCAGAAACAGCTCTTCGCTTTCGGATCTCCCGCAGAAACCTTCGGTGGCTCCATCGACCCCGACGCGCCTTACATACTCTATAGTCAGCGCGGCTCAAGCCGTCGAACCCGTGTTCTCGGACGGCGTGACAGTCACGACTGCCTCAATTGGTCCGGCCTGCGCACAGCCATTGATCAAGATCTCGATGACCCGCCGGGAACGGAGTTTTACGCTGCCGGGCATGATATGGCAAATCGCACAGACGGCGGATTACATATCATCATGCTCAGTGTCTTTTTTACTGATTTGGCAGAACCATACGCCATCGAACAACCGGAACTTTACTGGGGCAACGCCGCGGGGTCACCAGCACTGCCAGCGCGGGTGGACGGGGTCGTTGAACCGCAGCTGGCGGTAAGCCGTGATACTGTCTCATGGAAACGCTACCGCGAGCCATTTATTCCTCGTGGCAAACCCGGTGCATGGGATTGGGGGTCTATGTACGTCTCTGGTCCTATTCACCACAATGGGAAGCTTTGGTTTTACTACAATGGG
>JAKZSX010000153.1:0-4040 GCA_047517405.1 Candidatus Poribacteria bacterium | reverse complement strand
GAACATGGGCTTTTTAACCTTCCGGCATTGGATGCATTTATGAAAGGACTCGCTGCAAGCGGTCCTACGAAAAGCGGGCATCACACGCCGGCGATCATCACCACTCTCCCGACGGACGGCACCGATGAACATGTCATGCGTGCAAATGCGTGGATGATCAAACAGGTCCTTGCGAGAGGTGTTCACGGCATCCTGCTGTGCCATGCGGAAACGCCCGGTGCTGTCAAGGTATTCGTTGAATCTGCCCGCTATCCGTTCCAGACAATTGGCGTCGGAGAAGGGCTTGATGTGGGACGTCGTGGAGCAGGTGGGCAGGGCGGTGCGGCATCAATTTGGGGCATATCCACTGCCGAATATATGGAACGCGCCGATGTTTGGCCCCTAAACCCGAAAGGTGAAATCTTTCTCGGCTTGAAGATCGAAAACAAACGGGCACTGAGCAATGCTGAGGCGACGGTACGGATCCCCGGCATCGCCTTCGCTGAATGGGGTCCGGGGGATATGGGAATGTCGCACGGTTATAGCGATGCACACGATCCACCCTACGCCGAAGACATGGCAAAGGCACGGGCACGTGTAAAGGCTGCCTGCGACGCCGAAAATATCGCGTTCCTAGACGGTGTTAATCCAGACAATGTAGCTGAGAAAATCGAAAACGGTGTTCGTGTGGGTTCAGGTGGTGAGGAAGTTGCGAATATCGGTCGCAAATATACCAACCGTACAATGCCGTGGTAGGAATGCTGCGTGAAATGGAAGTTGGGAGTTGATTAATCCTTGAGAAGCTGCCAGACCGCTGTTGCGGCGCGCTCCGTATCCTGTAACGGCTTGATGGGACTTTCATCCGTCAAGGCAGCTTCAAGGGTTGTCTCCAGATCCCCAATACTAGACCACATCACTGAGGCATGACGTATAATCTCTGAATAGACTTGATCTCGCTTGGGACGACGCTGGGTTTTGTGATCAACCTCCAAAATAATCACCCGCTTACCGCTGCTTGCAGCTTCGCATACCATTGAGAAGCTGTCTTCCGTAACGATAACCACGTCCGACAGGGCGAAAATTGTCCCGACCGGATCCGTGAGCGCACTCTCACCATGTGCCAGGACAAGGATTGGACAGTGTTGGTTATTGGCGAGTCGTTTGCTAATCAGATTTTCAACTGAGAGCGGGGTTCGACGGGAGGTTGTTAACAAAAGTTGCTTATCCCTTTTCGTCGCAAACTGTTGCAAAACTTCAATGAGGTGGGCGGCAGTCATTTCAGTAATCGTATCGTATCGGTCTTCACCGCCAATCAGGACCCCGATGCGCCTCTGATCCGAAAGACCTAAATCTGCCCGGAGTTCTTTGCGTTGCGTCTCCAGCTTTTCTGGACAAACGCGATTGGGAACACCAAGTGTCTTGCAAACGTTGCCTCTGTTGCGGCGGGACCAATACATCCGGGGAAGAATAGCAAGATCGAAGTGGTGAACGCCGACCGGTGAAGGACGACGGCAGGTAACTGTCTTTGCGTTGGAAAGTTGTCCGATGAGCAAGTTCGGTGCAGCGACAGATGACCCGGTTGAGATAATCAAATCAGGCTCAACGGCATAAACTTCATCCAATGTATCACGCTGGAGTGCCATGTACAAGCACGCTCTGATGAGCCGGTGCGGCAGTCTAAATCCACCCAATAAACGCGTTAACACCCGTAGCAGATTATCTCGCCGCTTACTGCGAAACTTTACGTCAATCCAGTGATAGTTGCACTCCGGCATCCGCTCAATCACGCCTAAAGACTGATTATAATGACCGGGCTTTCCGTCGCTTAAGAGAATAGCTCGCATAGAAGTGATTAGATTATGTCTTGCGCGGTGTGAAAAAGTCAACAGTCCATCAACAGATCTCTTAGAAATCCGCCAACGCTGTCTCTTCTGAAGCAAAGATTTCGATACTTTGGGATAGACCGATTACATCGAAAATCTGACGCATCTGATCTGATGGATGGGCGACACGTAGGACCTGCCCTTTGTTACGCGTTTTCCAAATGAGCTTGACGATGATGCCAAACCCGCTGCTGGTGATAAAGCTTTGCCGGTCAAAGCGAAGCAGAATTTTCGCCGAGTCGACACTTTGATCATAAGCCGCGTTCATCCCTTCTGCTGAGTCTTCCGTAAGATAACCAGTGATGTCAAAAATCGAGATTTCTCCAATGTGCCTGACTGTTATTTGAGGTGCTGACCGCATATACTGTAATCCGTTCTCCTTTCAGCGTTTAAGGCAGACAAAACTATCAAGCCGTCTGCGGTGAAGATTTTAGCCGATCTGGAAAACGGTGTCAATAGGGTTGATGGAAATTTGCAATCAAGTAAATGAGAGGATAGATGGATTTAAGAGGCGAAATTGTGCCGAATTTCTTCACGAGATCGCTATTTTGCGAAGTCTTGTTATCGTATTAAGGAGAGAACCAATGACCAGTGAAATTCAGCAAGGCAAACCGTTTTCCGAGGAAGAAACACAACGGATCGTCGAACAGTTCAACAGTGACGGATACTATTTCTTCGGCGAGGTGTTTACCCAAGAAGAAGCAGCCACGCTTAAAACGTTAATGGAACAAAAGTATAACGACCCTCGTATGCACGATGAGGCAGGCGATCACATCCGCGGCATCAGCATGATGCGCATGTTTGAATATCACAAGACTTTCCGAGATCTTATCGTGCGAGAGCCTTATGTCAGTCTCGCCGAGGCAATTCTGGGTGAGGACTGCCACATGATGTCCCAAAATGCGCTACGTTACGGGCCCGGACAGGGAGGTGGGTGGCATAGTGACGACAAACTCCATTTTCCGCTGCCGGACGATGTGCCTCGACATGATCCGCGCATCACTCTGTCCTGCTTTGTTATCAACGTGCTCATCCCGCTCATCGATATTGAAACGATAGACGATGGTCCGACGCAGGTTGTTCCCGGCAGCCATTATTCAGGCCGTAAACCGCCTGCTGAAGAGAATCCAACGTTTGAGGGGAAGGGGGCCGTCAGTTTCTTCACAAAGGCAGGCGGTGCCTATATGTTCAACAGCCAAGTCTGGCATCGCGGAACCCCCAACAATAAAAATCAGATTCGGTACGTTGCAGCCGTTACATACAGTCAGCGGATCATTGCACAGCGGCTCTATCCATTTATCGACTACCGGATGCCTGAACATGTCTTTGAGGGGGCAGACGAACGCTTACAAAGACTGTTGGGGAGGCATAATAAGGGAGCCTTCGGCTAAGTGTATGAACGAATCACACTATCGAAAATTCTTTGAGCTCATGGCGGGGAGATCCGCTTTAATCGATCTCAGAGAAGATAAGCAGACCAGTCTGGCTGAGATCTCCACCCCAATTGACTGGGGGGCACTCTTCGGGAATGAGAACCCTGTGGAGATAGAAATAGGATGTGGTAAGGGACGTTTTCTGCTTGAAACCTCAAGACAACACCCAGAAATCAACTACGTCGGCGTCGAGCGAGTACTGAAATATGCCCAGCGAGCAAAGGAGCGGTTGCTAAAAGGAAATGCCACGCAGGTTTTCCTCATTTGCAGCGATGCCGCCTACCTCGTTGATCGCTACATCGGGGAAGGCACTGTCGAAGCGTATCACGTCTACTTCCCGGATCCTTGGCCCAAGAGACGGCATGCCAAGCGTCAACTCTTTCGGAATGAAGTCTGGCTGCGCGGGTTGACTCGGACACTAAATTCAAGCGGCGGGCGTATCCACATCGCTACCGACTATGCCGAGTATTTCTATGAAATCCACGACTGTTTAACGCATACGCCACCGCTGGTCTACCTACCACCTGACTCGCTTGAGATAGAGCATATCCCAACCAGTTTTGAGATAAAGTATCGGGCGGAAGGGCGCAAGATCTATCGTGCAGTCTATCAGATGGGTTCAGCTTCATATAAAGCGTAAAATTTCTTGTTATATGTCATCAAACGGATATAGCTTCCGACCCAGATTGTGGAACGGCAACTCTTTGCCTACGGGATCATGCACACTCGGCTCGGACACCGCGTG
>JAKZSX010000152.1:0-9061 GCA_047517405.1 Candidatus Poribacteria bacterium | reverse complement strand
TCTGGGCTACCACTGTTTCGGCGTAGAGCCGTTTCTGCTGCTATCTTTAGACGATCCGGGCAAGACGAAACTCGCTCTGGACAGGATGAAGGAATCCACGATAGAGTTTGGAGTCGCACAGATTGAAGCGGGAGCAGACGCACTAACCCTACCCGACCACGCAACAGGCGATCTCGTCAGCGGTGAATATTATGAGCGTTACCTCCGCGACCTGCACATTGAGTTTGCCGAGCGGATTCCTATCCCGCTGATTCTTCATATCTGTGGGCGGACAGTGGACAGAATGGAGTACATTGCTCAGACAGGAATGGCAGCCTTCCATTACGATTCCAAGAACGAGCCCGATGAGTCTATGGAAGTGGTTAAGGAGCGAATCTCTTTGGTAGGAAACATTAATAACCCTGAGACGCTTTTCTCGAAGGGACCGGAGGAGGTTCGAGGGGAAGTCTACAAGAATCTGGATTCCGGTGTGCAGCTTGTCGGTCCAGAGTGTGCGATTCCGTTGCAGACCGCTATTGAAAATCTCAAAGAAATCCCCAAAGCGGTGCAGGATTGGCATCGGGAACATGTGAATTAATGGAGAAAGCTATGGCAGACATCACCGACATTCAGAATGAATTTATCGTAGACGAGATTGAGGAGTTTATTGAGCGTCCCGATGAACGGGAGCGCACCATTAACACATTTGCCCAAACTGCCCCTGAGATGCAGGACATCGCAGCAGCACTCATTGACGGAGACAATAGCGGTGTGGATGAGATGACCAAAGCCGCTCTGGAAGCAGGCACCGAAGCAGTGGAAATCATGGATGACGGTCTCATCGCAGGGATGGGGATTGTGGGGATCAAGTTTCGAGAGAACTTTATTTTCGTGCCGGAAGTCCTCGCCTGTGCGCGGGCAATGAAAGCGGGGATGGTATATATTGAACCCATTCTATCTGCCTCGGGCATCGACCCCGTCGGGACAGTGATTATGGGGACGGTGAAAGGCGATCTTCACGACATCGGCAAGAACCTTTGCATCATGATGTTGCGGGGCTCAGGATTCGTTGTGCACGACTTAGGTGTGGACATTTCGGACGAGGAGTTCATTGACGCGGTGGAGGAGCATGAGGCACCTATAGTCGGCATGTCGGCGTTGCTGACCACAACAATGCCGAACATGGGCAAGACAATCGAAGCCTTTATTGATGAAGATCTCCGGGAAGAGGTTAAGATTATGGTGGGCGGTGCCCCGGTGACCCAAGAGTTCGCTGATGATATGGGGGCGGACGGGTATGGCAAAGATGCACTCGAATGCGTAGCATTAGCAAAGAAATTTCTGGAAGAAGAGGACGAGGACTGGGATGAGGAGTAGGGTTCATCCCAATCTGATCGCGCTTTACCTCCACTCATCCCAAAGAGTTGAGGCAGATTGAGTCGGCAATCAAAAAATGAACAAAGAAGAATATCAGAAGCGTTTAGACAAAATAACAGAGCTGTTTTCAAGCATGGTGACCCATGCCAACGATCAATCTATGTATCGGTGCCCTTACAAAAACCGCTTCGATCAATGTACCGCTAAGTTTGGGTGTCGAAACCAGCGAAGACCGTCTACCGAAGGTTTGGTTGGCAAGCAGACTGGCGTCCGCGGCACCCCACAGGAGGGGTTGCTCCTATGTGGTGGGGACGACAAAATTGACTATCGGACTGCATGGGAAACCGAAGCCGCTGAAGGAGCTTTCATCGACAGTGAGGTGAGCTACGGGGTGGGGACAGTAACGTATGACGGAAAAGAGCGCCCACTCGCAGCCGGGAAGACCATTTTCGATTACGCTGATGAACTCGCAGTTCAGGTGCCGACCTCCTGCTTCCGCACCGGACAGTGCCATGAATGTATCGTGGAGATTAAAGAGGGGATGGAGGCGTTGCGTCCACGAAACGAAGCCGAGTCGTTTTTGCGGGAGAACTATCGGCTCGCCTGCCAAGCGGTGGTTAAAGACCCCGATGTCGATATAGCATTCGCGCCAATACGGCGCACCCCCAAAATCCTTACGCGCACACACGAAAAACCTCTCCAAATCGACCCGTTAGTGACCCGCCGAGAAAATATGGTTTACTATGATGATGAGGCAATCGACAAATATCGGGGTCACATCTATGGCTTGGCGATTGACCTCGGCACCACAACTGTAGTCATCGATTTGGTCGATCTGGAGACCGGTGAGAGTGTCCACGTCAGTTCGTTTGAGAACCCGCAACGCTTCGGCGGCAGCGATATAATGCACCGCATTTCGTATGATGGCGAGTTTAGCGGGGAGTTGCGCTGGGCGGTTATCAACACACTCAATCACGAAATTCAGGAAATGGGGGCGCAGTTTGGGTTCGTCCGTCAGGAAATTTACGAAATTGTCGTGGTAGGCAACTCCACGATGCGGGACATTTTCTTTAAGTTAGATGTACAGAGCATCGGTCAAAAGCCTTATCAATCGATAATCGAACATCAATATCGTGCCGGCGAGCGCGATACCACTTCGCTCATTGAGAAGACGCGGCGGCTTGGGATTCGAGCCAACCCCAAGGCGCGGGTGTATGGATTGCCGTTAATCGGCAGCCATGTCGGCGCCGATGTCGCTGCGGATCTAATGGCACTTGACATGGCATCCCAAAAAGAGGTTGTCATGCTGGTAGATGTCGGCACGAATACCGAGGTGGTGGTTGGGCATCCGGGGCGGCTGATCGCCGCTTCCTGTCCAGCGGGACCCGCTTTCGAGGGTGGAGGCATTAAGTACGGGATGCCCGGCTACGACGAAGCGATCGAGTCCATCCGCTGGATAGACGGTCAGATTGCATATAGTACGATCGGCGGCGTTGAACCTCAAGGGATTTGCGGTTCTGGTTTAATAGATCTATTGGCGGAGCTCCGTCGCCACGGACAGATGACCGAAATGGGTGTATTTGGGGACAGAAAAAAGCGGGAGATATCGATTGTCCCGGAACACGGTATCACCTTCTCTCGCGAAGATGCCAGCAATCTAGCTCAGGCGAAGGCTGCCAACTACTGTGGTCAATTCATCGTTATGCGAAAGTTCGGTATCAATCCGGCGGATGTAAGTCGGCTCTACTTAGCGGGCGGCTTCGCCAATTATGTGGATGTTCGTAACGCGATCGAGATCGGGTTTTTAGCACCGGTAGACGAAAGTCGCATCGTCAAGATTGGCAACGCTGCGGTACAAGGGGCGAAGGAGGTCCTCCTCTCACGACAGAAACGCGAGGCTATCGAGCGTTTAGTCAAAGGGATTGAGCATGTAGAATTGGAGACAACCTCCGACTTCTTTGAGGTGTTTGTCGAAGCGTGCCAGTTTAAGCCGATGCCAAGGGAGTTTATTGAAAATAGTCCGTAATCAGTGATAACATCTCATCATGGTTAGTAAAAGAGACCAATATGCTAACGATTGAACAGAAACAGCATTTTGAGACATTTGGATTCCTAGTCCTGCGGCAGTTATTTACGCCGCAGGAGATTGACGTTATCCGTCGTGAATCCGACGCGGTTTTGTGCGAAAACCGCCAAGGCAAGCCGTTCCCCGGAGAAAAGCGTCAATCCATGATTCCGTTCTTCGAGTTGAATCCCCGACTCCAATGGCTCATCGAGCACGACCGCATCTACGCGCTGGGCAAAGACCTCCTCGGACGTGATTTTATCTTGAACGCTACCGAAGGCAACCTCCACGTCGGCGACACGCAGTGGCACGGTGGGGGGCTTGACGCAGAACCGGTGCCTCATATCAAGATTGCGTTCTACCTTGAGCCAAACACAAAAGAAACAGGAGCACTACGTTTCATTCCGGGGTCTCATCAGTTAGAATTTAGGAAACTGTTACAACCGTTGACCACCCAGCAGGAGGATCCGACCGCGATGCCGTTAGGGGTTGCGGGCGCGGACATTCCCAGCGTTGTTATCGAATCACAACCCGGCGATGTCGTAATCTTTCCAGAAACGCTATGGCATGCGGCGTTCGGTGGTCCCCCGGGACGCTCCCAGCACGCTATCAGTTTCATGGCTAACCCCGTAACAGATGAGCAGGTCGCTTACATCAAAGGATTATACGAAGGCTGGAACTATTCATTGCATCCGACAGAGCAACTGGTCAACAGTGACCGTCCTCGACTCCGACGAATGGTCTCAAGGTTGGTGGAATTAGGTTTTGACCCACCGAAGCCGACGGACTTGTTTGTGTGAGGGTGTGGATGCATCCAGGCTTCACGCCAAAATAGATGCCTACTCTCAAAATTTCAACGGCTTCAACCGAAGGTTTTCAAACCTGAGCATCGTTAAGCGAGCCCACAACCATGAATACATCCCCGACCAAAACGAGCCGTAACTTTGACGCTTGGCAGAAACCCTCACTGCGCTATCTGCTTGAGGAGACAGATACATTTGTCACCTGTGTGGAATTGGTGACCTCGCGTGGCACTATCACCGAGCGCGATGGACGTCGGGTGTTGGAATTGGCGCGAAAACTGACTGACAATCCGCGCATACACGGACTGAGCATCACCGACAATCCGGGTGGCAACGCCATGATTGGTGCCGATACCTTGGGAACGGATCTGATCTCCCGTGGTCAGGAAGTGATTATCCACCTCTCGTGCAAAGACTGGAACCGCAATGCGCTTCAGAGCCGAGGCTGGCAGCTCGCCAGCGAAGGGTTTAACAATATCTTGGCGTTATCGGGCGATTACCCGACCGATGGGTATCGTGGTCAAGCGACCCCCGTATTCGACACCGACTCGGTAGGTTTGTTGCGGATGTTCGCTGACATGAACGCCGGTATGAAGGTGGGCACAGGGAAAAGATCACAGGTGCTAAAGCGTACCAATTTCTTATTGGGTGCGGTGGTCAACAACTACAAACGTTATGAACGCGAGGTCATGCCGCAGTACTTCAAGCTAAGAAAAAAGATTGAGAACGGTGCCACCTTCATCATCAACCAGATTGGATATGACTCGCGCAAACAGGATGAATTGTTGAAGTATATGGCGACCCACAATCTGCATGTGCCGGTGATTGCCAACGTCTACGTCCTCAGCCGCACCGCTGCCCGTTTCTTTAACAAGGGTAACATCCCCGGCGTGACCGTAACCGATGAGTTGCTTGACCGGATCGAAAAAGAGGCAAAATCAAAAGACAAGGGCAAAGCCTTCCTTCTGGAGTTTGCCGCCAAGCAGTGTGCCATCGCCAAGGGATTGGGCTATCGCGGCGTATACCTAGGAGGCCATATACGTTACGCAGATTATGAGCGAATTCTGAAGATGGCAGACCGCTTTGGAGAGGACGATTGGAAGGATTTCGCCAAGGAAATCTGCTTCTGCTACCCCGACGAATTCTACTTTTTTGAACCCGACCCGGAAACGCACCTCAGTTCAGCTGAGATCAATCGCGAGTATCTCTTTTCAAAGCGGCAGGAAGCCTTGAAAGCCGCCAAACAGAAAATCCCCTTGAGTTATAAGATTAACCGCACGGTGCATGATCAAGTTTTCGAAAAGGGAACCGTGGGGTTCAATATCGGGAAGCGGATTTCTCAGGCGGTCGATGGGGCAAGCGAAGGCGTAAAGAAAGTCATGCACGGCGTGGAACAAGCGGTTAAGGTCGCTGCCTTCGATTGTCGCGACTGCGGCGACTGCTCATTGCCGGATATTGCATATCTATGTCCCGAATCTCAGTGTGTGAAAAACCAGCGCAACGGGCCTTGCGGCGGCACCCGTCAGGGTAAATGTGAGATCGGGGAGAAGGACTGTATCTGGGCGCGGGCTTATGACCGTCTCAAAGCCTACGGCGAAGAAGAAAAGATGCTGGATGGTCCGGCGATTTTCAAGGACGGTGCCCTTAACGGCACGAGTGCTTGGGGCAATACTTTTCTGGAGCGAGACCATCACGCCCAGAAAAAATCTGATAGTTGATGACGCGGATGGAGGCAGGTTTCAATCGGTGAAACCGGTGTCATCCGTGTGCAGCACCATGAGGAGTTGAAGATGCGACTAAACGGTCAGGATTTTATCATTATTGGCGAGAATGTCCATACTACTCGCGTGGTACGCCGAAAAGGAAAACTGGTTACGAACAACCCAGATGGACTTGAATCCGTCCGCTACTTGGGCACGAACAAAAAACGCCGCTACCTTGTCATCCCCGAAGCCATCAAGAAATCCCAAGAGTATGAGGAAGGACGCATCAAACATGTCATCATCGCGGTTCAAGCGGCGATGTTGGGCGAAGAACCCCACGCCAGCGAAGGTCTGGAATATATACGCAAAATCGTCCAACGGCAGGTTGATGTCGGCACCAATTTCCTTGATGTCAATGTGGATGAAATTTCGTGGCGGCTTGAAGAGCAGAAGGAAGCGATGCGCTGGTTGGTGCAAGCCCTCCAACAGATGTCTAATACACCTTTGTCGATTGATTCCTCAAACAGTGAAATCATCGCAGCAGGGCTTGAAGTGTATGATAGTCGTGTCGGGCGGGCACTACTCAACTCTGCTTCGCTGGAACGCCTTGACGCGTTGGACCTTGCCAAACAGTACAACACGAAGGTTATGGTGACAGCCGCCAGCGAATCTGGGATGCCGCAGAACCCCGAAGAGCGAGTCACCAACGCCTCACGCATGATAGACGCGGCACAAGAAAGGGGAATTGCGATTGCGGACATCTTCATTGACCCGTTGTTCTTTCCGATCGGGGTAGACACGGAGAACGGCAACCATGCTTTTGAAGCCATCCGGCAGCTCCGTGACAAGTATGGTCCTGACATCCATATCAGCGGAGGGTTCAGCAATGTCTCATTTCAGATGCCGTCTCGTCATCTCATCAATGATGTTTTTATGATTCTTGCGGTCGATGCGGGTGCGGATAGTGGAATTATCGACCCTGTGACCAACAATCCGCAAAAAGCCCTCTCCGTTGACCGAACATCAAGACCCTATCAACTGACCGAAGCCATGCTGCTGGGCAAAGATGGCTTTTGTAGAACGTTCCTACGTGCCTACCGCAAAGGGGAATTGGAGGGGTGAGCTGTGGCAACCTATCAAATCCTATACTGGAAGGATATTCCGGCTCAGGTAAGAGTCTTTAAGGGAAGAAGACCCGTTTCACAGCCAATGCCGGCTCGGTTTCAGACCGCAATTGATCGAGAGGCGATGGAAACGGGTTTAGCGGGAACCGACGATTATCTAGATCAGTGGGAGTGGACGGGGAAGATGGAGCGCCCCGGCGAGCCGGAGGAAATTCTGAATGCACTTGTGCAGGAACTAGAAGCAGAGTACAACAATAAGATACGGCAGAAAAGGTAATCTTGTCTCTCCAACCAACCGATCTCTACTGAATCAACAAGCCCAATCCCAATGAAGGGCTTCGGCTTTTCTGATTGAAACCCATTTCATCTAAACATGCCCGACTATAAATTTCTGCCTCATTTGAATCAAGACAATAGAAAGGATTCCTTATGCCTACATTCCAACCTGATACCCTGCGGCAAATCGGCTACGACCTCTTTGAAGCCGCCGGTTGCACAACCGAAGACACTCGATCGGTAGTCGACCACCTAATTGAATCTAACCTTTTCGGACACGATTCCCACGGTGCCATCCGTTTCTACGAATACGCCCGCGCTATACGAGATGGCAGATTCCAACCCACCGCAACGCCCGAAATTGTGAGTGACAATCCCTGTGCTGCGGTAGTAGATGCCCACGGCGCACTTGGACAGGTCGGGGCAACCTTCGCGATGAACCTTGCAATCGAAAAAGCACGACAATACGGAACGGGCACCGTCGCACTGCGAAATACGAGTCATGTCGGACGGGCTGGTGCCTATCCCTTGATGGCAGCTCGAAACCAAATGTTGGGGCTCGCTTTCGTCAACGCCGGTCATCTCGGCTATCAGATTGCCCCCTTCGGTGGTCTCGATGGTCGTCTCAGCACAAACCCGATTGCATTCTCCGCCCCACGTCGGAACGATGACCCAATTTTAGTTGATATGACTACCTCCGTGGTAGCTGAAGGCAAAATCCGCGTTGCAATCAATCAAGGCAAGCAGGTGCCTGAAGGTTGGATTATCGATTCACAGGGCAACTCGACCACCGACCCAAACGACTTCAAGGACGATCCGCCCGGAGCCATCCTGCCGATGGGTGGTGTTGTGGCACACAAAGGTTATGGTCTTAGTTTTGTGGTGGAGCTTTTGGGGGGGGCACTCAGCGGCCAGGGGTGTGCCGCCGGTGAGCGCACAATGGTCAGCAACGGTGTTCTCTTCACTGTCTATAGCATTACTCACTTTACCAGCCTCGATGTTTACTACGACGAGGTTGAATCCCTTATTCAGCATGTCAAATCGAGCCGCCTTGCCCCAGGGTTTCAGGAGATTCTGAATCCCGGCGAGCCAGAGTTCCGCAACGCCGTGCGAAAGAAGGTCGAGGGTATTGAGATTGATGAGACAACGTGGGCGGCTATCTGTGAGGAGGCGCGTGCCTTCGGTCTCAACCTAGACGATTGGACGATAGAGTAAAAATTCTCCCTGCTGGATCCGATAGACCGAGCAAGAAAGGAGTGAATTGAAGTAGGATGAAAAATTTTTCGACAGAACAGAGGATTGTAGATGAAGACATTTTTAGATAGATTGAAAGACCCCACCCCAATGATTTATGATGGTGGGTTTGGCTCACAGCTTTTTACTGTGGGCATCGCGCTGACAAACAGCACCCTTGCAAACGAGTTGCACCCAGAAACTGTCATTGACATTCATTCAGCTTACATTGAAGCGGGTGCTGACGCGATCGGAACGAATACATTTGTCGCTTCTCCCCTGCACCTTGAAATGGCAGGGAAGGATGCAGCCGAAGCAGAGAAGCTTACAAGACAGGCTGTGGCACATGCGAAAGCAGCCGTTGAAAGAGGTGGAAGGGACGTATATATTGCAGGTTCAGTTGGACCTTCGCCCGGCGCAATCGAAGCCGATAGCGGCGGCGTTGATTTTGGTATCGCGAACGCAGTTGTCAGAGATGCACATGAGCGTGTGATAAACTCC
>JAKZSX010000151.1:0-11817 GCA_047517405.1 Candidatus Poribacteria bacterium | reverse complement strand
GACAAAAACTGAAGTCCGAAGTCGTCTCAAGTGCATCAGAGGTAGTTCAATTTGTAAGTTATCCACAATAACCTAACAAAATCTAACAGAATCTAACAGAATCTAACACTTTTTGCGAAATTGATGTCGATTTTGGAAAATCGACCTACAGCAGGGCAGCCACAAGGATTGCGCCTACAGAAACCGATATTGGTTCAATTGGTCAAATGTCAACAGAACCTAGCAATATGAGATATTTTTAATCTTCTTGAGATCTATTTGACAAAAGTTGATAGATATGATATGATTAACCCGCCCTATCAAGCTGAGAATACCGGCGTTTTGATTATTCCCAGATTCATAGAAAAACTTGAATTATCCGCATCAGGTTGGGAGGGACCAATCGTCAATTTTCAATATTTGACGATTCTCCGCCATAAATGACGGAGTTTTAGATCGGAAGATTTTGATAATTTCAATAACTTTATTTCCTAGTGAAACAGGAGGATAAATCGATGACCTACGTCATCACCGAACCTTGCATCGATGTTAAAGATACTGCATGTGTTGATGTTTGCCCCGTTGACTGCATTCATCCAGCCTCAGACTCAGATGACTTCGAAAATCACAACCAGCTTTTTATTGATCCTATAGAGTGCATTGACTGCGGTGTATGCGAACCGGAATGTCCGGTCGAGGCAATTTTCATAGATGAAGATGTTCCCGAAGAATGGGAGCATTTCACCCAGTTAAACGCTGACTACTTCCAGTAGTAATGCAGTAATAATGCATCTTAAAACTTCAAACGGGCAGCAATTGGAGCCGAATATGAATGCATAGTCCCAATTGCTGCCCGTTTTTGAGATCCCGAAAATAGCGTAATAGTCCGGGTGATGGTTGGCACTATAGATTTGTCAGCGAAATAGACACGGATTACAGGTTGTCGAGGCGAAAACCTGAACATCCCGCCATGCTGACCACTACAGACATTGAGAAATGGCCCGCAAATGACACTTCAACCAACCCAGATTAAACGCCTTCCAGATGCGATTGATGTTCAATGGAACAATGGGCACCAAAGTAGGTATTCCTATCAACTGCTGCGTCAAGAGTGCCCGTGTGCACAGTGCAAATCAGATAAAAACCCGCTACGACTGCTACCCGCCGATTCGTTGGTAAAAGATCTCACAACCGTTGATATACAGCTTGTCGGTCGCTACGCCATTCGATTGATTTGGAGTGATGGGCACAAGACAGGCATCTATACATTTGAGTTTCTACGCTCGCTCCAACCAAGTCCAACAGAAACTACTCCCTGCTTATAACCGCTTTGACTAATCAGCTCACCCTCCCACCGTTTTTCTATTGATAGCTTGCTAGTTATTTCCAGTGGCATTTTGGTTATCTCTGTCTACTCTTCGGATGGAAATACCTTAAAATCACAGATAGCATGCCGAAAAACAACAATTTTTGATTCGTTCTCTAAAATTATCTTAATTTCGTATCTGCTAACCCAATCCACCAATCCACGGAAAACCTCTCCTTCCAGCATTGTGACTTCGATCGTATGCCGAGCTCGCCGTGCTTGTACAATTGCTTGTGTATTAATACTATAGCGTTTTTTTCGTTGTATTATCGGCTTGAAATTTTGCGCCTTAATTTCTTCGTTATAGCGGATAATCGACTGTATATCTATAGCATCCTCCGCTTTGTAACAGTATTTGACGTCGGTTTTCGGCATTTCTTGTCTCTCCGCTTCCCCTTGTAAAACGAAGTCATATTTGGTGAACTCGGCAACCGTCCCAGGGAGAAGGACATGGTTATACGCCTCCAAAAAACATAGGTGTTTGGAGGCGTATCTGCTTCTGTATGTAAAGATCGCCAAAGGTTGACTGTTCATCAGGTATGGACGCTGATTTCGGTTTAGGGGTGTGTGGAGGAGAAGGTTTCTGATCTGGGGAACTATCAATCAGCTCAGACGCTGCCGTTTTAACACCTGAAGTTTCCGTTTTCTGTCTGGGTTTCTGTGGAGTGGAAGGAGCAGTTGGTGTGGGTGAGACAGGGGTTCGAGGCGAGATAGACGCCCTCTCCTCAGCGTTACCTTTTGGCGGCAGAGTGTTGTCGCGAGGTATCACGACCTTTCCTTGCCTCAACTGTTTCTGTTCTAGCGGGGTAAGCAGGATTTTTCCGTTCTGGGCAACGGGACCTCTATCGCCTGCAGCCACCTCATATCTGACATACTGTCCTACGCGGATTTCGTCGTGTCCATCTTGAATCGCGGATATATGCAGAAAAACATCTTTTTCACCATTATCTTGAGCGATGAACCCATACCCTTTGGCTGAGTTATAATATTTGACTCGCCCCGTTGGCATCATTGTTCTCCTGCAGGTTGAAGATTTGTCACTGGGCTGTAAGTGGTTTGGAAACTATATCACGTTTTTGCCGTTTGCATACTAAAAACCCGGTAGTTGGACTAGGCAACGGGTTTATTTTTTTCTGTAGTTAAGTTGTGGAGATGATGTACTACCACCGTTGATTTAGTAGTAGCACTGAAGCTTCCTGCCTTGGATAGGATCAACATACTTTGCCAAGTTACGCAGGGAGATGACAGTACAGTCGTTTTCATAAAGATAAGCCATGTAGGTTTCAAATGTCTCTGGCTCCGTATTGACCCAAGGGTGTTCAAGGGCAGGTACACCGTGAAACGTCAAGACGGCAATCTGTCCATCTCTTGCCTGCTCAACTGCCCACACCAAGTCATCAAACGTCCAGTGTGGTCCTGAAGCACCTGTCGTCGGGATAAGCAGGGGATGATGTTTCGCCGGATTGTATGCAGGACCCCGCCCCCCTTCCGAATCGTAAGAAAACTCGGGTGCAATGCCGCGTCGTGCAAACAAGAACCCTTTTTCGGTCAGGACTTTCACAGCTTCGGGCCCGTTAGCATAACCTGGATAACAGAAGGTTTCAGGTACAGGGATACCGTATTCCTTACAACGCAGATCGATGTGTTGTAGGTCGGCGAGTAACTCTTCGCTCGATTGGGTATTCACGTTTTTGTGATGGCGCGTGTGGTTACCAATTTCAAACCCGGCTTCGTGCAATGCCTGAACCTCTTCCCATGTTACATAGTGCGCCTTGTTTTTAAGAAAGTTGAGTCCTTCAGTGATGAAAAAGGTCGCACCGAAGCCGCAACGCTTGAGTAACGGTGCAACATAGGTGGCATCTGACTTGTTGCCGTCATCGAAAGTCAAGACAACCAGCCGATCGGGGATGGATTGGAGGTCTTGGGACGTAGCTGTATACTTTCCGTTATCGTAAATATGCGATTCGTTCATCGGTTTCCTTTCGACATGATTTATTAGCTGGTTTCCAAGAACTCCCAGAGATGATTAAACCGCGATCCTGTAATAGGTTGATGCCGTAGGATAGTGTTGGTATTCTTTTTCTCCATGTAACTCGGTGCAAACTCCAATCCTGTACGAAGTTCTTCGCGGCTTATCCCTATTTCCCTTGGTCGGCGGCGCACCTTGCATCGATCTAGTCGATTGGTCAGAATTTCCGGCTGTTCGTTACATTGCCAAGCGATGATGATTGCGCTGAACGCAACCATCTCTCCGTGGATGTAGCTTGTGTTATGTTTCTCTTCCAATGCGAGCCAGAAAGCGTGGTCTCCGCTCTCAGCCTCCGGTCGTTGAATCCAGCGAGAATCACGTTCCTGTACACTTTTCATGATGTGTCGCGCACTTTTTCCTGTCAAATTCCCATGCGTATCAAGAGTCTCTTCAAACCCTTGCGTGATTTCTTCATGGTGACTGAAAACTTCGGCGATCGCTGCTTCGTCACAGGGCGATCCCAGACCGTTCTTGGAACGCCAGCGCCATTCCGCGGGTGCTGCATATCCGCATAGTATATCACCGAGGCCAGCGGTGTTCAAATAGTAGGGTGCTTCAAGAATCAGGTCATCGTCCACCAAAACATGGTCGCAGTCCACCCAGGGCCAGTCGTCGAGTGCCCCGACGATTTTCCGTCCGTCCCACTTTGCTACAACTCCATGGATAATCGCTCCCGTTGATACAATCGTCGGCACCATGATAAGCGGCAGATCTTTGTCCAACGCCACGAACTTTGAGGCATCGAGTGCCCGTCCACCACCTAGCCCAACCACCAACTCTGCATCATCAGGTAGACTCCGGCTTATCTCCTGTTGATGTTTAGAATCCAGCCACGCCGCATGGGCTACCCCTGTGGGCTGTTTAGACAGATAGGGTTGTGCTGTTTTGTATGCAGTCGGTGTAGACACTACTAAGTATGATGGCCACCCGGAACTCTCCTTTTTTAGCAGCCCTGAACCGTAGCGAATATCATATTCCGCAGCCGGTTTCATTTGACTCGCTTGGGACCAGCCTCGCCCTGCTTTATTCATGTATCTTACCTTTCATTCCAGCGTTATAGTGATATGGATTGTATCCGATATGCCACTCTGTTTTGGATCCGAATGGTTACCCTTTCATCTTCGACCGTGTCTTGAAAACATTCCCTGCATTTTATCCAATTCCATTTCGATTTTCAAGCCTTTTCTAGCCTTGGAAGGTGTACGAAATTTGCCAACCAACCTTTGGAAGGGGCAAGCGTCAAACTCGCTATCATCTAGGCATGAAATCGCCACTTTTTCAACGAGCGGGGCACCACAATGAAAGATATGATTATTTCAGATTTAAGTCAGTGTCAACCAGTCCACCATCTTGACGGGGAGTACCGTCATGGCACCTGGAGACTGATTGACTACGAAACCGAGGAATTCGCCGGCACAATGATTTATTCCGGTCTAGGCATGAATTCTGGACCACTGACATTGCCCTTAAACTGTGAAGGCTACCATGCAATATATGTGGGCGTCCATTACCCTGGCCAATTTGGGGACTCTCATGTGCGCCTCCGTCTGACCGATGACCCGGCATACACACTTGTGAGAGCAGAAACACAGTCTGGAAAGGACCTCAACGGCATCCCCCCGGAACTGAGACGGAGCCACACAACGAAGGCATTCTCAGATTACCAAGTTTCCGAGGCTTTCTGGAAGGTCGCGGACCTCACCGGGGTTGACCTTATCATCAGTCGCTTCAACGAGGGGGGTCGGGGAGGTAGCTATGCCCAGATGTACAGTAACTTGGTCTATGTCCGGCTTGTGCCTCTTTCGAAGGAGGAAATGGACGAATACCAGCGGGAACTGCCTCAGAAGGATACCAAACGTCTCGTAGCAATGAACGATGCCGGTATCTTCGCTGACCTTCGCACGAAGGAGGATATCTGGGCACAGTTTGAGCCGTATCGGGACAGCGATGTAGGGATTATGTTATGGGCGGCCTTCAAAGGGGAAAACTGTACCTATCGCAGCCGCATTGGCCGCACACTGACTGACAATAACAATCCCTTTGACCGCTTCGCCGCTCACGAACGTTGGGACGTGACGCTCAAGGCGCTGGAGGAACAAGGTATTGACTTCATGACCGAGGTCGTGCAAGCTGCCCACTCGCTCGGTCTGCGCATCTTCCCAAGCCTCCGTCTGCAAGGTCCGAAAGCGGTACCACTGGAAATGGAAAAGGGGAGTTTCTATGAACGGCATCCGGAGTTTCGATGCAAGGACAAGCACGGTAGAGGCATAGCACATCTCAGTTTGGCTTTTCCTGAAGTCCGGCATCTGTGGATCTCTCTCCTCTGTGAAGCATTGGAATACGGATTTGATGGGGTTCATGTGATTTTCTGTCGCTCCCAACCATTCGTGTTATATGAGGCGCCGGTGATTCAGCGGTTTCGCGAGGAATATGGAGAGGACCCACGCGAATGCCCAGACGACGACCCGCGTTTCTGGAGAGTCTTGTCCACTTTTGTCACCCAATTTGCCCGCGAGCTCAAAGCAGCTGTTGATGCCATGAGCCACAAAATGGGGGTGAAACTTGAAATCGCCTACAATATTACCTCAACGATGGAAAGCCGGCTTCGAGCACCAGGGATTGATCCGTCTTCCAGACCGGAGGTCGCTGGGGGAACTGGCAAGTATAATCTCAGCGAGGTCATGCAAAGTAATATGGTATGGGGGGTTGATGTGGAGGCCTTGGTGAGAGAACGCTTAGTCGACTACTTGATGCCCCATCCAACTTTCGCGATGAACGCGGCAGAATGGATTCAACCGATGGTGGAGTTGGTGAAGGGCACACCGGTCAAATTGTATCCAGACCTTTACCCCCGCCGCCAGCCCCCAGCGGCCTCCCTGTACTCCGCGCAAACCTTATATGAACTAGGCTGCGATGGTCTCACCCTATGGGATGCTTATTCTCGGGTGTTCCGGATCTCCGAATGGGCAATGATGAAGCGTATGGGCCATCGAGAAGCGTTGCAGGGGTGGCGAGAAAGTGGCAAGGGCGACGACTACTTCCGCGTCCTGAATTTCAAATGGATCGGCGATCGGAGTGGCGATCCACGCTACTACCAAACGAACGGATAAATACTCCTGCCTCTCGCTCTCACCCTCGTTGTACAGGTGGATCGTTATTCAAAAGCTCTAAGGGAGTAGGTGCTTGACTTTCTCAGTTTGATCATGCTACGATAATCTTTGTGATTTGCCTTTTTTCGAATCAGTTATAGCTGACAGGAAAGATATTCAGGCGACGAGAAAGCCAGACACAACCTATTGAGCAAATTGGTAGTTTTTAACCTATGACAGACCACCACCACCACCGAAACACAAACATACTCCAGCGTTGGGGAGCAGTGTTAACCACTTGGACCGAAAGGTGGATTCCAGATGCCCTCGTGATTGTTTGGATCCTGACCGCGGTTTGCTTTATTTTCGCCCTCATCTGGGGAGACGCTTCCCCAGTATCAGCGGTAAAGGCGTGGGGCAATGGTTTTTGGGTGTTGCTCGAATTTGGGATGCAGGTCTGTCTGACGATGATGACGGGGTACATCGTTGCCAGTGCACCGCTCGTCAGACGTGCCCTTCAGAAACTAGCGTCGTTACCGAATCCAGATAAACCAGCACAATCGATTATCCTGATGAGCCTGTTTTCAATGGTTACCGCTTGGGTTAGCTGGGCTTTTAGTCTGATTGCGAGTGCGCTGTTCGCTGTGTTCTTGGTGCATCGAAATCAAAAGGTCGATTATCGGCTGCTCGTGGCAGCAGCTTATCTCGGGCTTGGCTGTACGTGGCACGCCGGATTGTCCGCTTCCGCACCGCTTTTAGTAAATACACCCGACAACTTCCTGATTCAAGGTGGGATTCTCCAGACCACTATTTCAACGAGCGAAACCATTTTTAGTCTTTTTAACATCTTCCTACTCGTGCTGGTCATCCTTGTGGTAACTGCACTGATGGCAGTGATGCACCCTTCAGCGGAAAACACTTACCGGATCAAGCCGGAACTTTTAGACCAGTTGAAGTTATTCCAAGCACCTGAAAAACCACCTCAGACCTCGCCATCAATATGGCTGAATTGGTGGCCCGGTTTTAACTTGATTGTCGGAATGGGTGGATTGGCCTGGTTGTTTGGCAACGTTGTCCGTTTAGGTGTTGCCAATGCGATTACCCTCAATACCATCAATTTCTTCTTTTTGATGCTCGGTATTCTCCTTCACTGGTATCCGTGGCGGTTTCTGAAGGCAGCTGAAGACGCAGGCAGGGTTGTGTGGGGGGTTATTATTCAATTTCCATTTTACGCAGGTATTTTTGGTCTATTCAAATTTACCAACCTTGCGACCGCGTTCACCAAAGCTTTCATTGCCATCGGGAGCAAACACACGTTCTTGCTGATAGCGTATTGGTATGCGGGTATTTTGAATTATTTCATTCCATCCGGTGGTTCGGAGTGGGCGGTTACAGCACCGTACCTCATACCCGCGGGAGACGCGCTCGGTGTTGAAGCATCAAAGCTGGTTGTTGCATACGCCTGGGGCGATATGATGACTGACATGATTCAACCCTTCTGGGCGATTGCAATGCTCGCCATCGTTAAACTGGAATTCAGAGAGATCATGGGCAGCCTATTACTTGTTTTCTTTGTGTATTTTGGGGTGACGTCGATGGCATTTTTTGTGTGGCCCCTGTTATAGATGACAAGATATGTAGAGCTAGTTGCTGAATCCCCATACTTGAAGAAAAGAACGCTCAGAAACAACAGAATCGGATATATTGACGTAATTGTGAACAATCTTTTCGGAACACTATTTCCCAACCCTTTGGAGGACTCAACAATGAAAAGATACTTCGATTTTCCTTGGTTGTTTGCGCTACTCCTGCTGCTTCCAACTGACGGATACGCTCCCTGTGTTATGTTTACGCCACCGGAGCAGGAATTAAACGGCACTGGACAACGCGCGTTCATAGTCTATGGTCCGCAAACGCAGCAAGTCAACCTCGTTCCTAGCATCAACATTAGAGGTGAGGCGACAGAATTCGCCATCGTCATCCCAACGCCCTCCATTCCGAAACTCGATACCGTGGATCGGCGGATCTTTAGGGAGTTAAATGACGTCACAATGCCGGTGACCCGATGGCGCGGAGGAGGCGGAAGTTCAGGCTGTAATATTTTCACAACGGGGGACAGTGACGACAGCGTTGTATTTGATAGTGCTGCCGAAGATGAAGGGGTCACTATCATCTCTGAGCAACAGGTGGGGGTTTTTGATACTGTCATCCTCACGGCTGATAATCCAATGGCGCTAACCGATTGGCTTGACGAACATGGCTATCACCACTCGATTGAGGACAACGCAATACTGCAGAGCTACATTGATGAGAAATGGATATTCACTGCCATGCGATTGAATGTCGCGCAGTTTGAGGGCGGCGAGGGTAGACAAGCTCGATTTCTCAACGCCACCATCGATCCTATCTTATTGACATATACGGCAGAGAGGTTAATCTACCCGCTGCGTCTAACCTCGATTAGTGCAAGGGAAGGCACAGATGTTACGGTCTACATTCTTACCCCGAATAAAATGCACTTCCCAAGCGCGAGGGTTGAGTACGCTAACCGAATTACCGATAGTGAGAGTGATGCGATCCGTTTACGTTATCCTACCCTCGGCAGCTTTATCGGAGAGTTGCGTTACTTAACGCGTTTACGCCGTAGCTTTGCCCGAACCGAAATGGATACGGATTTTGAGTTAGTTCGTCACCCAGACAATCAGGAATTTCGTCGCGTCCAATATTTGGGGGTCGCTTTCCTTCCGGACTTCTTGCTGCTCGGTTTGGTAACGGCTAGCTATTTCGTATGGAGACGAATACGACCGTTAAGACGTTGGTCGCAAACCGAAATGACCCAATCAAAGGAGAATAATTGAATGGATTTCCAACGTCATAGATTCGTCATACTTTTCGGATTTGTGTGTATGGTTCTCATCTTTCCGCGTATTTCGTCTGCCAGATTCCAAGAGGGCTTCGGGCTATACGGGGGATTCCATCGCTCATCGGAGGCTAGTACCGATAGCATTTACGGAAGCGTGCCTATGTTCGGAGTGCAGTATAAACTCCCGGTTTCGTCTCACACGGGGTTAGCAACATCAATCGGTATCCTGCAAAAAAAGGGAGATCCGTACAACGATAACACCTTTGTCGACACAGATTCCTCATCTAGCGTGACGTTTGTTCCGGCTGAGATCAATTATATTATCAATCTCATATCAAACCTACCCGAAACGGAACGGCGGATTCACAGCTTGTACATCGGTGTAGGTGTTAATCATATTTGGACCCGTGAACGGGCACCCGGATCGTCCCTTGCCAAGGGTGCTGCTTTTGGCAGTCAGCTTTTGACTGGTACAACTTTCTCAATATCGAAAGCTTTTGTTTTGGGCTTAGAGTTCAAATATCTAAGAAATCGGCCGCTCATGAAATTGGATTCAGGCCGCACCTATCGTGTACAACTCGATGGTACACAGGCTCAAATGACATTTATGTGGCATTTCGGGGGTTAATGACTTGTGCGGATGGTTGTAGTGATAATGCAGTGCTTGTCCTAACCTATCGGGCTCTCTTAACCTATGACTACAACCCGAAACAGATCCGAATCAAAAACCTCCAACCGCACACAGATCTCTCAATGGTCCCTGTCGATCGTGCCTTGGAGGGATAAAATTACTATTTAACTAAAAAGGAATACCATGCCCAAAATCATTGTTGCCAATTACTTCCAAGAAACGAATTCGTTCCATCCGAATCCAACCACGTATGAGGATTTTAGCGTTCACTTTGGGCAGGATTTATTTAATGCCGGTCGTGCAGATATCAACGGTGCGCTGAACATTTTCTCTCAACGGTCCGACTTGGAAGTTGTGCCCACTTATGGAGCGAGTATGGGTGCAGGTGGCACAATTACCCACGAATGTTTTGAGCGAATCACCGGAGAATGCTTGGAAGCGATTCAGAAAAACAGGACTGGGGCGGATGCTCTATTTTTCGCTATGCACGGAGCAATGGCCGCCGAAGTAGAAAAAGACCCGGAGGGCTACATCCTTCAAGAAACCCGTAAGATCTTTGGATCGGATGTACCCATCGTCATTTCTCTCGACATGCACGGTACCATTACCCGACGTATGTTGGAGCTTATCGACGGTGCCGCTATTCTGCACACCTATCCGCACATCGACTGGTATCAGTTGGGTGAACGGACTGCTACAATGCTGCTGAGTATCCTTGATGGTGCGAAGCCCATTATCGGCAGTGTGTATACACCCACTATGGTGCGCGGTGACGAACTCAAGACTGCCACCGGCGTGCACGGCACGTTCATCCGGCACCTTGAGCGGCTTGAAGAACGGGACGATGTCTTGGCAGCGGGCATTATGCTGGGGCACCCGCCGACAGACTGCCCGGAGCAGGGGTCTCGAATCGTCATCGTCACCGATGATAACAGGGAATTGGCTGGACGGGAGGCACTGAGAATCGGGCAGAACTTCTGGGACATGCGTGAGCGGATGCAGTGCGTTCTGTATAGTGTGGAGCAGGCGATCGAAAACGCGAAGAAAGCGGACGGAGCGGTTGTCTTTTCAGACGCTGCCGACGCTACAAGTTCTGGAGCCCCGGGAACCAGCAATGCTATCTTAAAAGGGTTCTTAGAGAGCGACTACACGGGACGGGTTCTTTTTCCTATCCGAGATGAACCGGCGATTAAGAAAGCGATGGAGGTGGGTTTAGGCAGCACCATCACCGTACCGCTCGGCGGCACGAAAGACCCCCGTTTTACCCCGATAGATGTGGAGGTCACAGTGGAAGCCCTCGCTATGAGAGACGATGTGCCTATAGCTGTTCTCAGGACCGGCAACATCACTATCGTCGTTGCTACCCAAGGCGGTATATTGTGCGATCGGTGGATGTATCCCGCTCTTGGCCAGGACCCGAAGACGTTCGATGTCATTATCCAAAAGTTGCCGCATACACCCTATGAATTTTATGACGAGTGGGCTATCCGAAACATGACTATCGACGTACCGGGTGCAGCGAGTCCCAACATTAAGACGCTAGGTCACAAAATTGTCCGGCGACCGATCTACCCACTCGATGAAGATATGTCCTATACCCCGCAAGTCGAGATATTCGACTAGGGCGTGTTGACATTTGTGTCATAATATGGATATGTCAACATTCACCCTATCTGATAGGCAATGGTCAAAAATAGTAGGATTCCTTAAAACCTGTCCTGACATCTATACCGGACAACAAACACACTTAAAACGGTTTATCAATGCGGTGCTTTGGATAACTCGCAGTGGCAGTCAATGGCGACTGTTACCTAAACCATACGGCAATTGGAACAGCGTCTATAAACGATTCGCAAGGTG
>JAKZSX010000150.1:0-4197 GCA_047517405.1 Candidatus Poribacteria bacterium | reverse complement strand
CCAGCAAGACCTTGGCGCCCTGCCTAGTAAAGAGGATTGATGTCGCTCGTCCAACGCCATCTACCGGGGTACGGCTCCCCGCTCCGGTGACAATGGCAACTTTGCCTGCTAACCGTGTCCCGCTGTTTTCCATTATTGCTTGACTTCCTTTAATTTTATTTTCAATCTATTGGATCTTGTTTAGCGCGTATAGGGCAAGCGTGCTGCCTCCCTCTACACTATAGAATGGGAAGGTATCACCTCAAGGCGTCTATCATACAGATGATTGGGTATCACGTCAACGGAAAAATTACGCTGCCCAATACCCTCGTCGATGAACCGCTTGACAAGTCGAGGAGTTATGAACAATAATGAGTTAGAAATGTGTTAGACACACTTAAAACATGCAACATGTGAACAGACACTGTATCTTCTCGTCGATAATCCAGTATATAAGCTGAGGGAATTACTATGAAAATATTGCTGACAGGTGCAGCTGGCTTTGTGGGACGCGCTGCAGTCGATATCCTGAGCCAAGACCATGACGTGACTGCTTTTGACATTCGTCCGGTGGTTGACTACGACAACGCCGTTCAAGGGGATGTACTTGACTATACAACGCTTGAAACCGTAATGGCTGGCCATGATGCGGTTGTCAATACGATTATGGCACCCAATAACAGTTACGGCATGGACGGTCCCGGCTTTGATATTAATGTACGGGGTTTGTTCAACCTGCTTGAAGCTGCGCGTGTATGCCAGATCGAGCGATTCGTCCACACATCCAGTGGGGCGGTCCATGGAGGTTATCCGGAGGACACTTTCCTCACACACGATTTATATCCCCTCAAAGCCTACGGCTCCTACGATCTTTCTAAGGTGCTGCAGGAAGAGCTCGCCCGAAATTATCACGAACAACACGGTTTGTCCATCGCATGTATCCGACCTTGGGGCATCATTGATTCGGATAAAATGGTCACGACCGATGGCAATCCTGTCAACGGCTACTATTATGGCACGATTGATAGACGAGATGTTGCGTCCGCGCTAAAACGCGCCCTAGAGACACCGGATATTAGCTACGATTGTTTTTATATATTTGCCACACCGGGGGGCTATAAAAAAGGAGACGTGGCACGGACAGAAAAGCTGCTGGGTTGGGAACCAACTTATCGATTTGATGCGGATCTTTAATCTAAGCCCCGCAAGGAGTCGCTTGAATTAAAAAATGCTTGAAATCTGGTGAGGGTTGTGAGAAAATCATTGGTATTCAAGAATCTCCTAGTGATTTTGAAGGACGCAGAGTAGAAGTTCAACGAATGCAAGCGATGCTGAAACAGTGGAAAATCTATATAGACAATTGTTGTTTGAGTCGTCCTTTGTTGTTTGAGTCGTCCTTTTGATGATCAGACACAGCCTCGGATTCGCCTTGAAACTGAAGCTATCGTGCTGATTATCGAGCATTTTTACGCAGGGCAATGGCAATGGATTTCCAGTGAAGTTTCCACGTTTGAAGCCGACCAAAACCTTGATTTGAGACAACGCCTTCAAGTCAAATTTCTATTAAATTACGTTCATCAAGTGATTTCCGTTGGCACAACGGAGACATCAAGAGGCAAACATCTGGAATCGTTGGGGTTTAAGCCGTTTGATGCTTTGCATCTCGCCTGCGCCGAAAGCGGTAATGCAGATCTGCTTTTAACAACGGATGACCAAATGCTAAGAAAGGCAAAAAGTATCAGCCCGCAACTTCGCATCCGTGTCGAAAACCCGCTCACGTGGTTACAGGAGGTGACTGAAAATGAATATACGAGACCTGACAGCGAATCAGATTCATGAACTCGGTATTGAAGCACTTTTGGGTAAACTTGGACCTGCTGGTATGATCCGTTTTCTCCATCAGTACGAAACGGGGAAGGGCAATTACTCTATAGATCGACATCAATGGCTTACTGTTCCAGATGTCGAGACGCTCGCAAACCAGATTCAACAGGTACGCGAGAAAAAATGAGAAGATTAAGGTACATCCATTGATATTTGCGAATATGCTGCTATTTTGTACCTTGAGCAATATACCTGCTCAGATTGTGTCACAGATTACCGATTGGTATCATTCTACTGATAACAAATACCAAATTTAGTTTGGAGGGATGTAAATGGGCAACATAGCAACAAACAACTTAGGAAGTACAGGGGTCCCCTTAACCCAACTGGGTTTCGGCGGGGCACCGCTAGGAGATCTCTTTGAGATTATCAGCGAAACGCAAGCGCAGACAACGCTGCAAGGGGCATGGGATGCCGGCTTGCGCTATTTCGACACGGCACCGTTCTACGGCTACGGGAAGAGTGAGCATCGTTTCGGACATTTTCTCCGCCAACAGCCACGTAATGAATTTGTGCTTTCTACCAAAATCGGACGTGTGCTACGAGCGACGCGTGACCCCGATAATTTCGACCAAGGGATGTGGGCTGGGGGACTGCCTTTCGATCTTTATTTTGACTATAGCTACGACGGGATCATGCGTTCCTATGAAGACAGTCTTCAGCGGCTCAGTTTGAATTCTGTCGATCTCCTTCTTATCCACGATCTCGACCACCTATTTCACGTGAACGATACACGGATTAACGCTCATATGGTGCAGCTCGGCACTAGCGGTTGGCGCGCACTTGAGGAACTTCGTTCCAGCGGGCAGATCAAAGGGGTGGGGGCTGGCGTGAACGCATTGGGCACCATCCCGCGCTTTTTGGAGATGGTAGACCTCGATTTCTTTATCGTCGCGATGCCGTATACGCTGTTAGATCAGGATGTTTTAGACGCTGAATTTCCACAGTGCGAGGAACGCGGCGTTGGTGTGGTGATTGGCGCGGTATTCGCCTCTGGCATTCTGGCGACAGGCGCGACGGAGAATGCGTATTACGCCTATGCCCCGGCACCCCCTGAGATATTGGAAAAAACGCGGCGCATTCAAGCTGTCTGTGATCGACATAGCGTGCCGCTACGGGCAGCCGCGTTACAGTTCCCGCTAGCGCACCCAATCGTCGCTGCAGCGATTCCGGGTGGTCTCACCCCAGAGCACGTTCAGTCGAATGTCGAAATATTTGAATACCCCATCCCTGCGGATCTTTGGAGCGAGCTAAAGGCAGAAGGACTATTGCGGGAAGACGCACCCACCCCTTAATTCTAACTTAAATTAATTCCCAGTTACTACATCGATAAGCACAAACACAGAGACCGAGTTTTTGACGAAAACTCGGTCTCCTTATTTTAGGTCAGTGGAGACACTTTGGCTTACTCATGCTATCATCTCCTTTACAATGGAGTCTGATAGCTCAAGCCCTTACTCTCAATAAACATTATAGCACAAGTCAAGAAAAAGACAAGTTCAACTCACTATAGGTAGCAAGAAGTTTACGGCATACTCTCTTTCTGCCTGCTCTTTAGTCGGTGTAATTACTATCTGAAACCATACTGACGGGTATCTTGTTCCGCCCGGTGTTATAAGTATCAGTCTATAATATACAAATTCCTTCTCACTTATCTCTCTATTTTCAGCCCTAAATCGCGCTATCGGTGTCATCCCATCATCTACAATTTCAGCGCGTAACTTTTTCTCGGCTTCTTCTCTACTATTTCCATAGATGTCCGACGCAACCTGAACCTCAAATGTCGATCCCGAAGCCAGATTTTCATACCAATCACTAAAGTCCACCTCTTGGACACCACCGACCCAAACATTTACAGACATCATCCTACTCCACCTAGGTGTATGTCCTTCTAGATACTGCACTTTTGCTCTACGTGCGGGTATTACTAGTGGTGTAAACTCAGAATATATTGTATCAAAACACATTCCGTCCCTCCTTTTACTAACCTCATGTTAAGCTAGACGTCTCATATCCCATCTAAAAGACACCAAAACGCCACCTAAAATCTACTCATAATGAGGGAAAAAAATACACCAAAAAAAGCGAACTAAAAACAGTACGGAGTCCTATTATCATTGACTCGAAAATGCAAGGCATCAACTGAACCGAATTGAATAGAGGTCTGCATCTTTTAGCAGAAATCGGAGGCGAATAGGCTGCCCTGAAAGCTGACTCACATCCGCGCCACCCTTCCACGATACTGTCCGTTCGAGCGCATCACCGAAGACTTCTGGGCAATCGTCCAATCCAAAGCCGGGGATGGCGTCGCCTGACGCATCCTGAATTTCGATC